>CAZGKX010000016.1:4840-9978 GCA_964525945.1 uncultured Legionellaceae bacterium
CATGTGATTTTTCCAGACGGTAAACGCATTATTGTCCTGGCTGAAGGGCGATTGGTGAATTTAGGCTGTGCCACAGGCCACCCTAGTTTTGTCATGTCAGCGTCGTTCACCAACCAAGTTTTGGCGCAAATGGAATTGTTTCAACACGCGGAAAACTATCAGCATCAAGTGTATGTCTTACCGAAACATCTTGATGAAAAAGTTGCGCACCTGCATTTGGAGCGCGTTAACGCTAAACTCACGACATTATCGCAAAAACAAGCAGATTATATTGGTGTGCCAGTGAAAGGCCCCTATAAGCCTGATCATTATCGTTATTGATACAGCTTGCAACGTTTAGGACGTCGTTAATGCAGCATTAATGCCGTCCTGTCCTACCCATGAAATTTCCTACAAGGCTTTCATTTTAACGCCCGCCTCAGCAAATTCTTTGACAAGTTGGGTATTGAGCTGACTTGTGACAATGTGTTTAATATCAACATCTTGGATGACGCACCACAAATCCAATACAACCGCTTGCATGCCGGAAGGCAATAAGGTCAATTCAAACAAAACACTAGGCAAATTGGGGGGGGTGGTAATTACGTTGGGGTTTTTTCGAGCGGTTTCAATCATGATCTGCTCAGCTACCTTCAAGTCAGTGGAGATTTCAACATAAATTTGAATGTTCAATCGCCACATTTTATCATGCAAGGTGTAGTTATTTAGGGCTTGATTGATCAGCGTTGCGTTGGGGAAAATGACATTGGATTGTAGCAAGGTCGTCATTTGCGTTGAAAACAGCCCAATTTTTGTAATGTACCCTTCTGAAGCATTAATAACGACATGATCACCGATTTTTACCGGTTTGGTGATGAGCAAAATCAACCCGCTCACAAAGTCGCTCGCTAAATTTTGCAAACCGAAACCGATACCCACCGACAAGGCTCCAGCGATAAGGGCTATCCCAGAAAAATTAATGCCTGCTATGACCAATGCTACGATCAAGGCTGCTGAGAACATAATATAAGTAATGAGGGCCACCACTGTCGCTTTTCGGTGTTTTTCTTGAGTAAAGCGCGGGCTGTTCGAAATATAAACGGCGAGCGCTCTCCCCAGCAAAAGGAGAATACAAAATTCATTGGCGGCATGAATCAAGCGAGAAGGATAAATCGTTAAGCCAAAAATTTGTACACCGTTTTGCAAATCAAGAATAAGGGATTGAATTTCATAACTTGATGCCCCCCAAATTTCCATCAGTCCAAACAACACCACAAAAAGGATGGGTAAGTTAAAAAGCACACGTATGATTGAAAGTTCAATCAATTGTTTGTTGGAGGAAATATCCAACCGTTCATGAATGATTTTTCCCCATTTTGTCGATTGATCATGCAGTCCTGCAAACACTTTGCCAATGTAAATGCTCACTTCCTGTAAGATAAAAAACAAGACGATACTGCCAAAAAAATTCCTTGCAAAACTAAAATTAAAATAAGGGTAACTGAAGCCAATGAGGCAAAGCACCAATCCCAAAATGGCGATGTAGCCGTGTTTTAAAGCATTCAGCACAGGCAATGTCAGGTTGGTTTTAAAATAATCGCTTTCAAACGACAATGCAAATAACCAAAATAAGCTGATGTTGATACCACAAAAATAAATTAACTTTAGAACATATTTGGTGTAAGGGGTGGTGAATTGGTTGTCCAAAAGAATATCGCCAATTAAACCTATCGCCACGACAGATACAAACACCAATACGCGATGATAAATACGTTTTGCAAGATCATCCGGGCACGCTAAAAAGGCTATGTATAACCTTATGATGATAAAGACAAATAACAGATTTCTTACTGCGAAAAATTGAAAAGGCAGTTCTGCATGAAAAATGAAACGAAGCCCACCTGCCATCATGACAATGGCCAATGTCAGCAACGCAACCAGCAGGGTAAATTTATCTAAAATTCTTTCGTAAGATACCCACGGTTTTTTAATAAATAAATAATTAATGGTGACGATCGAAATCATATACATTAAAAGCATGTCATTGATTAATATCACGCTATTAGCATATGCAAAATGCCGAATATGAATTTTCAAATAAAAACTTGTAAACATCAAAATAAAGAGGAGAGGCAAGAACAACTTAAAGGATTGTATGATTTGTGTATTGATGCTGTCATAGGGATCGATCATTGTCATTTGATGTTGCTGTGGAAATGATGCGTTCTTAAGCTCCACTTTTTTATCATACATCAAATGCAGACACATTATGCATAATAATCCAACACACAACCCCAGCAATGCGGATACCATTAAATTGAATAAAATTTTTTCATCAAAGGTTGCTAAAATGCCTAACAATGACACCGGCAAATGGGTGACCGTTGCTGGTTGCTCTGAAAACGGCACACGCAAAAATATTTGATCACCTTTTTCTTGCATTAAAACGGTCATAATGCGATCAATGGTTTCTTGGGCGCGGTAACTGTAAAAGCGGCATTCATTCGCTAGATCAGCATTGCTTTGCTTTTCCTGCAATAAATAATTCACGCGTTTAGGATCGGGTTTCAACGCTGATTCATCCTTGGATGCGCCGAGAATCTTGTCGATTGTTTTCACACGACTTTCGGTATACACCAGACAACTTTCAGCTTGTTTTTGAAAAATAGCAATGTTTTTTTCCGCCGACATTAAATCGCTAAAGTCAGACAAACCTTGGGTCATTTTGGTATTAATATCAGCAATAATAATTTCGGCATCTTCAAGGTTTAGGCCTATGCACGTGGGCTTGGCGAGCGGATTTTGAGCCGCCACCCACAACGGACATAGGCACAAAATAAGGAATGTAATAAGTTTCACTTTTTCACCTAACAGCCTTGTCATTATTATAAGGTATAGAGTAGATGTTATTATTTCGTCAAATTGTAAAACAACTCTTTTTAAAATTTCATAGGCGCAAAATGCGATAGCAAAAATCCAAGATCTTCAGGTGGAATGGGTATAAATGTTAAAAAAAAATCGGTAGAATAGGTCACTTTGTTTTTTTGATTTAAGAGACCATGCCCAAGCGAACTGATATTCAATCTATTCTGATCCTCGGCGCAGGCCCCATTGTTATCGGGCAAGCTTGTGAATTTGATTATTCGGGCACGCAAGCTGTGCGCGTTTTAAAAAATGAAGGTTACCGGGTTATTCTGGTCAATTCGAATCCTGCCACCATCATGACGGATCCTGAATTAGCGGATGCGACGTATGTGGAGCCGGTTTTGTGGCAGGAAGTGGCGCAAATTATTGAAAAAGAACGCCCTGATGCATTGCTGCCCACCATGGGTGGACAAACAGCGTTAAATTGTGCGTTGGATCTCGTGCGTGAAGGTATTTTGGCGCATTTCAATGTTGAACTGATAGGCGCCAGCCGCGAAGCCATTGACAAGGCAGAAGATAGGGATAAATTTCGGTTGCTGATGAAAAAAATCGGTTTAGAAATGCCACGTTCTGCCATTGCTCATAGTTTAGAAGAAGCGCTATCGGTCCAAGCCCAATTAGGTTACCCAGCCATTATTCGTCCGTCATTTACGATGGGTGGCAGTGGTGGAGGCATTGCTTACAACCGCGAAGAATTTGAAGAAATATGCACGCGCGGTTTGGAGCTATCACCCACGCATGAACTGCTGATCGATGAATCTGTGCTCGGCTGGAAAGAGTTTGAAATGGAAGTGGTGCGTGATAAAAATGATAATTGCATCATTGTGTGTACGATTGAAAACCTGGACCCGATGGGAGTCCATACAGGGGATTCTATCACTGTTGCACCTGCTCAAACGCTGACGGACAAAGAGTTTCAGCGCATGCGCGATGCGGCAATCCGCGTGTTACGTGCAGTGGGTGTTGATACCGGTGGCTCCAATGTGCAATTTGCAGTGAACCCTGATGATGGTCGAATGCTGGTGGTGGAAATGAATCCACGTGTTTCCCGCAGTTCAGCGCTCGCTTCGAAAGCGACTGGTTTTCCCATCGCCAAAATTGCCGCGTTATTGGCTGTGGGTTATACCTTGGATGAGTTGGCCAATGAAATTACCGGAGGTAAAACACCTGCTTCATTTGAGCCCACCATTGATTATGTGGTCACCAAAATCCCTCGTTTTAATTTTGACAAATTCCCGCAAACGTCTCCAATCTTATCGACCCAAATGAAATCTGTGGGTGAGGTGATGGCAATCGGTTCAAATTTTCAAGAATCATTGCAAAAAGCAATCCGCGGTTTAGAGATTGATCGCTGCGGGTTGCAACCCTTGTTTAAAAAAGACGGGGAAATGGCTGTGTTACGCGGGCATCTACGCGAGCCGACGCCTGACCGTTTATGGTATATCGCGGATGCGTTTCGCCACGGCTTATCACTCGAAGAAATTCATCAAGAATGCCGCGTGGATCCTTGGTTTCTCGAACAAATTCAAGAGCTGGTGTTGGCTGAGGAGCAATTACGTGGTTGTGCGGTCAGTGATATTTTACCGCACACCCTGCGCGAGCTTAAACAACGCGGTTTTGCGGATGCCTATCTTGCAAAATTGATCAACTGTGAAGAAAAATCGTTGCGAGAGCATCGCTATAAATTAAACATACGACCTGTTTATAAACGCATTGATTCTTGTGCTGCGGAATTTGCAAGTGACACGGCGTATCTCTATTCGACGTATCAATCGGTGTGTGAGGCACGCCCAGAATCCGATCGCCAAAAGATCATGATACTCGGTGGGGGGCCAAATCGTATTGGCCAAGGGATTGAGTTTGATTATTGTTGCGTCCATGCAGCGATGGCATTGCGTGAAGAAGGCTATCAAACCATCATGGTCAATTGCAACCCAGAAACAGTGTCCACTGATTTTGACATGTCAGATCGATTGTATTTTGAATCCATCACGTTGGAAGATGTGCTGGCCATCATTGAGCTTGAAAAACCACACGGTGTGATTGTGCATTATGGTGGTCAAACTCCTTTAAAATTGGCGCGCGCGTTGGAAGAAAATGGCGTTTCGATCATTGGCACCTCACCAGACTCCATTGATCAAGCAGAGGATCGCGCGCGCTTTCAACAAATCGTGAAACGGTTGCATTTGCATCAACCTGCCAATGGCACGGTACGCAGTGAAGAAGAAGCAATC
>CAZGKX010000016.1:9988-15909 GCA_964525945.1 uncultured Legionellaceae bacterium
CTTGGTGGTGCGCCCGTCGTACGTCCTTGGAGGACGGGCGATGGAAGTTGTTCACCATGAAGCGGATTTAAGGCATTATTTGGCGCATGCAGTGCATGTTTCGAATGATTCGCCGGTCTTGTTGGACAAATTTTTAGGAGATGCCATCGAGGTTGATATTGATGCTGTCTGCGATGGGAAAGAGGTTTTGGTGGGAGCTATCATGGAGCATATTGAACAAGCCGGTATTCATTCCGGTGATTCTGCGTGCACCTTACCCCCGTTTAGCTTAAGTGTGGTGGTCCAGCAGGATTTGATTGAACAATTGCGGTTATTGGCATTGGAGTTGGGTGTGATTGGTTTGATCAATGCACAATTTGCTATTCAAGCGGATGATATTTATGTTTTGGAAGTGAATCCACGTGCTTCACGAACGGTGCCTTTTGTGTCCAAAGCGACGGGTCTATCACTGGCCAAAATTGCTGCACGTTGCAAAATTGGTAAATCGCTGAAAGAGCAAGGCTTGAGCCATTATGCACCTATGCCTGCGTTTTATTCCATTAAACTGCCGGTGTTTCCGTTTATTAAATTTGCGGGTGTTGATTCTATTTTAGGACCCGAAATGAAATCCACGGGTGAAGTCATGGGCATTGCCAGACGGTTTGGGCAAGCGTATGCTAAAGCGCAATTGGGTGCGGGTTGTAATATCGTTCGCCGCCGCCGGGCATTCTTATCGGTGCGTGATGCTGACAAAGCACGCATCGGTGAGATTGCGAAACGCTTGATTGCCTTAGGCTTTGAAATTATCGCTACACGAGGAACCGCGCATGTTATTCAAGCGGCAGGCATTGCCTGCAAACGGGTGTTTAAAGTAGCGGAAGGGCGCCCTCATATTGTCGATTACATTAAAAATTTAGACATTGATTTTATTGTCAATACGACGGATGGCAAGCAAGCGATAGCCGATTCTTTTGCAATACGCCGTAATGCATTGCAACACAAGGTTAGCTATACTACAACTTTGTCGGGGGCTGAAGCCGCTTGTTTGGCCATGAAATACGAAGACAGGAAAACGGTTACGCGATTACAAGATTTACATTAAACATGGCGAATGTCCAAGAACAAGAACATGCAAAAATTATTTAGAGGTAAACATGCAAAAACATCCGATGACTGTTGCAGGAGCAGAAGCATTAACGAATGAACTGCATCGTTTAAAAACCATTGAGCGCCCACGGATTATTGAATCGATCGCTGTTGCACGCGCCCATGGTGATTTAAAAGAAAATGCGGAATACCATGCAGCAAGAGAAGAACAAAGTTTTACAGAAGGTCGTATCCAAGATCTGGAAGCCAAATTATCCAATGCTCAAATTGTGGATATCACCAAACTTAATAACCAAGGCAAAGTCGTTTTTGGTGCGCGTGTGAAATTGTGCCACGTGCAAACAAACACGGAAATCTCTTATCAAATTGTAGGTGAGGATGAAGCGGACATTAAACTCGGTAAAATTTCTTACAGCTCTCCTATTGGTCGAGCGTTGATTGGTAAAGAACTTGATGATGTGGTGGCGGTGAATACTCCCGGAGGACTGGTGGAGTATGAAATCATTGGTGTGGATTACCATTAAGCTTTCCATAATTTTACGAGCAAATTGTCGATTCTTCTTTGTAGGTTGGGCCTTGGCCCAACATAAAATGATAGGGCTTAATTACTAGACCAAGGCCCTGCTTTGATTGCCAATTTAAAATCAAAGCAGGTGTCTGCCCATACCAAGGCAGTTGTACTCGATGCCATTCTGCTGAAAGAAATTTCGGCAGAATGCATTATACTTAGAATGCGTTCCATTTTTTTGGAGAAGCAGCATGCCTATACAGGCCGCCCTAGGGAAAGATGCGGATTTATTAGCGCTCCATGAGTATTACATGGATATCATCAATTGCATGCCCCATATTGTGTACTGGGTGAACATGCATTGTGATTTTAAAGGTTGCAATGATCATTTTATCAAATTGCTTGGCGTCAGGCAGATCAAAGATTTTTCTGGAACCCCTTATGAGCAAATAATAAAGCACACTGATTGGCCTGCAGCCCGAGTGGAAGCACTAAAATTGGATGACATGGCGGTCATTTTCTCAGGGCACGCCAAATACAATGTTGTCGAAGCCCCCATTGTTGTAAATGAAGAAAAAACAATTTATTTTCATGCCAATCGCGTACCGTTGTTTGACAAAGACAAGCATGTCATTGGTTTGGTTGTTGTTTTAATGGAGGTGTCAGAACAAAGGAAAATCACTCCTCATTCATCCGACCCACACTTGGTGGCCACCAAAAACAAACGCCGTTCTCGTAAACCACCTTATGTACTGATGGTGGAGGACAACATTATTGCCCAAAAAGTAGAACATGCGTTATTAACAGAATTAAATTGCCAAGTGGATATCGCGTCCTCAGGCGAACAAGCGTGCAATATGTTTGAGCCTGGCAAATATGATCTGGTGTTGATGGACATTGGCTTGCAAGATACATCAGGTTATATTGTCGCCAAACGATTACGAGAAAAAGAACAATCCACACAACACCATGTACCCATCATTGCGTTGACGTCTTATAATGCTGAAGTGGTGCAATACGATTGCACCGATTATGCAATGGATGGTGTCATCACCAAACCGCTCACCAACGAACAAGCACAGCAGATTATTGGCCATTATGTGTATCAAGAAAATATTCAGGTGAGTGGCTTACTTCATACATTAAAATGATTCAAGCTGCGGCAAAAAACGCTTTATTTCCTTACATCCATTGTACGTTTTAGCCCAGACTGATATCGATAAATTCTGGATCATCAGGTGTGTTTGCCGTGGTCTTTTCATGCTTCTCTTTTTTCAATTCTTTGGTGATCTCACCGTATTGGGTTTTTAAATGTTTAAATGAATTCGCTGCTTTGTGGGTAACATTGTTTGTTTGCGAATCAATTTCTTTGCCTTTATTGCGCCATCGATTATGAGCCAAGGCTTTTCTGAGTTCGTGGCATTCATCGCTATTTTTATAGGTAAACACATGCAATCTTGCTTCAACTGGCACGTTTTGCAACACGTTCTCTATTTTCGTTATTTTGTTTAACGTGGCATTCCTGCCCCATGTCCAATAGGCTGCTTTTTTACGCAATCGCTCTATTTCCTGTTTCACAGATTGCATTTCGGGAGAATTTACACCCTCCAAGGCTTTTGTGAGTTCATTCTCTAGCTCACCTATTTGATTAGGAGCAACCGTATTGATACGGAGTTTTATTGCCGCGATATAATCTCTGATCCCTTTATCATCAACGCCCTTGACACCACAGGCACTGATTTTATCCAGCAATTTTGAGCAATTTTCCAGGCTGACCAATTCGTTGCAATGAATGTTCAAATTTTTATGATTAAAAATGAGGTCGGAATATTGCAAAATTTTTTCTGGCGATAATTTTAGTTTTTCCGCGATATTTTTGGTGGCTAAAAAGGTATTTATTAAAGCAGGGTATTCGGCGGTTGGGGTCCGCATGATTTTAAGTTGATAAGCTTGCATGGCCTGTTCTGAAAATACAGTGAGATCCTCAACGCACTCATTTAATTCATCCAATAGCCCGAAACAAGTGCAAATTTGTTCTTTGACCGTTGTAGAAAGGTTTTCAGGAAATTTTTCTGCATTCTTGGTTAGGCGGATCATGGCGTATTCGATCAACGCAAAAGTAATGTCAAGAGGCGTGTCTTTAGAGGTATAGTTAGCCGGATTTTTGGTGTCCAACATCGACTGCAACTTGGGTGGAAGTGTTTTGAAATCAGATGCTGGGAATAACGTTTGATAATCAGTAAAAGGGTAAAAAATCAGGCGTTTTAACGCAAACGCGTCACATCCCTCCCGTTTTAATTTTTGCATACGCTCGTTTATTGCTGTTACTGTCTCATCTTTTTTCAGGAGAGTTACCTGTGGATGTTTTATGGTTGCCCATTCTGACGGAGTTACTGGGAGGTAGTCGGGTGTACCACGGAGTTTAACGGGGTCCGGGCTGTGCAGGGATTCGGCAAAACCATAATCGATTAAACGAATTCGCCCGTTTTTTGTTCTAACTGCATTTTCCAGTTTAATGTCTAAATGAGCGAGTTTTGTGTTATCTTTAGAATAAAATCCTGCATGTAACTTATGAACTTCCCAGGCAAGTTTTCGAGCGTCATTTCTCCTCTCTTTCGGTGAAGGGTGGACTTGATTGTTGTAATCCGCTAAATCTTTACCTAAATAGGTGAGCGTGCTGTAAAATTTTACTTTAGTTTGAGATTTAGATGATTTTGTATGCCGTGTTACTTTATCGCCATGCATTAAACCAAGATTTTGAAGCGTCTTCGACTCATTTTGCTGCAAGTCAGTGTTTGTGCTTTCAATTTTCAAAGCATAATGTCCACCATGAATATCCATGGCAAATTTTACACGACCTGATGCCCCCTTACCCAGCACTGCTCCCTCGCCGTGGGCTATGGCCAAAAGTTGACCGTCTGGTCGTTGCAGATAAGAATTTTGCGGAGGGTTGTTGGGGTATAATTCTTGCCATTTTTTTCTCGATATTTTGACCTCACCGGGATTGTGTTTAAAATAGTCGGCAGCCAGTTTGAATTCATCAAAACGTGCTTGACTGTCGGTGTAGTAAAATCCTCTTGCCATGGAAGGCTCCTAGCAGGTATTCGATCAAATTACATACTTAAAGTTTAGTTTATGAGCGGAATTAATCCAGCGGGAAAGGCTTGATAAAAAAGATTTGAACAGGTTAAGGAGTACCTTGATGTTTCATTCAAGGCAACTAGTACCATTAGTTTTGATAGGCATCGACATACATGGCTAGGCAAAATGCCTCATTAGGAATGGATTCCCGCCTTCGCGGGAATGACAAAAGCCTATCAAAACTAAATAGAAACAGTACTAGGCAATATGGTAATAGGGGTTTGGTAACTTAAATGTTTTTTCTGCATAACCACCCACCAAGTCACTTTCTTGATCGCCAATAGAGGCAATGATGGTGTAGCCTTGTTGCGCGATGCTGGCTCTGGTTTGTGATTTAAAAGGCACAATGGACGGTTGGTGATAATTATTGGGTCGCAAAAACAACCCAGCCCATTGTGAATAACCAGCTGCTTTTAAATTTTTATCGGTGGCTTGGTATTCCGACTGCTCACGCCCGGTTACAAAAAAAACGGCAACATGATGTTGTAGGGCATTTTTATAAAGGGCCAGCATGGGTTCAATGGCAGGCGCATTGGCTGCCAGTATCGCGCGATGGATACGCTTGCTATTGCCACTAAAATCACAAGCCTTCATCGTGTCATAATTGGAAAGGCTGGTTTCATCGATGTCTAATACAATGGCTAATTTTTGAGGTTGAGCTTCATGCTCGTTTATGGCACTGCGTTGAGCGATATAGGTTTGAGCACCGGTAATGACTTGCGCAAGCTCTTTTTGATAAGCACCTGAATCATGATAATGTTTAACGTCTGTTTTTAGCTGAGAAAGGTTAAGGGGCTCTGCGAATGATTTTGTACTGATAAGAACAGCGCATGCGACAACAAACAGCGAGTTGGCTACAACTTGAGTTTTGTTCACGGTGAATTCCTAACCCATTTAGCGTGGCGTGTATTGTATCCGGAATTATTTTATTGTCAACTTATTTTTGTACATAATATGAGCTATTTGTAAACATTGGATCGCAAGCTGGTGTAGCATATGAGGATATTTAAACAGCAATTGCAAATGGGGCTCGTGGTTGCTTGGTTTGACTGCTTTGACTGTTTCGAGTAATATCCCGCCTCTTAAAAAGATACAAGACCTAACTAGTACTAGATTGTTAAAGGCAAGGGTGGTATGCTTCGCATCAGTAAATTGGCAGATTATGGAACAGTTGTTATGGCGTACC
>CAZGKX010000016.1:15919-25020 GCA_964525945.1 uncultured Legionellaceae bacterium
ACCTTGCCAAGCACGCAGAACGTCTTTGCAATGCCCGCGAGATAGCCTTGCACACGCATTTGACGGTGCCCACTGTCAGCAAGTTATTGAAACGTCTTACTGCGGCTGGCTTGTTGTCTTCGGTACGTGGCGTCAATGGTGGCTATCGCTTGCAACGCGCGGCACTTGAGATTTCCGTGGCGCAAATTATTTATGCATTGGATGAACAACGCGGCATAACAGAATGCAGCATGCAACACAATGAGTGCTCTTTGCAACAGGTTTGTCATATCCAAAGCAATTGGCAATTGATCAGTCAAGCCATTGAATCGGCTCTGGATGGCGTTAGTTTAGATGTGTTGATTCAACCGGCAATCGCCACTGTAGAGCTCAATCGAATCAAGCAATTAGCAGGAGTTAATCGTGGCTAAAAACGAGCAAATTAATACCCTGCTGGAGCGGGAATATCAACATGGATTTGTCACGGACATCGAAGTTGAAACGTTTCCTCCTGGTTTGGATGAAGATGTTATTCGGCGTTTATCGCAAATCAAAGGTGAGCCTGAGTTTTTATTGGAATGGCGTTTAACGGCATTTCGTCATTGGCAAACACTTTCTCCTCCAGTATGGTCCAGTGTGCATTACCCACCTGTCGACCACCAAGCACTTTCTTATTATTCAGCGCCCAAAAATCTAAAAGCGGGCCCTAAAAGCTTGGATGAAGTTGATCCCGAATTATTGCGCACTTATGAAAAATTAGGTATTCCGCTGCGTGAACAAGAAATGCTGGCTGGCGTTGCTGTCGATGCTGTGTTTGACAGTGTCTCGGTTGCGACAACATTTAAAGCGAAACTCGCTGAAAAAGGTGTTATTTTCTGCCCGTTTTCAGAAGCGGTGCATTCTCATCCTGAATTGTTAAAAAAATATTTAGGCTCGGTTGTTCCTTATCGTGACAATTTTTACGCAGCACTTAATTCCGCTGTGTTCAGTGATGGTTCATTTGTGTACATCCCCAAAGGCGTGCGTTGCCCTATGGAGCTGTCCACTTATTTTCGCATCAATGCTGCATCCACTGGTCAGTTTGAACGGACCCTGATCATTGCTGATGATGACAGTTATGTGTCTTACCTGGAAGGGTGTACGGCTCCCATGCGCGATGAAAATCAATTGCACGCCGCCGTGGTTGAATTGGTGGCTTTAAATGGTGCGCAGATCAAATATTCAACGGTTCAAAATTGGTACCCCGGTGATAAAGAAGGCAAGGGCGGAATTTACAATTTTGTGACCAAACGGGGTGCCTGTCGAGGTAAACGTTCCAAAATATCTTGGACGCAAATTGAAACGGGCTCGGCGATCACCTGGAAATACCCCAGCGTTATTTTACAAGGCGATGACTCGGTGGGAGAATTTTACTCCGTCGCTGTTACCAATAACATGCAGCAAGCTGACACCGGTAGCAAAATGATCCATTTGGGGAAAAACACCCGCTCAACGATCATTTCCAAAGGCATCAGTGCCGGGCGTTCGCACAATGCTTACCGTGGTTTGGTGCGCATTGCCCCAACGGCAGTCAATGCGCGTAATTACACGCAATGCGATTCCATGTTGATGGGCAGTGAGTGTTCTGCGCACACGTTTCCTTATATCGAAGTCAAACACCCAACGGCACAAGTGGAACATGAAGCAACAACGTCAAAAATCAGTGAAGAGCAATTGTTTTATTGCCAACAACGTGGCATTGGCACCGAAGACGCGGTCTCTATGATCGTGAATGGTTTTTGCAAGCAAGTTTTGAAAGAGCTACCGATGGAATTTGCGGTGGAGGCGACAAAGTTGCTGGGCATCAGTTTGGAAGGGGCGGTAGGATAATATGTTAAAAATTCAACAATTAAATGTAGCGATCAATGGCCAACCTATTTTAAAAGGGATTGACCTGACCATCAAAGCGGGTGAAGTGCATGCCATTATGGGGCCAAATGGTTCGGGCAAAAGCACGTTGTCAAAGGTATTGGCCGGCCATCCCGCTTATGAAGTAACCGGTGGTAAAATTTCGTATTTAGAACAAAATTTATTGCCTTTAGCACCAGATGAACGTGCCCAAGCAGGCATCTTCATGTCGTTTCAATACCCCTTGGAAATCCCAGGCGTTGCCAACATCAATTTTTTAAAAGCCTCGGTGAATGCCGTGCGTAAAGGTCAAGGTAAGCCGCCGTTGGATGCGATCGATTTTTTAAATTTTATTCGCGCCAAATGCGAATTGTTGGACATGGACGAGAGTTTTTTATACCGCAGCATCAATGAAGGGTTTTCAGGCGGTGAAAAAAAACGCAATGAAATTTTGCAAATGGCTGCTCTTGAGCCCAAATTAGCGATTCTTGATGAAACGGATTCCGGGTTGGATATCGATGCCTTGCGTGTCATTTCCGAAGGCGTGAATGCCATGCGCGGGCCGAATCGCGCGATTATTTTGGTGACCCATTACCAACGCCTGCTCAATTACATCGAACCCGATTTTATTCATGTCTTGGCCCATGGCCGTATTATCAAATCCGGTGATAAATCACTGGCGCTGGAGTTGGAAGACAAAGGGTATAATTGGTTGGAGGAAATGGAACAAGCATGAGCGCTATCATTGATTTCTACCAGCAGCAAGCTAAACAGCACGGCTCCTCCATCGCCTGGGTGGCGCAATTGCAAGAACATGCTGTGGCCGATTTTGCACGTTTAGGTTTTCCCACGCGGCAAAACGAGGAATGGAAATACACTTTGTTGGATTCTTTCTTGCAACAAACGTTTACCCAGTCTCTTGACGGTGCCTTAGAAAGTGCCCCCCAACCAGAACACGCCGCAATCCCTGCCAAACACTGCATTCGCATGATCGATGGTGCAGTGCACGGTCTTGACGCGCTAAAAAATTATTTGCCCCCCGGTGTTATCATCCTGCCTTTGGCGCAAGCGTTGCTCGAGCATCCTGACAAAATACAGCCTTATCTTTCACAAATTGTTCCTCAGGAACACGGTTTTCAGGCGTTAAACACAGCCATGTTGCACCATGGTTTGTTTATTTATTTGCCGGCTCAGGTGTCTGTGCATGAGCCGTTGTGTATTTCGCATTGGCAAAACACCACAGGCCAAGCCTTGCATGTGCGCCATTTGATCGTTGCTGAAGAAGGCAGTGCTGCAGCCATCATTGAAGATTACCAGGGCGATGATACCGCCTGTTATTTCACCAACACCATTACCGAAGTTTTTTTGGCCAAAAATGCTTGTTTGACCCATTACAAAATGCAACGTGAAAGCAAAAAAGCCTATCACATTGGGCACATTGCCGTGAAGCAAGCGAAAAGCAGCCAATTTAATAATCATTTATTCAGCATGGGTGGCAAAATGGTGCGCAATGATTTGACGATTGCTTTAACCGAACCCCATGCCAAATGCTTGATGAACGGCATTTATTTGCCCGCAGAAGGTCAGCATATGGATCAGCACACGTTGGTCAGCCACAACGTGCCCAATTGCTACAGTGAACAAAATTACAAAGGCATTTTAGCTGGACGCTCGCGCGGTGTTTTTAATGGCAAAGTGTTGGTGGCAAAAGATGCACAGCATACCGAAGCCAAACAGCAGAATAAAAACTTATTGTTATCACCGCAGGCAGAAATTGACACCAAACCGCAACTGGATATTTATGCCGATGATGTGATCTGCACCCACGGAGCAACGGTGGGGCAATTGGATGAAGAAGCGTTGTTTTACCTCGCCACCCGCGGCATTGGTCGTAGCGAAGCCACTCAATATTTGATCCAAGCCTTTGCCACGGAAAACATCCGCTTGATTCCAAACACGGAGCTTGCGACATGGATGAACGCAACATTAGAGGGTTGTTATGAATAAAGAGCAGATTGCCTTGATTGAGTCCTTGGATTTACACGCCATACGGCAAGATTTTCCGATCTTACACCAAGACGTGTATGGCTACCCATTGGTGTACCTGGACAACGCTGCAACCACTCAAAAACCCAAAGCAGTCATCGATGCCATGTCGTTGTATTATGAAAAAGACAATGCCAATGTCCATCGTGGTGTGCATGCTTTAAGTGTCAGGGCCACTGAGCAATTTGAAGCAACGCGCCAAAAAGTAAGCCATTTTATCAATGCCAATGCGCCGCGTGAATGCATCTTTGTGCGCGGCACGACAGAAGCCATCAATTTGGTGGCACAGAGTTTCCTGGCGCCTCGAATTTTACCCGGTGAAGAAATTTTAATCACGCACATGGAGCATCATTCCAATATTGTGCCTTGGCAAATGGTTTGTAAAAGAACGGGGGCGGTATTGAAGGTGGCGCCTATCTCCTTGGAAGGGGAGATTTTACTGGATGAGTTTGAAAAACTATTGTCGGCCAACACCAAGTTTGTGGCCCTTAGTTATGCGTCAAATGCCTTGGGCACCATCAATCCTGTGAAAAAAATGATTGAAATGGCGCGTGCGTATGGCGCTATTGTGTTATTGGATGGCGCGCAGGCCAGTGCTCATCTGCCCATCGATGTGCAAGCACTCGATTGCGATTTTTACGCATTTTCCGGCCATAAAATGTATGGACCAACAGGCATTGGGGTGTTGTGGGGGCGGGAAGCGTTGTTGGAGGACATGATTCCTTATCAAGGTGGCGGTGAGATGATCAATTACGTCACCTTTGAAGCCACCCAATACGCCCCATTGCCGCATAAATTTGAAGCAGGCACCCCCAATATTGCTGGGGTATTAGGTTTGGGGGCTGCCATTGATTACTTGTGGTCACTGGATTTGGAGGCGATCAAGGCTTATGAAACGTATTTGCTTGAGTATGCCACCAACGCCTTACGCGCCATAAAAGGCTATAATATAATAGGGACAGCCGCAGAAAAAGCCCCAATCTTGTCGTTTGTACACGGGACCATCCACGCCCATGATATTGGTACAATTTTAGACAATGAAGGCATTGCCATCCGCAGTGGCCATCATTGTGCCATGCCCTTGATGGATTTTTTTGAAGTGGCTGCGACATCGCGGATCTCGTTGGCGTTTTACAACACGCCCAAAGAAATTGACACCTGCATGAACGCCTTGCAAAAAGTGATCGAGGTATTTGCTTAATGGATATACGGGAGCTTTATCAGGAAGTGATCATTGATCACAACCGCAATCCTCGTAACCACCATACGATGGACAATGCCACGTGCCAAGCACGGGGGTTTAATCCGTTGTGCGGGGATAAATTGACGGTTTATGTGCATATTGAAGATCACGTTATCGACGCGATCAGTTTTGTGGGGTGTGGTTGTGCGATATCACAGGCTTCGGCATCGTTGATGACCGAAGCTTTGCAGGGTAAAACCACCACTGTGGCCCACGAAATGTTTGAGCGTTTTCATGGCATGTTGACCCAGGATGTTGAGCATGCCAAAACCTTGGATAAATTAGCCGTGTTGGCGGGAGTGCGGGTGTATCCTGCCCGCGTGAAATGCGCAACTTTGGCTTGGCACACCTTGGAAGCGGCATTAAAAAAAGAGGAAGGGTTGGTGTCAACCGAGGGTTGATCCCGTTCTCTGACCGAACGGTGGGCACATCGCTGCGCTCTTTTGCCCACCCTACATTTATAGCAATCTGTAGGGTGGGCAAAGCAAAGCGTGCCCACCATGGACGACGCATGAAAGGTTAAAAATTATGTTCGGATTTAAAAAAAAATCAGACAATGAAGCATTAAAAGAAGCGGTTATTGACGGCTTAAAAACTGTGTTTGACCCAGAAATTCCCGTCAATATCTACGACCTCGGTTTAATTTACGATATTGCTATCGATGAAAATCAGCACGCCCACATCCAAATGACCCTCACTTCCCCTGGCTGTCCCGTCGCTCAAACGTTTCCTGGCACGGTCGAGCAAGCGGTGAATCAGGTGGAAGGCATCAGTGATTGCACGGTCGAGCTTGTCTGGGAACCGCCCTGGACGCAAGAACGTATGTCAGAAGTGGCCAAGCTTGAACTGGGTATATTCTACTAACATGTCCTACAGCAACTGGCAGCCCTCGGCTTCTATCGAGACTTTGCGCAAACGCGCCCAAATTTTAGCCAACATTCGGGAATTTTTTAACGACCGTGGTTACCTCGCTGTCGAAACACCGATCATGGCTGAGTTTGGTGTGACCGATGTTTACTTAAGCAACATCAAAGCCACATTTCGCAACAAACCGTATTGTTTGCAAACCTCACCTGAATACCACATGAAACGCTTATTGGCGGCGGGCAGTGGGCCTATTTATCAGTTGGCGCGCGTCTTTCGGGACGATGAATTGGGTCGGTGGCACAACCCGGAATTTACCCTGTTGGAGTGGTACCAATTGGGGATTGATCACCATGCGCTCATGACGGAAATGGATGATTTGTTGCAAATGATATTAGGCAGCAAAGCCATGGTTCGAACAACCTACCAACAAATTTTTATCGACGCATGCGGTTTAGACCCCTTTCTTGCCAGTCTGGATGATTTTCGCGAGGTTCTCGCCCGGCATGCATTACAAAACGTGCTGGCTGTAGATGAATTGGATCGTGATCAATATTTATTTTTATTGATGAGCCATGTGGTTGAACCATCTTTAGCAAATGTGCCAACACCCGTTGCCGTGTATAATTTCCCCGCGTCGCAAGCCGCCCTTGCGCAAGTCAATAATGGTTTTGCGGAGCGGTTTGAAGTGTATTTTCGTGGGGTTGAATTGGCCAATGGTTTTCATGAGCTAACGGATGTTAATGCTCAACAAGCACGGTTTTCGGAGGATATTGCGCTTCGGCAAGCCAAGGGCTTGGAACCTGCTGTGGCTGATGGCTACTTGTTGCACGCCTTGGCAGCAGGGTTACCGGCTTGCAGTGGCGTCGCATTGGGCGTCGATCGATTGCTGGCCTTGGCGTTTGATCAATCCAGCATCGCTGAAAATTTAGCGTTTGATTTTGCACGGGCTTAACATGAACGTTGATGCAAATGCACATTTTCTTTTATTTAAGATTTAATTTAGTTTTTATCCCGCTAATATTTTTTTCTATTTGGGTATTATACAACTGTTTGAATTTTTTATTGGATGTTGTGACAGAGTCCGTATTGCTCGTAGGAGCCTTCGGTACAAACCATAAATAAGGGCGTGGTTTATTGGTTTCTGTATCAAATTGACCAAGCTGTTTTGATAATCGGGCAATGAGTAAATTGGCTTTCGGCTTGGGTGAAAACTCCAGCTGGTTCAATGTTTCTCTGATTGCAAATTTCAACTGATCCAATATAACTTTTTTTTCTGAAAAATTATGCACAACGCATGAATTGCTTAAAAAGGTGTCGTCATTGAGAAAATTCTCAAGAGATGCTTTTAAATCCTTAAATTGCGGCAAAGAACCTACGAATAGGTTTGTAATGATGGTTTGTTGTTCTTGAATATCTTTATGAGCCAGAAGATTCGTGTTCAATTCTTCGATGTCTTTTACGATCTGTACGCCTTGAGTAGATTTAATTTTGGATAACTCAGCTTCCTTTTCTTCCAAATAACACATAAGACCGTAATACATAAAGCTATTAACATCTTTTTGGTCGGCAGGTACACCCACAATGTTGATTATATTTTTCTTAAGTTTTTTAAATCTTTCTAGGGCTTTTACTTGAATTATTTCTTGAAGAGCCACAATATTTAATGTTGTAATGTCAGTCTTAGCTGCAACCGCTGTTGCCAGTGTTCTCATGCTTTTGGTGATTTCGAAGGCCTCTATGGGTGTGGCATTTTTCATTGACAGACTCATATCCTCCAAATAAAAAACCACGCTTTCTTTAATAAGATCATCCCCTAATTCATTAAAAGCTTTGGAGATTAAGTTCTTATATGAAATAAATTTTTCGTTCATTACAGCTATAATTTTATCTTTAAGTACAGGTAAATTCAGCAGCGCCTCCTTATTAGAGGCTGCTGCTTGCAGCGCCTGTAAATCATCCACCAAATTATCTAAACGGTTTAAATCCATTGTGTCATAATGGGTTGTTTCAGTATCAAAATAGTTGTTTACCGCATCTTGTATCAGTTGATCATGTTTTTCAATATTATCCTGGACTGACTGAGTAAGATGGTCGATAGTGTTGCGTGCAGCCTCCGCAATCTTATGATTAAGCAAAGGAAGCGTTTGCGTTGCTGTGGCGAATGCCAAGAGTGAAGAATTCCCATGCTCATTCGTTACAACGTTCTCTAATGACTGCAAATTGTGTAATTTATGATGTAGATCGGTTAAATGTGTAGGGACGAGATCCTTGGTGGTGTGGAGTTCTTTTTCACTGTCAAGATAGGCATTTATTCCACTTTGGATATAGTCGCTACGTTGTGTGTTTTGTGCGATGCTGTTTTTGATGGTTGTAATCTTTTCTAAAATTCTTTCATTTTGTTTTTCTATTAAATACGCGTCTAACTCCGTTGGTATTGTAACTGTAGAAGGGCTACGCACATAAAGAATGATTCTTTCCACTAATTTTAATTTTTTTAAGGCTTCGGAAAGTCCTGTGCGCTTTTTTTGACTGTTAACGAAGTTTGTGATGTCTTTACTTATATCCATAGTGTCGAATACGAAGGATGTAAGTTTAAAGGCTTCAACTGAATTTTGAAGTGTTGTGTTTATAGTGTGAGGTAATCCGCTAAGCTTGCTTAAAATTTCGTCTTCAGTTGTCTGTTTATACAATGTAATGAGTTCATCTCGGGCAGCTAAAATTTGCGCGGTTGTAGTTTTTTGACCCGCTATTATTGTATTTTGAGCTGCTATGAATTTTTGCCTGGCTGCCAAGATCAACGGGTGAATATCTTGGCCTTCACTTGACCATGAACCAGAAAGTTCAGACAGCTGTCTTTGAACCTCGGTACGAATATTTTCGCGTAAAGGTGTAAACGCCACGAGTGCATTATCATCCTTGGATGCTGCTTGTAGCTCATCGATTTGTTTGAGTTGCTGGCTGGTTTGAATCGATTTTAATTGATCACTCAAAAAGTTGAGCGTAGCCGCTCTAATAACAGGATCGCGACTATTAATATTTTCTTGAATATTAGAGGCTATCGTTTTTCCGGTCTGGTTTT
>CAZGKX010000016.1:25100-31145 GCA_964525945.1 uncultured Legionellaceae bacterium
AGGTTAATTATCGTATTTAATTCGGGATTGTCTTTTTGAGCGAGATTAGAGTAGTCGGAGCGCTCTAATGTGTCAAGGAATGCCACGGTTGCAGATAACTCAACCACTGATATGTCTTGGATCTTTATTTTTACCGACTCTAAATAGCTCATTACACCTTCGCTAATCACCGTGTGCGGGTTTTGCTGTTGAATTTTATCTTTAATCTTTGTGATGAGCTGTTCTAATTTAATTCCTGAATAGTCTATCAATTTATCGTTTAAAAAATTAAAAGTATTGAAAGCCTCTTCAAGGGTAATTTCACTTGTTAAGCTCGCTTGAATGGTGTCGAGTTGTTCATCGATCACTTGCGCCGCTGATACAAGGTCTAAAGCGCTAGTGGCTGGCCCCGGCAAGAACGGAGTGTGTAGTTTTTGTTTTTTTGGGAAGTTAAATGTTGTTCTAAATGCTTGGCTGATATTTTTTGTGGCAATTTTGAATCCCTTTTTTTCGGTAGTTGTTTTGTCAGATAAGTGTTGTGGATCTGCGCTGTCAAGAATAGTCGTAGATTCGTTTAAAAAAGCTTGGAGGCTGTCTTGGATAATGTTTTGTACTTCAGTTGCCGATTTTAAATCACGGGCTAATTTTTCCTGAGTTACTCTGATTTTTTCCTTAATCAGCATGATTTTAAATTTCGCTATCCCTTCAAAATTAGGTTCTATGAACGGCTCCTCTAGAATGACGGATACTCTCGATGGATCGTCATCTGTCCTTAATGAACCGATCTTTCTCAGAGCATCATTCACTGCATTATCCATTCCAGTGAGCCCGGTGGTCGGATAGGTGACAATAAGTTCATTGTGTAAATTGATAATTTTCTTGTTGGTCGAATTTTTTTTATTTTTTTCTTCAAATTTAACGCTACCTATCATTAATTGAGCGAATAAATCTTTAATTCGTGCTTTATAGCTTTCAGTAAGCACCGGATCTTGCATCGCCAATGTTTGGGTTTGAGTTTCTTCAAGGGCATCATCGGTGGACTTTAAAAGTTGATCTGGTTTAAACGTTGCAGTTAACGATGAAAAAAGACTTTTTTTAGGTTCTTTTCTTTTTTCTTGTATCTCCTCTTCGTTATGGAATTTATTATAATTATTGCGAGTGGACGACGTTTGTTTTGATGAAGCTTTTTCCTTTTTATCTTTTAATTTATTGTCCAGAGGAGGGCGTGCAAGGTGGCTCGTTTTTCCGAATTCCTGTGTTTCAAGAAAAGGGGTCATTGTATCAGAGTCCATTGGGCTTTGTTCCTCTTGAAGTGGAGCAGGTTGTAGGGGCCCTTGATTGGAGGAAACGCTGTCTGGCATGTGAGTGTATCGCCCCGTTGATTTAACGCGATGTTTTACACGGCTTTGTGGCAAAGCTGATTCGTTCGAACTATCCGTGTCGTCTTCAAACAAACGGGTTTTATCTCCTTTGCCTTTAACTAGTTTTTTCAAAACCTCAAAAGGATCGTTCATAGTTTTACCATTTGATTGCGTTCATAATGATAAATATAGACCATAATTGTCATAAATTATGCTGTTTGGATACTTGTGCCGAACTTTAACTGCATGTGTTCAGAAGTGATGTTTACGAATGCCAGTGAATATCCAAACTTTTACTGCGTGGGGAACTGTCGGGTGATGAGTCATCTGAGAGGGGTGCAGTGACAGGAAGGAGAGACAAGCGCCGCAATGGATCAAAAAAACCTAAGCTTTGGCTACGCTCTTTAGAGCGTTCCGGTTGATAATGGACTGTGCGTAAGGCGTGGGGTTGCTGGCGAAATTGAGGCAAATAGGTTTGATAAAATGATCGAGAGGTTATCCAATCACGGCAGGTGTTGGTTTGAAAAATAAATTCTTTGGCGGTTCCTCCTTTTCCGTTTAATTCTTCAACCATTATTTCTTTGGCCAAGGGAGTAGGGCATGCGTGTTCGTTTGCAAAAAATAAGGCTAAAGCCCATTTAACGGTATTAAATGGGGCTCTGAAATCTCCGCTTTTGTGGTTAAAACCAATAATTTCTGTAAAATCGTTCGAAAAAGTGATATTGCCCGCAGCAATGCACCGTGCTGTGGTCAAAGGCATACCTGTCATTTGGTAGTGGGCAGGAATGGTATGATCGGCTATCCCTTCTCGTGCAAACCAAATGACCAAATCTGCGTCTATTAAAAAACGAATCCTGTATTTGTAATCCGGATCATCTTCCGGATTTTGTGGCGACGCAAGTTCTGCAAGCAATTGCCAAAGCTGGCCAAAAGGGTAAATGGTGTAGGTGGTGACCCGATAAATCCGGGCGAGAATATCTCGCGCGAGGTAAAGCGGCCGTTCATGGTTTTCGTCAAATGCCGCGGCAGGATCGGCAGGATTGATAACCGGGTACGTTTTTATGTATTCTTCGAACATCGTGCACCTGGCAAAACATAGGAAAATAAAAAATCATTATGAGTAATATTTTACTCATAAACAGGGTCTGAATTCTAGCGTTATTTTAATTTTCGCTTAATTTTACCGCCCAACGGAGCTTCTATTCTTATTAAATTCGCCAATGTTTGATGATCAATTTAATGGCCACTCCATGACCTTGTAAACGAATTTTATTCGGTAAATCGAGTTCGCTAACGCGCGTATAACCCGTGTAATCGATGGTGTAGCCGCTTTGTTTCAAAACCGTTAAATGGTGGGTTTCATCCCGTTGTTCTGTTTGAGTACCACCGGGGGCGGGTATGCCGCGCACCCAATAATATAGATTTTGAACAGGCAAGCGAATGCCAGCTTGTTTTTCCAATAAATCTTCCGCATTTTTGGCTGTGATGATTTTTGGGCCATCACGGTAGGTAATGATGCCGTTGTGTTTTTCAATCACCACCGTGCCACCACCCAAAGGTCCAAAAAGTCGAATTTGGTATTGGTTTGGCCCTTGTTGCTGCCAATTGAGGGATGCCGTCCAGCCTTTGTTACGGTGTTTGGCTGCAATGGCACCGGACAATTCCCACGTCGATAATTGATTGGCATGGCTTGCTGTGGCCATTGGTTCGGTCGGTAAATCTGTTTTGGGCGCAGTTGTGGTGGATTCCTGTGGTTTTTGCAGCACAGGGGATTCCATGGTGTTTTTAGGCGTGGAGCATGCTGTAAGTAAAACAATTGCCGCAATGACTGCATATTTTAGGGGCAACACAGTTTTGATGGCCTTCATTTTAACGGGTTCTCCATGGATGGTTTTTTTTCTCACAATACGCTAGACTTCAAAAATTTGCAATTACGCGCCTTGCGCATTTTCTAATGAAACTGAAAGCAATTTATCCTGGTACATTTGACCCCGTCACCAATGGGCATATCGATATTATCACACGTGCTGCGACGCTTTTTCCCGAGGTGGTGGTGGCTGTGGCAATCAATTCTGCCAAACGTCCTTTTTTTTCGCTGGAAGCACGCATTGCATTTATCAACGAGGTTGTTAAAGACATACCTGGCGTGAGTGTGATTGGCTTTGACAGTCTCTTAATCCATTTTGTGAAAGATCAACAGGCTCGCGTTATCCTGCGGGGTTTACGAGCGGCGTCTGATTTTGAATATGAATTCCAGCTTGCCGGCATGAATCGAAAGTTGTCAAAAGACATTGAGACGATCTTTTTGACCCCTTCCGAAGAACATATGTTTATTTCATCGTCGTTGGTTCGAGAAATTGCGACGCTAGGTGGCGATGTGGGACGATTTGTCCCACCCGTGGTCGCCAATGCTTTGCATGTTACGCAATTTAAAAAATAAAGGTTATCCTTCAACGAGTTGTTTGATCACGCGGTGCGTTTCAGCAATGAGCTTGTCTTTGTCTTCCAGGGCATATTGGGTTGCATCAATGGGTTTGCCAATGTGTATTTCTGCTTTTTGATTGATATTAAATTGGTAAGTGCGGGCGGGTAGAATGTCTGCTGCGCCGCGAATACCCATGGGAATAATTGTTGCACCTGCTTGAATAGCCGTAATAAATCCCCCTTTTTTAAACGCGGCCACTTTGCCATCTTTCGATCGAGTGCCTTCGGGGGCAATCCACATCACAATGCCACTTTCCAGCAACTTATGCAGAGCTTCTAAATCCTTTAACGCTTGGCTGCGATTTTTTCTGTCAATGAGCGGAAATTCAGCTGCCTTCATGCCTTGACCCATGATGGGAATGCTGGCCAATTCTTTTTTAGCCAGCATGCGCAATGAATGCTTGGGAAAAGCAAGAAAACTTAATGGAATATCGAACAAACTGCTGTGGTTGACCATGACAATAGTGGGTTGGCCTTTCTGGGGTTCGACACCATAGGGGTTAAACACTTTGCATTTGATACCGAGCAATTTGACCATTTTTTTTACCCATCGCTGCAATTCCTCATCACACCAGCGACGTTTTACGGTGCCCAACATGTGTTTGATGGCTGCATGCCCACACGTTTGCGCGGTGTAGATCAGAGACAAAACAATGATCCACAATGTATGTAATTTACTGGCTTTCATAGTGCTTCCTCTCGCTTAATACGTTGCTGCAACAGCAGAATAGTTTGTGCATGGATGAATTTTCATGCGCTTAGGGTGGGTCGTTGGTTTTGTCATCGTGCTCAATGATACGCCCTTGATGTTGCTGAGGCGATGATGGTTTTTTGGCCGGGAAAAAAGTTTTTTTAATCAAAGCGATGAGCCAAATGGTGCCACCAATCACAACGCCCCAAAGCAAGGCATAGGAAAATAAGATCAAAACACTGATGAACACCGCAATGACGATACCCACGATCAAAAAGGGCATGAACTGCGCAATCAAACGTTGTAATTTATTATTCATCATGCCCCATTTTTTACATGCTCTCTTTAAATTATCATCCACAATTCGTCGAGATGCAATGTGAATTGTGCAAAATGTGTTATACTAAGCAATCAATTTTTTAATGTGCAACATTCTATATTGGAGCATGTAATGATTTTTGGAGTTTTAGATTTGTCCTTCTGGGGCTACGTGGTAGCGGCCATCATTGTGACACAAACCACCATCGCTTCGGTCACCATTTATTTGCATCGCCATCAAACACATCGTGCCCTTACGTTGCATGCTATTCCCAGTCATTTTTTTCGTTTTTGGCTTTGGTTGACGACGGGCATGGTGACCGCCGAGTGGGTGGCTATTCACCGCAAACACCATGCGACAACGGACGTTGAAGGTGACCCACACAGCCCTGTGGTTTTGGGCATAAAAAAGGTATTTTGGGAGGGTGCGGAATTATACCGTGTCGCGTCCAAAGACAAAGAATTGGTGGAAAAATACAGCCATGGTACACCAAATGATTGGATTGAACGTAATGTATACTCGCGTCATTCAGCAAAAGGCATTTTCTTAATGCTAGGGATCAATGCCATTTTGTTCGGCATTCCTGGCGTTACCATTTGGGCCATTCAAATGATGTGGATTCCTGTTTGGGCCGCCGGTGTTGTCAATGGTATTGGCCATTATTGGGGTTATCGGAATTTCGAATGCAATGATACATCCAGAAATATTATTCCTTGGGGGTTTTGGATCGGTGGCGAAGAGCTGCACAATAACCACCACACCTACGCGTCATCGGCCAAATTTTCAGTGAAATGGTGGGAGTTTGATATTGGTTGGATGTACATTAGCATCCTTTCTTTTTTGGGCCTTGCGAAAGTGAAAAAATTACCGCCTAAATTGGCCAATGAAACGGGCAAGCTCAACGTTGATTTAGACACTGTAAAAGCGGTGATTGGCAATCGCTTTCAAGTGATGGCACATTATTATAAACGTGTTATTCATCCTATTCTCGTGCAAGTAAAACAACACCATGTCGAATCAAAAATGGATAAACACTTGTTTCATCGTGCGGGCACTTTGTTAAGACGCCAGGAAAAATTATTATCACCGCGCGCCAACACGCGTTTACAAGCGTTGCTAAATCGGTATGAACAATTACGCGTGGTTTACAGTTACCGGCAATCGTTGCAAAGCATCTGGTTAAAAACAGCGTCTTCTCAAAAAGAATTGAT
>CAZGKX010000016.1:31155-41395 GCA_964525945.1 uncultured Legionellaceae bacterium
AGAAGCCTTGCAGCAATGGTGTAAACAAGCCGAAGAGTCAGGTTTGGATGTATTGCATCAATTTGCGCAACAACTCAAGGGGTATGTTCCGAATCGCGTTTTGGCTTAACTATTCAAAGCAATAATTTCAGGGGGAATCATGGAGCAAAGGAAGGTTGCTGTGGTTACAGGTGGAGCTGGTGGAATTGGCTCCGCCATTTCGCAACGGTTATCGAGCGACTATCAAACGATAGCTTGTTATTATAAACGCGGAGCACACCAGGAAGCCCAACAATGGCAAAACATGCAAAAAGCTGCAGGTTTTGATATTGATATGATTTACGCAGATGTATCCTCCTTTTCTGATTGTGAAGCATTGGTGAACTCGATCCTGGAGCGTTATGGCCGGATTGATGTTTTAGTGAACAATGCTGGAATTACTGCGGATAGCAGTTTCAAAAAAATGACACCTGCACAATGGCAGCAAGTGATTGATGCGAATATCACAGGCGTGTTCAATATAACGCGCAATGTATTGCCTGCCATGCTTGAGCAAAATTATGGTCGTATCATTAGCATCTCTTCCATAAATGGACGCAAAGGCCAATTTGGGCAATGCAACTATGCAGCAACCAAAGCGGCTTTGTATGGTTTTAGTAAAAGTTTGGCTTTAGAAGTTGCTCATAAAGGGATTACGGTCAACACCATTTCGCCAGGCTATACACAAACACCAATGTTGGACAGTGTCCATGAGGACGTATTGGCGAGCATTGTGGCCGCCATTCCTGTTGGACGATTAGGCCGTCCCGAAGAAATTGCCGCTGGTGTTGCGTTTTTAGCGTCCACAGAAGCAAGTTTTATCACCGGCACCAATTTGGATATCAATGGTGGTCAATACATGTAAAACAGGCTAACCGCGGTTCGCACAGGTCATATTAAAAGGAATTTACCATGCCAAATCAAAAAATAGCATTAATTACGGGTGGAACAGGCGATATAGGCACTGCAATTGCAAAGCAATTAAGTCCTCTTTATGACCAAGTGATAGCACTGGATATTTCAGCTGAAAATTATAGCGAGCATTGGCTTGCCGAGTTAAGGGAACATGGTTTTCACAACATTGATTACCGTGAAATGGATGTGACCGATTTTGATCAATGCCATGATGTGATCACCGCCTTGGCCGCAAAAATCGGCCAAATCGATGTGCTGGTTAACAATGCGGGCATAACGCGTGATGCTGTTTTTCACAAAATGACCAAACAGCAATGGGATGCCGTTTTAAGGGTTAATCTCGATGGCATGTTCAATGTCACACGACCTGTTGTTGAATACATGCGAGCACAAGAGCATGGCCGGATCGTCAATATTTCCTCCATCAATGGTCAAAAAGGTCAATTTTCCCAAGCCAATTATGCAGCCTCCAAAGCAGGTGTCTATGGTTTTACAAAGAGCTTGGCCCAAGAATTGATGTCGAAAAACATCACGGTCAATAGTGTTTCGCCCGGTTACGTGGACACGCGTTTAATGCAAGGTATTCGTCCTGATATTTTAGAAGAAATCATTGCCCAAATACCCGCTAAACGCTTAGCAAAAGCAGAAGAAATTGCTTGGACTGTGGAGTTTTTGGTCAGTGACAACAGCCGATATATCACGGGTTCTAATGTATCAATTAATGGTGGATTGTACATGGGGGCATGATTCGAATTTTCTATGAGAAGCTTGCCATTCAAGTTTCTGGAAAATCGACATATAATGCATTTCTGACCACAGCACCTTAAACTAGACATTGCCATGCCTGAGCGCTTAATTAAAAAATACAAAAATCGTCGATTGTATGACACGCAAATCAGTCAATACATCACCATTGATGATTTGCTACGTTATGTGAACGAGGGAGTGCTGTTTCACGTGGTTGATTCAACAACAGGCAAAAATTTGACCAATTCTACTTTGTTGCAAATTTTTGTCGAAATGGAAGCGACCTCGGATTTCTTATCTCCCGATCTGCTTCGTCAATTGATCCTTTTGGCTCAGCATCCCTTGAGTCAATCTGCGCGTGACATGTTTCAGCAGATGATGATGGGATTAAACGCCCAATTTAAAAATAATAATTATATAACCGAAGCCACGGCAGCGTGGAACGAGCAAGCGCAGCAATTTTTCAAAAAATGGCCGGATTTTTTTTCTTAGCCAGGATTGACAAACCATTGAATGATCCACTACACTTTTATTGTGCAGTGCAACATAATCGATGGAGACAAACATGAACCAAGAATATTTTGAAAAAATATCAGATATGGTCAAAAAAGCTCAAGAACCTTTCCAGGCCATTGCCGAATTGAATGTTAAAACCATGCAAGGGTTTATGTTTTTAAAGCCTGACGATTTTAGTCATTTAAAAAAACCCGAAGAAATCCTGGAAAAACAACTTGAACTTGCAGTTGCTAACGGGCACAAAGCCTTGGATTACATGCAAAAATCATTCCAAATTATGGAAAAAGCCATGTTAAGTTTTGCACAAGAAACCAAAAGCTACCAACAACCCGGGCAGCAAAAACCCTTCAAAGCTGACAATAAATAAACGTTTGGCTTGCGATGACAAATGACTATTGCCAATGTATTCTGAATGCCGCGCCTATCTCGCGGCATGTTTTTTTTGAATAAAAATCCACCTACGTGTTATATTTTTTGTATAATCAAGCCAAACTATTATATAATAAGCGCTTACTGTTATTTTTTGACCAACTATGATGGAGTGCCGGAATGCGAATGTTATACGTGGAAGGGCCAATTAATGTTAATAGCTTTGAACAACGTTGCCGTCAAAACGGCTTAGAACCCAATAAAGTGGTTTTTTTATTTCCCGGCAATGATGGACACCATGGGCCACAAACCACGTTGTTTTCGATAAAAAGTGGAGGTGGGTTGGCCAGTTTAGCCGGAGCAAATGGTCAAAAAGGCTACCCCGTTTTAAGTTTGCCAACGACTTCGATGGAACAATGGGCCAATAACATGAGGCAACAAGGCATCGTCAGAGGTGCTATTGAAGATTTATACCGTGCGCTGGGTGCCGGTTATAATTTTATGTTGCCCATTCGAGAACATCCTGTCTCCCAGCAATCTCAATCAACACCTGTTGCATCGGTACCTGTCGTGGAAGACGAAGAGGATTGTTTTGTGCGAGCAGCCAGGTATTGGGGGCTTTTTGGTTACAAAACCAATGCACAACACACTGAGGCAACTTATAACTCTATGCACCACTCCTCTTATACACCTCCACCGTGCTATTTCAGCAATGGTTTAAAACATTTCGAGGGTCAAAAAGAGCCCAGTTTTTGGGGGGGTATTCAAGCAGCGTCTAATATAGCGCTAGCTGATCATTACATCGCGGCCCTTGATCAATTCCAGGATTTTATTGCTTTGTCGGATGTAGACCAATACACCAAGGCTAAAGAGAACGCCGATCAACCGCTGTTTGCTGCTTACTTGGAAGGCAAAGCCATGCCAGCAGATGATCCTTGGTTACAGGCAGTCGATCAAAAACAAATGACACGACGTATGTAAATACTAGGGCCTGTCCACCTTCTCGAAGCGAAATCGAGATAATTTGCAGCCGAGAACGGTAATTGTCGACAGGCCCTAATGCGTCTGCAGCACATAAGAGCCTGGCGCATCCATCAACGCTGGCAACGGAAGATTGCAAAAATTGGGTGCTTGTTGCAGAGCGCCGGATTCATTTTTTAGCCACTCAAACCATTCCGGCCACCACGAGCCTGAGTGATGGCTGGCATTGGCTAACCATTTTTCTGGATCAATGGGATTGTTTAGGTTTTTATAAAAACCGTATTTTTCGGTTCCTGGCGGAATAACAATACCTGCGATGTGTCCCGAGCCTCCTAATAGGAATTGTTTCTTGCCTGCCATTAATTGAAAGCCTAAGTACGTGGTTTTCCACGGTGCAATGTGATCACGTTCCGTGCCAATAAAAAATGTTGACGTGGTGATCTGGGTGACATCTAGGAACCTGCCATTTATGGACAACTTGTTGGGTTTCACCAGATCATTTTGCAGGTACATCCAACGTAAATACTCGATGTGCATTTTTGCCGGCATGTTGGTTGAATCGGTATTCCAATAAAGAATATCGAAAGGAGGGGGCTTTTGAGCTTGCAGGTACCGTTTAATAAAAAAAGACCATATTAAATCGCGTGCACGTAATGCATTGAATGCGCTTGCCATCTTGTTCCCCGCTAAAAAACCCCGGCTTTGCATGTGTTCTTCAAGTGCTGCAATTTGTGGTTCGTCAATAAAAATGGACATGTCACCCGGATCGGTAAAATCAATCATGGTGGCTAAAAAAGTAGCTGCGTTGACGGGGGAAGTTGGTTGTTGCTGGTAATAAGCGAGTAACATAGCGAGCAATGTTCCGCCAATGCAAAATCCTAATGCATTGACTTGAGAAATTTGGAGTTGTTTTTGAATGGTTTCAATGGCGATGACAGGGCCTTCTTGAAGGTATTTATCCAAACCGGTGTTGGCATGACTTTTATTCGGATTGACCCAAGAAATAGTAAACACTGTGATGCCTTGCGAAACCAACCAGCAGATCAATGAATTCCGTGGGCTTAAATCAAGGATATAATATTTATTGATCCATGGTGGAATAATCAACAACGGAATTGCGTGCACCGAGGTGGTTTGTGGAGTGTATTGTATCAATTCCATCAAGTCGTTTCGGAAAATGACTTTTCCTGGGGTAATGGCAATATTTCTCCCCACCGTAAAGTGCTCTTTTTCCACCATCGGTATATTAAAATCAAATGCATTGGCTGCAATGTCGTCCAACAAATGGCACAACCCCAATAACCAGTTTTTACCTTGGCTTTGAATGGTTTCTTTGATGAGTTGAGGGTTGGTGTGAATAAAATTATCGGGTGAGAGTGCGTCTAAATACTGGCGGCAAAAAAAATGCAACTGTTTCAAGGTCGTTTGATCGTCGTCACCAAGTTGATGCCACAAGCCATCAACATGGTGGCAGCACAACAAATAATGCTGGGAAAGTAAATTATAAAAAGGGGAAGTCACCCAATCTTCATGGTTAAAGCGCTTATCAGAAATGGCTGGCATTTGGCCTTGTTGCCACGCTGCGGTTTGATTGTGGAGCAATTCCAGCACCGCGTGAGCATAGCGCAAGAAAATCTCTTGTAAAATAGGTTGATTGCGTGTCAGCAACCATGCTAACTGATGCATGTCGAGCCAAATTTTTAAATTTTTTTCAACAAAACGTGTCAGTTGCTGAGGTTGCTCCTGCAATTTTGAAAAGACACGCATTGTTTTTTGGCTGATCAAGTGTGCGATTTCAAGCATCGTAAGTTCTTTGTTCAAAAAAAATCCTTTAAAAATGAATCACCTAATGATGGCTTAACTTTACAAAAACAGCAATGTGGTTTAATAAATCAATACAAGTGTTTTTATTATTACGCTTTATGTGTTATTATTGCCCATCTTAAGATGGCTTAGATACCGCAAAGGCTCGATGATATGGTTAAAATGACTGCAGATGATGAAAAGCTGAAATGCCCCATGACTTTTGAGATTTTTAATGAACCTTTGCAACTTGATTGCCATCACTCTGTTGAAGCAGAGGCTTGGTTGCAATGGCAAATGACTTTTATTAAACAAGCAGAAACAGCGGCTAGAAGAAATGGGCAGCGCTTGCATGCCGATGATAAGCTGGCCACCTGCCCCACCTGTAGACAAAAAATACGTACGACCGCAGCCGATGAAAAAATGACGGCTCTTGTGGCTCAGCGTCTAGAGACGGCTCCTGAATTGATTTATGAACAGTACGTGCCTGCACACCGCCGGGCAAAATTAAATCAATTAAGTAAATTAATCAATGGTGGCAAAACAACTGAAGCGGTTAATTTTCTTCAACTAAATTTTAAAGCCACTTATTTAAGGTACGCTAAAATTGATGTAACAAACGGCCAAACGGCGATGCACCTGTTTGCAGCACGCGGCGATATCGATGGTGTCCGCGCTTTAATTCATTTAGGCACGGGCCTTGATCAAATGGACAATGATGGTCATACGCCGTTGACTTTAGCGGCGTTGTTGAACGACAAGAGTTGTTATAAAATTATTCAAGAAGAGCTTAAATCAGTTGATCAGAAAAAAACAATGGCGCAGCTGTTGTTGATCCAACAGGGTATTACGAAATACTTACAGTGGCGAAATAAGCATGCTCCTGGCGCGCCTACTCATCGACTTTGGGCGTCGAAAAGTGTGTATTGGCAGCATGGTGTAAGTGGTATTACACGCGCCCAGGAACTCGACGGTTTAATCAATGCTTTAAACAAAAACTGGGATGATGCCGCCTATAAAAGGTTTGAACGCATTTATGCGACGGCACGTTCCCAATCCAGCAAAACAGAAACAGCGTTGACGAGCTTTATTGATAAAGAGCTTGAACCGAATGCGGGCGACATAGATTCCTTGTTTTATATCCAAGAAGGCATTCAAAATTATTTGCGTTGGTGTCGTAAAAATTTAAAAGGTATTCGCGGACTGACGCGTTTTAACCATCTTTACCATGGCCAAAGTGGCATCGATCGCGCGGAAGATCTTTTGGTCCGCATTGATTTATTGACGACCTCCTGCAACCGATACCATTATGTCGAGTTTGATAAAGCCTATAAACGTGCCATGGATTTATCCAGCGACACCACGCATTCTCTGCGAAGTTTTATCGATAAAGCGTCCGATGATAATGATCTAGATGCAAGGGCCACCTCCACCTCCATCCCTTAATATTTCCTCTGAGGCTGGCAAGCCATTGCCTCGTTTGTAGAAGACTCCATTTGCGAAGGGATCGGGTCGTTTGCACCAATGGCATTGTACGTTTACAATGGTGCATCTTTTCGCTACCAGCATTGTGTATGCATCTGAAAGAGTTAAAGCTAGCTGGGTTTAAATCATTTGTCGATCCCACCGTGATTCCTTTTTCAAGCCAATTGGTGGCTGTGGTGGGGCCTAATGGCTGTGGAAAATCCAACATCATTGATGCTGTGCGCTGGGTGATGGGCGAAAGCTCTGCGAAAACGCTCCGTGGTGAATCCATGGTGGATGTGATCTTCAAAGGCTCCTCCAATCGAAAATCCGTTGGCCAAGCGTCGGTCGAGCTGGTGTTTGATAATAGTTTTGGACGCCTGACCGGGCAGTACGCAAGTTATCAAGAATTGGCCGTGAAACGTTTGGTGACGCGTGATGGTGATTCGCATTATTTTTTAAATGGTAGCCGCTGCCGACGACGTGACATCACCGATATTTTTTTAGGGACGGGCGCAGGCTCCCGGGGCTACTCGATTATTGGCCAAGACACTATCTCGCGTTTGATTGAAGCTCGTCCAGATGACTTGCGCGCCTATTTAGAAGAAGCGGCGGGGGTTTCAAAATACAAAGAACGGCGCCGAGAAACATTACAACGTATTGGTTCCACCCGTGACAATTTGGCTCGGGTTGCTGATATTCGCAATGAATTGGATAAACAGCTGGTTAAACTAGAACGCCAAGCAAATGCTGCTGAACGGTATAAGTTGCTGAAAGAAGAAGAACGTTTATGCAAAGCCGAAATATTGGCATTAAAATGGCGGGCCTTGACCCTCGAACAAAAAACGGCCCATGACAAAGTCAACCAATGCAGCCTTTGTTACGAGCAACATAAAGCAGCAGCGGCAAGTTTACTTAAAAACATTGCCACCCATAAGATGAACTTACAAACAGAGCAAGTGAAACATCAGGACGTGCAAACGGCCTATTTTCATTTGGCCGCCGATATTGCGCGATTGGATGAATCATTGCAACAGCGCAAACGCGAACAACAACGCCTCACCGAAACGAAACAGCAACTTCAACTTGAGCATGAAACGGTCACCAGGCAATTGCTGCAAAATAACGACGCCCATGCCTTGTGCGAACAGCATTTGATGGCCTGCCAAGACGAGCTACAACACTGCCATCAAACGCTCCTCACCCAACAAGCTCGCGTCACAACGATGCAAGCCCAAGAGCAACAATGGAATGCAGCGTGGCAAACTTTGCTGCTTGCTTTAAATAAAGCCCAACGTGAATTCGACACTGAGCGTTTTCGGTTCCAACACCTTGAAGACAAGCGCCAAAAAATTCAAATCAACCTTGAAAAAAATGAGCGAGAACGTTCGCTGCAGGATATGGATGAGTTACAAAAAAGCATCGTCTTGTTGCAAGCCGAATATGCCCATTTACAAGGCGAACAACAACAACACGATGCTGCCGTGCAGTCGCTTGTCGATGAAGACACGTTGTTACGCCAAACACACCAAGACATGGAGCAACAATGCAATCAACAACATGATCAGGTCAGTGCCCTCACGGTTGAGCAAGCAGCGTTATTGGCGGCGCAAAAGGCCGCATTGAGCCATGCCTTTGCCGACGATGGGATGCTTGCTCCTTGGTCAGGCCATGCCCGTCTTGCCGAATTAATGCAGGTGGACGCCGCTTGGTTGCAAGCTTGTGAGATGGTTTTGGCAGAAAGTTTACAAGGGGTGGTGCTCGACTCCATGGATGACTTGTGGCCTCTGTTATCCTCGTTAAACAACGTGTCCGGTATTTTTTTGAAAATACCGCCTGTGCCCGAGATGGCTTCGATCGCTACTTATCCTCGTCTTTTAGATAAAATATCAAGCAACAAGCCGGATTGGCATACGCGTTTGGAGCATATTTATGCTGCCAAATCTTTGGAAGAAGCTCTCAGTTGGCTTGCAAACATTGACGACCATCAATCCATTGTGACTCAAGATGGACATTGGTTAAGCCGTAACTGGATTCGACTGGCAAATCGTACCCGGCACGATGAGGTCGGATTATTGGCTCGCCAGCAAGCTTTGGTGGATGTGGAAACAGCCCTTAAAATCGCACAAGATGCGCTGTTGGCGTTGCATGCCAAGCGTGAGCAGCTACGATTAAAACGCGCCCACCACGAAATGCTTTTGTCCGAGCAGAAATTGTTGGTGTCGGAAAACTTGGAGCAACTGCGGGCTCATGACGCCAAAATCAGGCAACAGCAGCAGGTACTCGATCATGCACAAAAAAGACAGCAACAACTCGGCCAAGAGCATGACGAGTTATGGATTGAATTTGAGTCGTGCATGGAAGAGCTCGCCCGCTCCGAAACCATCAAAAATCAGGCTGCTGTGCTTTTAGCGCAGCATGAGCAACAAAAGCAGCAATTGATGCTAGAGCGTTCTGAATGGGAACACCTTCTCGAAGAAGCAAGAACCGCGCTGGATAAAATGCGTGGGGCATCCCACCAAGCTGAATTGACACAAAATCGTGTCATGATGGAAAAAAAGCAATTGCTAACGACCATAGAACATGGCCAGCGCCAGCAACAGCAGTTAACAGCCCGGTTACAAGAGGTGGCAAAACAGTGCTTCGATCTAGAGTCGCCTGACTTGGCATTGGTGAGACAGTTGGAGGAAAAAATAGCACGGCATCAATCGCTGGAAAAGCAGCTTGCAGAAATGAAAGAATCCTTGGATCATTTGCAGCACGCTGTAAATCAGGATGAGCATCACGCTAAACAACAAGAACAACTGGCTCAAACACAACAAGAAAAGCACCAACAACTTGTGTTGGAAGAGCAGGGATATCGATTACGGTTGGACAGCATCCAAGAGGCCATCAACGAGGCTTTAGAAGAACTATCCTTGTCGTTCGAATTGCTCCAAACCAATTTATCGGGTTCGATCACATTAAACCAACGTGAAGCATTGTTGGCTGAACTGGGTGATAAAATTAAACGTTTGGGGGCCATCAATTTACTCGCTATTGAAGAATACCAAACGGATCACCAGCGTAAGCAGCATTTGGATGAGCAATATGAAGATTTAACCACGGCCTTAACGACATTAGAGCTGGCTATTGCTAAAATGGATAAAGAAACGGAACGGCGTTTACAAGAAACGTTTGAACAGGTGAATGCCGCTTTTCAAACGCTTTTCCCGCGTCTTTTTGGTGGTGGACATGCCAAATTAGAATTAACTTGTGGTAATCTTCTGGAAGCGGGAATTTTAGTGATGGCACAACCCCCAGGGAAACGAAATTCAACAATTCATTTGCTTTCCGGCGGAGAAAAAGCAATGACCGCTGTGGCATTGGTTTTTGCGATTTTTCAATTGAATCCTTCGCCATTTCGCATGCTGGATGAAGTGGATGC
>CAZGKX010000017.1:0-20903 GCA_964525945.1 uncultured Legionellaceae bacterium
CTTCAAAAGGACTCACCAAACGTACTGCGGTGATGTTTGGTGAACCAGGTTTTGCCTATGTCTACTTGATCTATGGAATCTACCATTGTTTCAATGTGGTTACAGAGTCAGCTGGGGTGGGAGCTGCTGTTCTTATTCGTGCGATCGAACCTATTCTGAATATTACAGATCGCTCCTCTGGCCCTGGTTTGCTCTGTCAAGCAATGAAGATCGATAGACAACTCAATGCCCACGATCTTTTAAGTGATGATCTTTTCATTACAAAAAATGATACTGAGCCGCCACAGCATATTGTTGAAGCACCGCGTATAGGTGTTCATTACGCACAAGAATGGGCAGTCAAACCACTTCGATTTTATATTCAAGGGAATCCATTTGTTTCGAAACCCTGATGTAGTCAGTGGGAACCATACTACATTTTCTTCTCAGTTAATGGAATTTAGAGCATTATTTGACTAATTTAGAAAAAGTACAAACAGCGTGTTTTGTATAGGTTTCTTCACCTTCAAAATTATGTTCGTCAATGCTCACTATAAGTTGATTATTTAGCAATTGCCACGTGCTCCTATCCATTATTGTAACGATTGGAGTCGGACCTGAATAATTACCAAGATCTGATAAAAAAGAGTTGAAGATCAATATATTACCTTCTTTATTCCAATGAAGAGCATCTTCTCTAGTAAAATGATAAGCATTTATTGTATATGAACTAGTTTCTACACCATTTATTGCGTAAGTAAGAGATACACCATCTTCATTAAAAGTAATGGAATAATCATTTTGTTGAATAGTCAGGGTGAATTGTGGAGATTCATCCGTTTCTGTCACACAAGCACCTTTCCATTCGCCAGACAAATCAGAAAAGTTGCCCTTTTGAAACTTTTTGGATCTTTTGGCAATTAAGGTGCTAACATTTTTATGTTTTAAAAAATCTATCGTTGATAAGGAAAAAGAAGTCGTTGTAAATAAAAGACCAAAAAAAATGCCGTACATTTTTTTATTCAATTTGATTTCACCTTGTGTAAATTTGTCGCATAATTATCGCAAAACAGTACTTTTATTTCAATAGTTTGTTCTATGGTCTGTCGATATTTCACATAGGCAACAGCAATACGCAGACTATACTTTCAGTACGCTAGATATTTGCAGTGAAGACTTTTGCCATAGAGCTTCTTTTATTGATAGCATTCATCATTAAATGATTACGCGAGCGCTGACCACAATGACTGTTGAACAAGCCGTTCCTTTAGATTGGCAAGGACCTGTTGATAAGAATTATTCTGCTTACGAAGACCAATGGTTAGATGAGCCTGTTTTTCATCGTTTTATTAAATGGGTCACTGAAATTCCTCATGCCATAGCTATACACGATAATTATGGCAGTATTTCTTATGCTGAGCTTTATCATTACGTCAAGAATTTGGGCTCTGTTATCCTTAATCAAGTAAAAAAGGGCTCGGCTGTTGCTCTGGCGCTACCCATTGATAGACATTATCCTGCCGCCATGCTAGGCGCATTGGCAGCAGGCCGGCCTTATGTGCCGCTTGATCTAACTTTTCCTTCCGAACGTTTAAAATATATTTTAACGCATAGTGGGGCTTCACTGGTTTTGGTGACAACGGAAACTTACCCACAAGTGCAAAATTTATTGCCCAAGGGGGTTACTTGTGTAAATATCGAGGAAAAGGTTGAATCTAAACAATGGATTCCGCAAGGAATCGCGGATGATATTGCCTGCATTGTATATACTTCAGGCTCGAGTGGCCAACCCAAAGGGGTTTATATAAATCAACGGGGATTAACGCATGATGTGTTGCAGTACACAAGAAGTATTCATATTGCGCCGGATGATGTATTGAGTGGTCTATATTCTCCAAATGTGATGGGTTCAGTCAGAGATATTTATGGCGCATTATTAAATGGAGCTTCTATTGCTCTGTTTGATCTACGTCGCCAAGGCTTTGGAAGCATAACAGCCGCTATTCAGTCGTTAGGAATTACTATCTATCATGCGATGCCCCCTGTTTTTAGAACGCATCTTCAAAAACATTTAAAACGAGGAAATCACTTCCATTCCATTCGTCTGGTTTATCTCGCGGGTGATCGATTGTTTGAGAGTGATTTATCATTGTTTAAGCAACATTTTTCCGATCAAGCTTTTCTTTATATTGGTATTGGGTCGACAGAATGCGCAACCATCTATCGACAATGGTTTGTCCCAAGAACATGGTCTGAAAATACGCCTCTTATTCCTGTTGGTTACGCCATTCCTGACCGTCATACAACAATTGTGAACGCGTTAGGACAACCACAACCGATAGGAACACCAGGAGAAATTATTGTTTCCAGTCGCTATTTATCTCGAGGATATTGGCGAGATGAAACTCAAACACGTATGAAGTTTTCACACGACTCAAATCATCCCGAGTTGGTTCATTATCACACGGGAGATATAGGGCAATTGCGCCCTGATGGGTTATTAGAATTTTTAAATCGTGCGGATAGGCAAGTAAAAATTAGAGGATTTCGCGTAGAGCCCTCTGAGCTTGAAGGTGCGCTACGAGGTATTGATGGGATTCATGATGCTGCTGTTATTGTGCGTGGGCAAGAAGAGAATACCTGTTTAGTCGCGTACGTTGTTTTGTCGAAAGCCATGGACAAAGCATGGATCTTTTCTCGTTTGAAATCCATGTTACCCACTTATCTTTGCCCAACCGAGATTATTTCATTAGACACTTTGCCGACTTTAGGTAATTTTAAAACGGATTATGAGAAGCTCAAAGCGTTGGATGAATACTCTATAACTCCATCCGATAGTGCAATACGTACGAAACCGAAAACTGAGCAGGGACATTTAACGGAATTGGTGTTCACTGCATGGACGCAAGTGCTGCAATTGGATCATGCCATTTTAGAGCAAAACTTTACCCAAGCTGGGGGAAATTCTTTAAAAGCCCTCGAATTACACCTTGCACTAGAAAATTTACTAGGCAAAAAAATCCCCCTCACTTGGTTTTATCAAGAAATGACTCTTTCCACGCTCATCACCAATGTGGCAAATGCTCATCCCGTTCATACCGCAGAAAACAAGCCTCAACTCATTATATTTCCACCTGCCCATGGTTTAGACATTGTTTTACGTCAATTAGCGGACAGCGTTGTGTCACATTTTGAAGTGCTCATCATCCATTATTCACCGGAAGCAAAGCAATTCCGTTATCGTTTTAACATCACAGAGTTAGCAGAAGATAGCCTAAACACTGTTTTAGATTTTTTAAATCCCTCCCAAAAAGTCATTTTTTTAGGAGTATCTTATGGCGCGCGAATTGCTTATACAGCCGCCCAAATGTTAAGCGCTCAAGGAAAAAAAATAGAACGTCTACTGCTCTATGACATTCCTTACCAAAAAATACCGCATTATTTGACGCCTACAAAAAATATTGCATTTACGGATTGTTTTAAATTTAAAATATTACGGATGTTAACGATGAGTTGGATTCACAAACTTTTTGTTGATATGAAAATCCCCTTTCTGGATCATTTCTTATCTGGCGTCCAATCTCTGACTACTATTTTTCCATTGAAATATGTTTATGTGGTATCCACACATATTTTATATTTACGTCGTTTGCAACATTGGCAGCCCTTGCCCTATGAGGATGCGATTGGTTTAATCGTCACGCAAATGACGTTGGAAGCCAATTCTCATTTACCTCCTGATCTTGGTTGGAAAAAATTATGTCCTACGTTGGACATCTACCCCATTTCTGGAGAACATGCCCCAAGTCTGATTGAACAAATGCCGGAATTTTTACGTTCATTAAAACAAGAATTACACTAAAAACCCTTATTGTAACGATGCGTCACTCGTTGAAAGGGGTAACCCCGCCTTCGCATTGTACTCGCATGATAGGGGTTCTTGGAGCTAGTCTAATATTGAGACAATGTCATCTATTGTATATGGTTACTCGGTCGAACATCACAAGTTGCAGTGTTAGGATTTAAAATAATAAGTAAAGCAGTTTTGGGTTTACAGCGCATAACGATAATCATCATCTTCTTCATCTTCGTAGATATACTCATCGTCGTCTGATCCAATCATCATTGAGTCATTTTTTATTGCTGCTCCATCTTTTTTTTCTGTGACAACGTCGAGCATAACACCCATTGTCTGCATAAAAGAACTCACCACGTCCGATTTTTCATACTGCTGTGTCTGATAAAACATATGAAAAAGAGCTTTATGTATCGCATAATGATCCAGAGAACCATCTTCGTTTTTATAACGAACCAAGTCTTCTATTTCATTCCAATAATCATTTATTAAATGCAGTAAATTATCTGGATGTACAATTATTTGTTTTATCGTCAAACCCGAACGAACTAATTTTATAACCACCGAATAATGCACCAGAAGTAAATTAATTGCTGTCGAGTCGGACAAGTTAAGTAATTCTTCAAGCAAAATCGGTGATTTTTGTGCAATTGCATGAAGCTCCTCGGGTTTATTCAAAAGTAGAGCTAATGTATTTAAAGGCAAACTAATGAGCCGCTCAGGTAAGATAATAGAATGATCTATGATTGAAATAACTGCATTAGCATTCATTAATAGTTGCACTAGCCTCTCTGTTGAAATTTCAGCTAAAAAAATACTGTTCGCTTGTTCTGCTATACTTTTTACTAGCCAATCAAATCGAAGCAATTTTTTTGTGTTAGACCATTCGTCGACGAATAGGGTTAGTACGGGAGGTGAAAGTGCAAACAAAGCCTCTTTTTTAATATGACTCTTTTGTAAGATGGATACTATAGTTGCATTTTTATCAAGAAACAAATGACGAACGGTAGGCGTGAGTGATGATAAATCATTTTCTTGAATGCCCATTGCCTCCAATTGATTGGCTTGCGAGGGATTGCCATACCAAAATAACAAGGTCTCAGGCTTTGCAGATATACTTGTCCTCGTAGGTAAGCTTGTATTTATATTCCTCAACAATGCTGTTAATTCGTTGGGTTGAAGGTCTAACCACTGCGCTTGTTCTGAAAAATTGTCCTCTAAGGTTGAGACAACTTGATTCGCATTTGCCAATAAATTTTGTGATACATCATGCGGTAAATCCGCTAAATCCTCTGGATAAATACCAGCTTCAGCAAGTCGATGAACATTCTCAAGCTCACCTATCAAACGTACCATTTTTTTCCCTCGCCCTGATTTAGCAATGGGATGTATATTCTGAGCGCGAATCGTAAATAGCAATTTTAAATCGTCAAGTTCAAGATCGATTATGCTATTAAAAATACATTTATTCGTCTGAATAAGAAGCGCTATTGTACCGTCAGTTTCAAGTAAAAGTTTTAAAATAGGTTCTAATTTGCTAGCCGTTTCAACAGAGTCAATCACCATGCCCGACGCAATTAAAGACTGAATAGGCCTTACTAAACTTTTCTGAAAAATCGTTTGAGCCAAGGGAGACAAAAGAGTATGTTGTTGAGCACTATTACGGATATTAGCCTCGATACTAGACTGCACTTGCTTATAACCACCTTTATAAATATTATCTTTACACGCATGCAAATGCGCTGCAAAAAACGGACTCAATTTCCGCGTTATTATCTCTTGTTCTATGAGGTTATTAACATACGTTTTGCCGGCTACGGTTGTGCCCACATAACGAGTTCTTTTTGTATAATCTGAAAAAAACAGGTTTCTCGCCTCATCCTGACCGCTCGAAACTAAACCCTCAGTGTTGATCCGTGTATCCCACATCCAATTCTTCTTGATTTGCGCATTAGCAATCTCATTATTATGGTGATTCGTCTCCGATAAATTCATAAAATCTCTGAATGAAATCAAGCTCATCCAATTAGCAATAAGATATCGATTAGGTGGTGCACCATTATTATTTGCATACAAAAAAAAGGTATCCCATGCTTTCATGATAAAACTCTAATCAATAAATAATGGCTAATTATATCACAAAAAAGACATTATTAAAACAACAAGACAGTTTTCAAAAGAGTTTAGATGTTTAAAATCCAACTCAATAGTCGCGTATGTTTTATATGCTCGGAGTCGCTCATTATCTGGATGAGAACGACGCCTGAAAAAATTGAGTCACGGGTAAAAGCTATTAATGCTGCATTCTACGCATAACAATCTGCAATATTAGAGTAGACTAGCCTATTGGTGTGTAACGGCAGAGAAATTCGAATGGTTTTGCATTATCATCTTCTTTTAAATGCAAATGATGATTTTCTGTTGCCACTATTTCGTTCAAATTGAGGATAGAGTCAATCTGATGAAGATAATCGCGATGTGGTGATACCCAATCATTGATTTGATGTACTGCTTTTTGTTTAGCTTGAATTTCATCAGGGGCAACGACAAATACGTTTTTATGTAGCTCAGTAAATTGTTGATGATCATAGCCGCCTAAATTAACGAAATACAATTTATTCACTTGCCTAGCAGGGGGTAATTTTAAGATTTGAATGCTGTGACCATCGGCATACTCAAGCACTCCCCAGGCATCAAGATGAAGGCTAGTGGGAATACCCCACCAATTTTGACGCAATGTATCATAGGTCTCCTCAATGGTATTGGCGACTACAAATCGCATGTCATGCAGTTCAATGAGTGATTTTTCGTGCGATCCACCTACATAAATAACAAACAATTTCATTCTACCCTCTCACTTCACTTGCGGTATGAACGTATACCCAAGCAGATGTGCCAGATGCGAGGATCACTTGAATACGTTTATAATCAGAAACTTCGTATGAATCAGCACGTTTTAATTCTTCAGGGGTTATTGTAAATACCATGCCCGTGACTTGATGCGATGAGTTTCCAGTATAAGTAATAATAGGATGAAATTTTTCGCCACTTGTTGCAAGAACATCTGGATCTGTAATTTCTAGCGTAGTTAACTCAAATTCTGGTAACTTATCTGATTCACCATTTAATTTACGCCCAAAATTTGCAAGTTGTACCGCTTCATATTGAAGTGTGCCATAAGAAAATAGTTTTTCTGTATTCATCGATTGAACCTTTTAAATTGCATAACAGTATAACTTATTCGGTGAAATAATGAATTTTTATTTTATCATAAGCTGATGTTATTTAAATTTTTTTAAGATTTTTTCCTTAGGTTTTTTTGCTTTCAATGCAAGAAAATAATAATGTTATAGGCTACACTATTAATTTAAGGGGAAATTGACTGCAAAGCAGGTTGAGCATTTAACAGCAGAAGGGAAAGAACGGCGAGAAGCAGATGGTGATGGATTATTTCTTAGAGTCAGACCAAACGGTGCTAAGAGTTGGTTGTTTTGTTATCGATTAGGCAGTGACAGACAATGGCTGCAGATGACTATTGGTTCTCTAAAAGATTTTTCTCTTAAAGAAGCTCGAGAGAAATTAAAAGAATTAAGACGTTTGGTTGCCGATGGAATTGATCCTAGAAATGCAAGGGCTGCGACAAAAGCAGAAAATACCCAAGCCGTCACGATGCAAGCTTTATTCAATTCGTGGATAGAGTTTATAAAAATCAGCAGTAATGTAACGACCGTATGGATAAAGCGTCACGAAGATCGCTGGCGATTGCATTTAAAATCTTATGTAGGGATCATACTGGCGCGAGATATCACCCGTGCTCATCTATCCAGTGCTTTAGATGCAATGGTCCGCAAGGGAATAAAAGAAGAAACAAGAAAAGCGCTGACAACCTTGAATCTAATGTTGGATTACGGCTTAACTCGCCATTTGATTGAATCCAATCCTGCCAGAATGTTAAAGCCAAAAGATTTTTTTGTAAGCGCTGCAAAACCCCGTGATCGCGTTTTAGTTCCGTCAGAACTACGTGAATTGTGGAAAACGCTGGAGCAGGCCAATGATCTGGCACCTAACAACAATATTTCAAAAATGTCTCTGGTAACTACCAGCGCGATAAAATTACTCATATTAACAGGCGCTTGTCGTTCAGAAGTGGCTGGGATGAAATGGTCAGAACTAAACTTTGAAACTGCGGAGTGGGTTTTGCCTGCAGATAGAAGTAAAAACCGTCAAGCACACACAATGTATTTATCTGAGCTTGCAATCGCTATTCTGGAAGCTTTAAAGCCCATCCCTGGGCATTCTCCTTTTGTTTTCGATACAGGACGTTATTTAGAGCATGGGCATATTCATGAGGATTCTTTAACAGGTGTGATTGCTCGGCTAAGAGGTGCCGTTAAAGGGTCTAAGAAGAAAACAGTTAATAATGCACCTTTAGAGCAAATGCAGCCGTTTACTACCCATGATTTGAGACGTTCTGCTGCAACAGCTTGGGGTGAGTATTTGAAAGCCGATCCTCATGTTATTGAGCGCATGTTAAACCATCAGCCAGCAAATAAATTAGTCGCTACCTATCAACGTGCTATTTATGCCGATGAACAAAAAGAGACTTGGCTTAAATGGGGTGAACTAGTCGAACGCATGGTAGCTAATGAACCCAACACCTTGGTTTTATTTTCTAAAATAATTTCGCGTTAGGAGTCAGTATGAATAATCAGGTGGTAGTTGATCAAAATTTAACTCAGTTATTGAAGGTCGATGAAGAAAGCGGACGCCAACTGTTAAGCGATGGAATCAAAGGTAATATTCTCTTTTTTATGATGAACACTAAAAGCAGCCAGTTTCAATTGCTTACGGTGGGACAACTGCAGCAGATTCAGAGTGCGCATCCTGGGAAGATCAGAATTTACTTAGAAGAATTCCAGATGTTCATTTTTAATGGCAAGGTGGGTAACGTAGCTCATAGTCAATTGTGCAATTTCAGCGACTTATGGACGAATAGCGACTGCCTGAAAGAGGTTCATCCCTTGGATAAAGAGATACTAATGCCAGATGATGAACATTATGCTTCTGAATTAGATATTGCCAACATGGCGCAACGAGTCCTTATTAACAAGAAGGTGGCTCCCAAAGATTTTAAAAAGCAGGCGCAAAGTTACTTGAAGTCAAGTTATCCTAATCTATCTGAAACAGCAATCATAAGAATTATTGCGATTATTAACCCTGACTGTAGTAAAAGCGGTGGTAGACCTAAAATAAATTAGAAAAACCCTCATAAGATTTTCATCCAATGTTTATATGGAAATTTAAAAACCTCATGCCTCTTTTTACCAAAACCCCTATAACTGTTTCACCTGTTTTAGCTTGTTATACCTTGTGAGACTACATGAGTCTTAAACAAACATAGGTAGCGATAACATGTATCAACTTCCCGAAAAAGGCTGTATTCGTCTTAAACACATTCTCCAATTAATTGATGGTAGTAAATCAACCTGGTGGAAAGGAGTGAAGGACGGTCGATTTCCACAACCCGTAAGATTTGGTACTCGTCTGACTATGTGGCGCGTGGATGATATAAGAAGGCTAATTGAGCAAGGAAATTGTCAATGGAAATGATTAATGAGAGTACAGTTTCTAAAGGAAAAGGAATAAACGTTGAGTTAATCAGAGCCTCGACTATTAATCCTGAACCTGTCGCTTGGCTTTGGAGAGATTGGCTCGCTGCTGGTAAGTTGCATGTGCTTGGAGGTGCGCCAGGTACTGGCAAAACGACCATAGCTTTAGATTTTGCAGCAGTAATATCTTCTGGCAGATGTTGGCCTGATGGCTCACCTGCAAGTTGTGGCAATGTGGTGATATGGAGCGGTGAAGATGACCCCAAAGATACGTTAATCCCACGCCTGCTTCAAGCAGGTGCAAATATGGATAGTATATTTTTTATTGCTGGTGTCCAGGAGGGCAAAAAGAATAGATCTTTTGATCCTGCCATTGATATGGAACCACTATTAAAGAAGCTTGAAGAAATTGGCAATGTCCGGTTGTTAATAATTGACCCTATTGTCTCTGCTGTTACAGGTGACAGCCATAAAAATGCAGAAGTCAGACGAAGCTTACAACCTTTAGTGGATTTGGCTGGAAGATTAGGTTGTGCCTTGGTGGGGATTACACATTTTTCCAAAGCAACACATGGGCGAAATCCGGTTGAACGATTAACTGGTAGTTTGGCTTTCGGAGCGTTAGCACGTGTTGTTCTTGTAGTTGCTAAGTTACCCAAAGAGGATGACGAAGACGAAATGACTTGGTTATTAATGCGTGCCAAGTCCAATATTGGGCCTGACGAAGGCGGATTTGTATACCAGTTACAGCAAAATGAGCTAGCAAGCCATCCAGGGGGATGCGGATCATTTATCAAATGGAAACAGTTTGTCGAAGGCTCAGCACGAGATTGGCTTGCATCTGCTGAAAAGACAAATGAAGGTAAGCGTCAGGGGGTATTGGAAAAAGCAATTCAGTTTTTATCAGAATTGCTAATGAATGGGCCATTACCACAGGCGGATATCGAAGCGCAATATCTACATGCTGGCTATTCGCATTCAACGATAAGGAGGGCGAAATCTACTTTGCAGATTCAGTCTGTTAAAGCAGGTGGATATTTTGGTAGTGAGGAGCAGCAGTGGCTCTGGACACTACCTAATAATCAATGAGGAAATACATTGAAGAAGATCAAAAATCCAGAAGATGCTCACAAATAACATTGATCATCTTCTTAGATATCTTCTGCAAGTTTTTAAGCACCGATCGAGATTGTGTTTCGTTTTTGCACAGATGGTGGGTGGGGGTAGGCGGGTTTTTGGCTTGGGTATGGTCATCCGGTGATGCATAACTTTCCCTATATCTCTGCCAGTCAATTTATATGATGTATTAAATTTAATCACTCATGTGTTGGATACAACTTGATCTTTCATTCTTTATCTTTGATAATCATTACCATTATTTCTTGACTGGTGAGAGGTCTATCTTGGATACAACAATAGATAAATGGATTTCAGTAGAAGGCGTGGCTGAGTACCTGGCTGTTTCATCGGTAACCATCTATCGCTGGCTTGAGAAGGGAAAAATTCCAGCGCATCGAGTGGGTAAACAATGGCGCTTTAAATCCAGTGAAATTGATGCATGGGTCATTTCTGGAAATGCAGCAGAACAATCTACCGAAACAGAATAGAGATTTTTATGTTAGAAGATATCCAAAAAAAGCTATGGTCTACCGCTGACAAACTCCGTGCAAATATGGATGCAGCGGAATATAAGCATATAGTGCTGGGGTTAATTTTTTTAAAGTACATCTCCGATGCCTTTGAAATGCGCCGTCAAGAGTTAAACAAGCGCTTCATGGATTCTAGCGATGAATATTTTCTTCCAGATGCTAATGCAGAAATGCTTGCCGAAGAATTAGAAGACCGCGACTATTACAAAGTAGTGAATGCCTTTTGGGTTCCAGCAGCTGCTCGCTGGGAAAGTATTCGTGCGCGGGCTAAACAGGCCGATATTGGCAAGTTAATTGATGATGCGCTGTCACTAATAGAGGCAGATAATCCCAAACTTAAAGGAATACTAGATAAACGCTATGCTCGTGCGCAATTACCCGATGGCAAGTTAGGAGAATTAGTTGATGTCATCTCTTCCATTGGCTTTGGTGCTGCTAACCAAAATGCAAAGGATTTATTGGGGCAAGTGTACGAATATTTCCTTGGCCAGTTTGCTAGTGCTGAAGGTAAAAAAGGTGGGCAATTCTACACCCCTGCAAGCATAGTACGTACATTAGTTGCTGTTTTAGCACCCCACGAAGGTAAAGTATACGACCCATGCTGTGGTTCGGGTGGTATGTTCGTACAGTCTGAAAAATTTATTGAAGCTCATGGAGGCAAAATAGGCGATGTCTCTATTTACGGGCAAGAATCAAATCCAACCACCTGGCGTTTAGCTGCAATGAACCTTGCTATCCGTGGTATCGATTTTAACTTCGGCAAAGAACCAGGCGACTCTTTTACTAAGAATCAACATCCCGATTTACGTGCAGACTTTGTCTTAGCTAATCCACCCTTTAATATTTCCGACTGGTGGCATGGTAGCCTTGAGAGCGATCCACGTTGGGTATACGGAACACCCCCACAAGGTAATGCAAACTATGCTTGGCTACAGCATATGTTGTATCACCTAAAACCTAATGGTCGAGCCGGTATCGTATTAGCGAATGGCTCCATGAGCTCAAGCCAAAACAGTGAAGGTGATATTCGCCGCAAAATGGTAGAAGCAGACGTGGTGGAATGCATGATTGCTTTACCAGGCCAGCTATTCTTTAACACCCAAATTCCCGCCTGTTTATGGTTTCTTACTAAACAAAAATCAATCCGCAAAGGCGAAGTATTATTTATCGATGCTCGTAAGCTGGGAACGATGATTAGTCGCTCACAACTGGAACTCACTGATACTGATATCCAGAAAATTGCAGATGTTGTACATGCCTGGCGAGCGGATGGCGAAACCAAAGCAGATTATGCTGATATTCCAGGTTTTTGTCATAGTGTCACCTTGGCAGAAATTGCAGAACACGGCCATGTATTAACACCCGGTCGTTATGTAGGTGCCGAAGCTGTTGAAGATGATGACGAAAGCTTCATGGAAAAAATGCAGCATCTAACGGAAAAATTAGGCGAGCAAATGGCAAAGGGAGCTGAATTAGATGTCGTTATTCGTAACAATTTGGCCAAGCTTGGATTCGAGATCTAAATCATGAATGAACAGAAGAATATAGCTCATAATGTTGAGTACAAAAAATGGATCACTGATTTAAGAGCCAAGCTAAAGCAAGCCCAGCTTAAAGCTGCTGTTACGGTTAATCAGCAACTATTAATGTTCTATTGGGATCTTGGAACAGATATTCTCGAGAAGCAGAAAATCACTGCTTGGGGTGAAGGACTTCTCAAGCAAGTAAGCCAAGATTTGATGAGCGAATTTCCCGATATGAAAGGTTTTTCAGAGCGAAATCTTAGACTGATTCGTCAGTGGGTGCAGTTCTGGATTGAGAGTGCTGCAAATTGGCAACAAGCTGTTGCCGAATTAACGCAAATCCCTTGGGGACATAATCAAGTCATTATTAATAAATGCAAAAATGCTGAAGAAGGGCTTTATTATATTAGAAACACAATAGAGTATGGCTGGAGTCGAAGTGTTTTAACGCATCAAATTGAAAGTAATCTCTGGCAGCGTGAAGGTAAAGCATTATCTAATTTCACTAAAGCCCTCCCATCCCCTCAGTCTGATTTAGCGCATCAAACATTGAAAGACCCTTACGTCTTTGATTTTTTACGTCTAACCAAAGGCTATGATGAAAGAGATCTGGAGCAAGGACTGATTGAGCACATTACCCAATTCCTTTTAGAACTCGGCGCAGGGTTCGCCTACATTGGCAGACAAGTACCTCTCCAAGTTGGTGAACGTGAATTCTTTATCGATTTATTGTTTTATCATACCCGGCTTCATTGTTATCTGGTCGTCGAATTAAAAAACGTAGACTTTGAACCTGAGCATGTGGGTAAGTTGAATTTTTACATTAAAGCGGTAGATGCTCAATTACGCCGCCAAGGTGATGAGCCCACGATTGGCCTTCTGCTCTGCAAAAGTCATGATAAGTTGGTCGTAGAATATGCCCTTAGTGATGTTAACAAGCCTATAGGGGTATCTGAGTACCAGATTACTCAATCGTTGCCTGAAGAGCTTAAATCTAGCTTGCCTACTGTGGAAGAGATTGAGGCGGAATTTGGGGATTTAGCAGATGAGTAGAATTTGGCAGCAAATAAAAGAAATGTTAATTGTGCAGGGGGCGCTTGCACAATTTATGCAACGTAGCGTTGCAAAATTAACCAGGTATTATTTTTATTTTTTTGAGATTGAAAATAGTTCAAAAGCAGGTGGATTATGAATGCTTTATGGCCATGGAAACGATTAGGTGACTTTTGCTTAAAAATCGGAAGTGGAGCTACACCAACGGGGGGAAAAGAAAGTTATCATGAGGATGGTCCTGTTAGCCTAATTCGCAGCCAAAATGTTCATAATAATGGATTTTCTTCTTCTGGACTTGCATTTATAGATGAAGTACAGGCAAAAAAATTAAATAACGTTAATGTTGAAGTCGGCGATATACTGTTAAATATTACTGGTGATTCTGTAGCAAGAGTTTGTTTAGTTCCACCAAAATATCTCTAGATGAAGTACAGGCAAAAAAATTAAATAACGTTAATGTTGAAGTCGGCGATATACTGTTAAATATTACTGGTGATTCTGTAGCAAGAGTTTGTTTAGTTCCACCAAAATATCTCCCTGCACGAGTAAATCAACATGTGGCAATCATTCGACCTATGCCTGATATTTTTGATAGTCGTTACTTACGTTATTTTCTAACTTCGCCTTATCAACAAAATTTAATGTTAGGAGTAGCTGGAGCAGGAGCTACAAGAAATGCTTTGACTAAATTAATGATAGAAGAATTCAAAGTACCTTGCCCGTCAATAAAAGTACAGCGAAGTATAGGGGATATTTTAAGTGTTTTAGATGATCGTATATATCTTCTTCAAGAAACAAATACTACCCTTGAAGCAATCGCTCAAGCCCTTTTCAAATCATGGTTTATCGACTTCGACCCCATACACGCAAAAGCAGAAGGCCGTGAACCTGAAGGAATGGATGCAGAAACAGCAGCACTTTTTCCTACTAGTTTTGAGGAATCGGAGTTCGGGCTAATCCCAAGGGGGTGGTACGTTGGTAGGATTTCTAATTTGGGCGAGGTAATATGTGGGAAAACCCCCTTGACTTCGAATCAGGAAAATTATGGTTCTGAAGTACCATTTATTACTATTCCTGATATGCATAATCGGTTGGTAGTTACATCAACTCAAAAAAAACTATCTCATCAGGGCGCTGGCACACAAAAAAACAAATATTTACGCCCAGGTTCAATTGGCGTTTCATGTATAGCTACCGCTGGTTTGGTTGTGGCAGTGACCGAAATGTCGCAAACAAACCAACAAATAAATAGTGTAGTCCCTGATCCTAGCTGGACAGACTCTTTCTCACTGTTTGTTTTACGACAAATTGGTGAAAAAATTCGAGCAGCCGGATCAGGTGGTTCTGTATTCGACAACTTAAATAAAAGCAGATTTGAAAAAACTCCTATTTTGTTGCCAGAGCCTAAATTGGCTCAAAAATTTGACTATATGATAACTCCTCTAGTTTCTCGTATCATTGCAAATCAAAAGCAGGAAGAATTTTTATCAATGTTACGCGATACATTATTACCTCGCTTAATCTCAGGGCAGTTAAGGTTGTCACAGGTAGAGTATATGGAGAGCGTTTTATGAAGTCATTAAAGAACCCGTTATTTTGGTTAACACTATTCTTTTTTCTTATAGCCGGATTCTTATCTATTTATGGATTGGCATCTTATTTTAATCATGGAACTCGCGCAGGTATAACTGAAACCAATACAGCTAACATCTTACCCCAAAATGGAGAAAAATTTAGTAGTGAGTTAGGAAAAAAGCCATCAGGTACTGGTGAATTTAATGCAAACTCCAATGAGAATGATAGTGGCAGGGAACCATTGAATGGTATATGCACTTTGGCGTTGGTGTTGATCGCTCTTGCAACCCTTACTTATCAAGCATATCGAAATACTTTAGAGGATGGTAAAAAGAGTTCTAATTTTTATCTGGATGGTTACAAACAGACATCAGAAATGATCTTAAAACGGATCAAATCAGATACTCCTACTCGTCGTGTAAGTTGGATTTCAGCCGCCGCTATGGCAGGCAAACTTATCTCTTTAGAAAAAAAGATCACCAATAGCGTGGATCAAGATATTTTAGATGTTTATCAAAGAGATTTAGCTCATCAGATCTATGAAATTTTCATCGATAAACCGGCTGTGTATTTTTGTGGAGTCGATTATGCTGACTCTTGCGAATTTGCTCTAAAAAATCTTTCTATCAAAACCCCAAAAAGTGCTGGGTTATCTTCCATGCCACAATTGCTCTATATTGATAAAGAAACAATTAAAAGTATTTTGGATATAACCAATCATATATGGGAAAAAGAAGTAGGTTATCGATATAAAAATGATACAGAGTTTATGAATGTGATAAAGCACAATTTCCCTAATTTATTTGCGTACTTATCCGCGCTTGAGAAAAGAGATACTTAATGACTGAAGATAAACTCGAACAAGAGATGCTAACCTGGCTAACTGAAATTGGTTATACCCATGTTTATGGTCCAACCATTGCCTGTGATGGCGAGGCTTCAGAACGTAGCAACTATCAAGACATATTGCTAATAGAACGTTTGCGAAGGGCTATCAACCAACTAAACCCTGAAATTCCATCAGTAGCTCGCGAAGATGCTTTACAGCAAGTGAGTGATTTAAACACGCCAATTCTATTATCAGCCAACCGTAGTTTACATCATTTTTTAGTAAATGGTGTTCCAGTACAGTACCAGAAAGACGGTGAAACTCGAGGTGATTTTGTTCGTTTAATTGATTTTGAAACACTATCAAATAACGAGTGGTTAGCTGTTAATCAGTTCTCTATCAAAGGTGAAAAACACACTCGGCGTCCAGATATTCTTTTGTTCATTAATGGATTGCCTTTGGTATTGATTGAATTAAAAAATTCGGCTGATTTAAATGCTGATTTAGGGAAGGCTTTTAATCAAATCCAAACCTACAAAGAGCAAATTCCAGACATCTTTCAATATAACGAAGTTTTAATCATTTCAGACGGCAGTGAAGCGCGTATGGGCTCACTTTCTGCCAATATGGAGCGGTTTATGTCATGGCGCACTATTGACGGAGTGACCCTTGACCCGCTAGGCCAATTTGGCGAGCTTGAAACGTTGACCCGGGGCATACTTTCGCCAGCTTACTTTTTAGATTACCTACGGTTCTTCATTCTGTTTGAAGATGATGGAGAGCTTGTCAAAAAAATTGCAGGATATCATCAATTCCACGCCGTGCGAGCTGCTATCCAACAAGTGATCACCGCATCGCGACCAGACGGCAATAAAAAAGGTGGGGTTGTTTGGCATACTCAAGGAAGCGGTAAAAGCATTACCATGACGTGCTTCGCCGCACGAGTGATGCGTGAAGTTGCTATGGAAAATCCTACTATTGTTATTATTACCGATCGTAATGATTTAGATGGACAGTTATTCGGCGTTTTTTCTCTTGGTCAAGACTTGCTTCGTGAGCAGCCTGTGCAAGCTGAGTCACGGCAAGATTTACGTGCCAAATTAAACAATCGCCCATCGGGTGGGATAGTGTTTGCTACTATCCAAAAATTCATGCTTGGTGAAGATGAAGATATTTTCCCCGTCTTATCTGATCGACGTAATATTGTAGTTATCGCTGATGAGGCGCATCGGACTCAGTATGGCTTTACAGCAGAGCTAAAAGGCAAAGCTGGCCAGGAGAAATATAATGTGGGTTATGCGCAGCATTTAAGGGATGCCTTACCCAATGCAACCTTTGTTGCTTTTACTGGAACCCCTGTTTCAAGCGAAGATCGCGATACCCGTGCGGTGTTTGGCGATTACATCCATATCTATGACATGCAACAAGCTAAAGACGATGGTGCAACCGTTGCTATTTATTATGAGTCTCGGCTTGCCAAGCTGTCATTGAACTCAGATCAAATCCCAAGACTTGATGATGATGTTGATGAGTTAGCAGAGGATGAAGAGGATAGGGAGCAAGCCAAACTGAAATCACGTTGGGCTGCTTTAGAAAAAGTAGTGGGTGCTGAACCTCGTATTAAACAAGTAGCTGCTGATTTAATTAACCACTTTGAAGAGCGGAATAAAGCACAATATGGTAAAGCCATGATTGTGGGTATGAGCAGAGATATTTGTGTTCACCTCTATAACGAGATTATCGCTCTACGACCTGAATGGCATAGTGAAGATCCAACTAAAGGGGCTGTAAAAGTCGTTATGACAGGCACTCCTAGTGATAAAGCTTTATTGCGCCCTCATATTTACTCTAAGCAGATACGTAAAGATCTGGAAAAACGCTTTAAGAAGCCAGATGATGAGCTGCGCTTGGTCATTGTCCGTGATATGTGGTTAACAGGTTTTGATGTTCCTTGTGCCCATACGTTATACATTGATAAGCCAATGAAAGGCCACAACCTTATGCAAGCTATTGCCCGGGTGAAAAAAGCTCTAAAAGATTATACAGCGAGCAATGGTCACGGCAGACCAACTGTTGACGCTTATGAAGCCTATGCCTTATTAGAGGAAAAATTGGATGTATTGCGGTCAATACTACATGGATTTGATTACAGTAGTTTTTTAACCAGTGGCCACAGCCTCCTTGCAAAAGCCGCTAACCATGTGTTGGGTGTAGATGATGGTAAAAAACGCTTTGCCGATACAGCACTGGCTATGTCGAAAGCCTTTAGCCTCTGTTGCACCTTAGATGAAGCGCGAGCTGTTCGTGAAGAAGTAGCCTTTATGCAGGCGGTAAAAGTAATCCTGACGAAGCGTGATATTTCAGCTAAAAAACGCACCAATGAAGAACGAGAGCTAGCTATAAGGCAAATAATAAGCTCTGCAGTAGTGTCTGATGAGGTCGTCGACATCTTCGATGCTGTGGGTTTGGACAAGCCGAATATAGGTATTCTTGATGATGAGTTCCTTGCTGAAGTTCGAGAATTGCCCGAGAGAAACTTAGCGGTGGAATTGCTAGAGCGTTTACTTGAAGGTGAGATTAGAACCCGTTTTGCTACGAATGTAATACAGGAGAAAAAATTCTCGGACTTATTAGTTAATACCATAAAACGCTATCAAAACCGCGCTATTGAAACAGCTCAGGTGATGGAAGAACTATGTGATATGGCCAAAAAATTCAAAGAAGCTGTTAATCGTGGGGACGAATTAGGTCTTAATGAGGATGAATTGGCATTTTACGATGCCCTGGCTAATAATGAAACATCAGTGAAAGAGTTAGGCGATGAAACACTTAAGAAAATAGCGCATGAACTCACAGAGAATCTACGCCGAAATGTGAGTGTGGACTGGTCTGTACGGGAGAGCGTGAGAGCTAAATTGCGTTTGATGGTTAAACGTATTTTGCGTAAGTATAAATACCCTCCGGATAAGCAGGAAGAGGCCGTTGAGTTGGTTTTACGGCAGGCTGAAACATTAAGTTCTGCTTGGATTTAATTTATATTATTGATATAAAACACGCTTGAAGATTATTAGGGAGCAGTTTTGAAGTGCAATCAATGTGATAACTCAGCTATGTTTACTATTGGTCCAAATGAAACTCCTGTTTGTTTAACTTGCTACAAAGTTTGGAAGCAACTAACAATTGATCAAATGAATATATTGCATAGAGAAATGCAATGGGCAGACAAAACACTGCGCGAAACTCTTGGGTTTACATCGAATGAGCCAGCTATTAATAATATTGGTATAAATTTGGGGAATGTAAATCATATCAATAATAGTACAGTTGGGCTAATTAATAATGGAAAAATTCAAACAAGATCTATTGAAGTAGCAATTGATTCCTTACAAAAAATCAATCAAAAAGAAATGGCTGCTATTTTAACGAAATTGAGTGACTTATTATTAAATGATTTATCAATCTCCACTAGCCAAAAAAAATCATCATTAGAGTTGATAGAATTTATTGCAGAAGAGGCAATTAAGCCTAATGATCATAGGAAAACGGGATTAATTTTTGATGCTATAGTTAAACTCGAAGCGTTTTTTTCATTGGTGACAAATGGATTAACAGTTTGGAATCAATACCACCAATATTTGGTGAGTTTTTTCTCATGAAAAATTAACATCGGGAGTAGAATAATAATGACTTTATTAGGAGCTTGTCGCTGAAATGAAGTCAATTAAGGATAATAATTTATTATTTTCTCCTTCAGACCTAATTACTTTCTTAGGCTGTCACCACGCGACCTTTTTAGATTTAAAACAATTGTCTGATGGTATTAAACCAGCAGAAGATAGTGCTTCAAATAAATTACTACAAGACAAGGGGTATGAGCACGAAAAGAGTTATCTTCAATCGTTGAAAGATGATGCTAAAAACATCATTGAAATCCCCAAAGATTCGTCTTCAGAAGTCCGCGAACGCTTAACTACTGAAGCATTGAAATTAACACCTAATGTTGTTTATCAAGCCAGGCTTACTGATGCCCCGTGGTATGGTGATGCCGATTTTCTAATTAAGACTGATACCCCATCTAAATTAGGCGCGTTCAGCTATGAAGTACTGGACACAAAATTAAGTAGATCACCTGAGCCAAAACACATTATGCAGTTATGTGTCTACAGCGACCTCCTAGAGAAAGCTCAAGGAACACGACCAAAACTGATGCATTTAGTTCTGGGCGATAGTTCGCATGCTGAATTTAAAGTGGATGATTTTTTTCATTATTACCAAAAGGCAAAGCAACGATTTGAAGCCTATGCAAATAATCCGCCCGCTAGCTCTTATCCAGAACCTTGCGCTCATTGTCTCTTATGCCACTGGCGTGATCGTTGCACTGAGCAATGGCAAAGTGATGATCATTTAAATTTGATTGCTAATATCCAGCGGTCTCAAATTGATAAGCTATTAAAAGCGAATATTAACACTGTAGCCGATTTAGCGGCTTTGCCAGTCGACAGTAAGATTGAAGAGTTAAATCATGACGTTTTCTTGAGGCTTCGTTCCCAGGCGATGTTACAAACCTATAAGCGTAACATGGATCAGAACAAGTTTGAAACTCTTGAGCTTATGGTTGGTAAAGGATTTGAGCGTTTACCGCTTCCAGACAAAGGAGATCTATTTTTTGATATGGAAGGCGATCCTCTGTATCAAGGTGGGCTTGAATACCTGTTTGGAATATATTATCTCAAGGATGGAAAAGAAATATTTCTTCCATTTTGGGCGCATAATCATCAAGAAGAGCAATTGGCTTTTGAACAATTCATGGCATTTCTTGAGCAACATCTC
>CAZGKX010000017.1:20913-40187 GCA_964525945.1 uncultured Legionellaceae bacterium
CACATTTACCATTACAATCATTATGAAACCACTGCTTTAAAGCGTTTGGCTTGCCAGTATGGGGTTTGTACTGAGCAGGTAGATAACCTATTGCGTCAGAAGAAGTTTGTCGATTTATACAAGGTTGTGCGCGAAAGTATCCGTACCTCTGAGCCTGGTTACTCCATCAAAAACCTTGAAACTTTTTATATGGAGAAAAGAGACAATGCCGTTGCCACTGCTATGGATAGTATTGTGGTTTATAACCAATGGCGTGAGTCTGGTGATGATGCGCTTCTCCAAGAAATAGCTGATTACAATAAGGTGGATTGTATCTCAACTGCACGCTTACGTGATTGGCTTATAACATTAAGACCTGAAAGGATTGAATGGTTTTCAAGAAGATGCTGCAGCGCCATTAGCACGTAAAGATTGGGAAATTGAATATGAGAAATATCATGCTCTTTTGAAAGTGGATAAAGATGATGGTAATGCCCTTTTACGACAGCGGATATTGGATTTATTAGAGTTTCATAATCGTGAGGCAAAACCTCAATTTTGGGCAATGTTTGAACGACAGGATAGATTTGAAGATGAATTAATCGATGATACGGATTGTATTGGTGGATTGATTCGATTTGGAGAGCCTGAGGAAGAAAAAAATTCATTTGTTTATAGCTATCACTTTCCTGCCCAGGAATACAAAGTGAAAGTAGGTGATTCGGTAATTGACACAGCAACCTTGGAGGCAGTTGGAACTGTCTTTGTTATTGATGAAGATAAAGGAATGGTTCACATTAAGCGAGGAAAAAAGAAGGAACCGCCACCAGCTCGTTTTTCAATTGGTCCTGGTGGTCCTATTGATGCCAAGAGTATGAGAACCGCAATATACAACGTGGCAGACAATATAATTGAGGGAAGTACTCATTGCTATCAGGCAATTAAAGATATATTGAATAAATCATTGCCTCGCATTCGGGGCAAAGTTATTGGTTCACCTTTAATTACCTCAACAGACCTTCAGAAAGAAACGCTTGAGATAATAAATAATTTGGATAACAGTTATCTTTTCATCCAAGGCCCACCTGGAGCTGGAAAAACTTATACCAGCAGCCACATTATTGTTGAGCTTATGCGTCGAGGCAAAAAGATAGGCGTTGCCGCAAATGCTCACAAAGCCATTCATAATTTATTGGATAAAATTGAAGCTGTTGCTAAAGAGCAGGGCTTTCAATTTGCAGGGGCAAAAAAGGCAAGTAAGGGAAGTGTGGAATCTTACTATGATGGGCGATGCATAAAGAGCGTTGAGAAGACAGAAGCCCTCACTCTGAATGAAAGTCTTGTTGCAGGTACAGCATGGTTTTTTTCAAATGAACATTTGAAAGAACAACTAGATTACCTATTTATCGATGAAGCAGGTCAGGTTGCCGTAGCCAATGTTGTTGCTATGGGGATTGCAGCTAAAAATATCATACTGATTGGCGATCAAATGCAACTTGGGCAGCCTATACAAGGAACTCATCCAGGCGAAGCAGGTCTTTCAATTCTTGATTTTCTTCTGAGCGATCATGCGACTATTCCACCCGAGCAAGGTGTATTTTTAGATAATACGCGAAGAATGCGTCCAAGCGTTTGCCAGTTCATTTCAGACGCCTTCTATGAAGGTAGACTTCACGCGCACGAATCAACATCTAATCGATCTTTACTATTTAATGGGATTGCCTTGCCTGAAGAAGGAATCCATGTGATTGATGCTGCTCATGAAGGATGCTCTCAAAAAAGTATTGAAGAGGGCGTAATCATTAAGCATCTTTATCAGGAGCTACTTAAACAGCAGTGTAAAGAAGATGGTAAAGAGCCACGTACAATAACCTTCAAAGACATCCTCGTTGTGACTCCTTATAACGTGCAGGTCAATTATCTACGCTCTATTTTGCCAGAAGGCGCGCAAGTAGGTACGGTAGATAAGTTTCAAGGACAAGAAGCGCCTATTGTCCTAGTTTCGATGGTGACCTCAAGTGCTGAGGATTTACCGCGCAATATTGAGTTTCTCTATAGTAAAAATCGGTTGAATGTAGCTATATCCCGCGCTCAATGCTTATCAGTGGTTGTAGTGAATCCAAATTTAATGGAAGTGCCCTGTAAGACAGTGCAGCAAATGAAGCTGGTGAATACCTTTTGCTGGCTTACCGGAATAAGTAGCAATTGATTTGGCTATACCCGAAGTAAAAAATCAAACTAAAAATTCAAATTTACAATCGTAACCTATTGATAATATTGGTGTCCCAGGCAGGATTCGAACCTGCGACCTGCCCCTTAGGAGGGGGCCGCGCTATCCAGCTGCGCCACTAGGACTCGATGAGGGAACTTTGTTAAAGTCTAACTGCATCGATTTAAAATGACAATCTTATTTATTCTTATGAAGGTATATAATTACATGCTTATATAATTCGGCCCGCCACCGCCTTCTGGTGCTGTCCAAACAATGTTTTGACGAGGGTCTTTAATATCACACGTTTTACAGTGAATACAATTTTGAGCATTTATTTGTAATTTTGGACCATATTTACTTTCAACGATTTCATAAACGCTGGCTGGGCAATAGCGTGTTTCTGGAGACGCATATTCTTCATAGTTAACACTAATAGCGAGGGTTTTGTCGCGAAGTTTGAGATGGCAGGGCTGATTTTCTTCATGAAAAGTATTCGAGAGGTAAACAGAAGAAAGCCTATCGAACGTTAGTTTGCCATCCGGTTTGGGGTAGTCAATTTTCAGGGATTGATTCGCAGGTTTTAAGGATAGATGATCCGCATGATTTTTTAGAGTCCAAGGCGATTTTCCACGTGTGATATATGTTTCAAAGGCAGCAAGTGCTAACCCTGCCAACAACCCGAAGCGAAAACCCGGTCGAATATTACGTACTTTATAGAGCTCATCAGCCATCCAGGATTGTTTGATTTGTTGTGGATACGCCATGATTTCTATTGGATTCGGCTCTTCTTTTGTTATGGCGTTAAAACAAGCTTCTGCTGCCAACATTCCGGATTGCATTGCGGTATGGATCCCTTTGATTTTGGGAACATTTAAGAAACCTGCGCTGTCTCCAATTAAGGCGCCACCCGGGAACGTCAATTTGGGCAATGATTGCCAACCCCCTTCATTCAAAGCGCGTGCTCCATAGCTTATACGTTCACCATGCTCCAACAATTTACCAATGAACGGGTGGGTTTTAAAGCGTTGAAATTCCGAAAAAGGGCTAAGCCAAGGATTTTTGTAATCCAGTCCAACCACAAAACCAATGGCTAAACGGTTTTTAGATAAATGGTATAGAAAAGAGCCACCATAAGTATTTTTATCGAGGGGCCAACCGATCGTATGAATCACCTGACCCAATCGATGTTGGTCAGGCTGAATTTGCCATATTTCTTTGATGCCTAGACCGTAGGTTTGAGGTTGTACTCCTTTTCGCAATTGAAAACGGGTCATTAAATGTTGGCTCAATTGTCCTCGACAGCCTTCAGCAACGAGGGTTTGCTTGGCATGTAGATGCAATCCTGGTTGGTAATTGATGGTTTTTTCTTCCTGTTTGTCGATGCCAACATCCCCTGTGGAGACACCAATGACATGGCCTTCTCGATTATAAAGAACTTGTGTAGCAGCAAACCCAGGGTATATTTCACACCCCATTTTTTCAGCTTCAGTTGCCAAAAACTGGCAAAGTTCACCCAAGCTTATGATGTAATTTCCTTTATTTTTCATGGGGAGGGGAGTGGGCAATTTGATCGCATGTTTTGTGGTTAAGTAATAAAAAAAATCTTCGGATACAGGTGTGTCAAGAGGGGCCTCTTGCCAATTATCGGGCAATAGGGCTTGCAGGCTACGTGGTTCCAATACCGCTCCCGATAGGATATGCGCACCCACTTGCGCGCCTTTTTCAAGAATGCAAACGCTTAACTCTTTATTGTCTTGTTTGGCCAATTGCTTCAATTTGATGGCAGCTGATAATCCAGCAGGCCCTGCGCCGACAATTACAACGTCATAATTCATTGTTTCATGTTCCACAGCAAACTCCCATATCGACTAACTTTTAACGAAATAAGTGATGTGTGAAATGGTAACCCAGGTTTATGGAATAGAATAGCCATTGAAGTAAGTATTCGAGATTTGCTCAGCGTTAAAAACTGAGCAAATTGTTTATATGCCGCTGATTTTATTCTGCGGCTGCGGGTGCTACGGGTTCAGAGGCTGGTTTGGCAGGAGCCCAATCGGTGTGTCCACGACGATCGAAAGACTTTGATGTGGAACCACCGTTGCTTCCTGTTGCGTTCATATAACCACTTGTTTCACCATCATGATGGCCGGACCTTGTGTTACCATTATGGTTCAGGCCTGTCTCAACAGTACCACCCCCTGGCGTTGTTGTTGTCGAGCTACGAGAGCCATCGCTATGGTGATCTATTGCAAAAGCCAAAGGAGAGGCCAATGTGGCCGAAAGCAATACGCACATGGTTAATCTTTTCATAATAGCTATCCTTGTAAAGTTACGAAAATGATGTACTTGTAAAGTATAGTATAAAAATAAAACTCTATTTACGTTTATTGCAACGTTATTGCAATTAATTTTAAATGTCGCATGGAGTGCATGCCATAAATAAAAAAACATAGTAAATGACGTTCTTGAATCCAGCGAGGGAAATATCGTGTAATTTTTCTCACACACCTTTTCAATACGATACTAACAAAAATTGATTATAACTTTGTGGTGAAATATTATTCAATACGAATTTTTTATGATACAATTTGGCTTTAATTATCATTTAATAAAGGAAATATAATATGTTTTTTCAACCATCAGACATTCAGAAAATAGTTGATTTTTTAAATTCAAATCGAGCAGAAGCTATTACCATGCATGCTCAAGGTCTTAAGAGTAAGGCGGCGATTAAGCTGTATAATTCAGTAATGGATTCCGGAATGATGCTGCATCGAGCGGGCATAAGCTTCAAGCAGCAAGCGCTTGGCAATATGGATTGTTGTATCAAAGAGGCTCAAAAAGAATCTCAAGAACTAGTTACTACATGGATGGAGGGCTTATCTTTTTCTGAAAAAGACGAATTCAATCATAATGTATCTGTAAAACTAGCGAACCCAGAACCAGGTTCATTGTATGCAACACTTTACATGCAAGGACAAAGGTTCGGTGCTAGCCAGGACATTAATGACTATGATGAAAATCTTATGCCAATCAATGGCGTTAATGACTGTACTATAAGTTAAATTTTGTTTTAATGGGGAGTCGTGCTCACGACCCTCCATAAATTTATTTGAAAAACGATGCGGTTATGAGAAAAATTGCACAGTAAAATTTGAAATTGCGTCGAAAAACACCCACTATCATCGCATAAATAATTTCGAGACAGCGGTCACATATCCACAATTTCTGTGGATAACATTGTGTGTTAACTGAGGGTGAAGGTTTAATATCTGCTTATAATGTAGATGAGGTATATCTTGTCATCGTTATTTTAACTACAATGTTGCTTTAACCAAATTTAATTCATCTATGTTTAAACCTTTACCGCTGTTTATCGGTCTGCGCTACACGCGTGCAAAAAAAAAGAATCATTTTGTTTCCTTTATTTCTTTGAGCTCGATGCTGGGTATCGGTATGGGTGTGATGGTGCTTATTACCGTGCTGTCAGTGATGAATGGTTTCGATGCTGAGATCCATAAACGATTTTTTGGCATGGCGCCAGAAATTACCATTAGCACACACGACGGAAAACTGAGTGATTGGCAACAGCTTGAAGATGATTTAAAAAAAAATCCAGACATAAAAGCGGTTGCTCCTTATGTTGGTGGTCAAGGGTTGTTGACGTATGAAGGGCAAGTTTTGCCCATCGTGATCACGGGGATTTTGCCGGAGCAAGAACGGTTTGTGAATCACCTGCAGAACAAACTTCTCATTGGTAGCATGGCTGGGTTGAATAATTTTGGCATGATTTTGGGACGCGGCCTTGCTGAAAATTTAGGTGTGATGGTGGGGGATAAGGTGACTGTCATGATCCCTCAAGCATCGGTCACACCAGCGGGGATGATTCCACGTTTTAAACGATTTACGGTGGCGGGTATTTTTTCAGCGGGTACCGGGTTTAATTTTGATACAAAACTCGCCTTCATTCATTTATCCGATGCTCAAAAACTTATGCAAATGGGCGATGACGTTTCGGGCGTGAAAATAAAAATTGACAATGTGTATCAAGCCCCAGCGCTTTCACAACAATTGGCGCAAAAACTGGGCGAAGATTACCAGGTGGGTAATTGGACTGAGTCATTCGGCGCTTTTTTTCAGGCAGTCAAAATGGAAAAAACCATGATGTTTCTCATTTTGTTGCTGATCATAGCGGTTGCAGCATTTAATTTAGTTTCTTCGTTGGTGATGGTTGTGAATGATAAACAAGCTGAAATTGCTATCATGCGTACAATTGGTGCTACACCGGGCATGATTTTATGGGTGTTTATCGTGCAAGGAATGATGGTCGGAATTATGGGTACGTTGTTTGGTGTATTGGCTGGTTTGCTGCTTGCCAGCAACGCAACCAGTATTGTTAATGCCTTGCAGTCTTTCTTTGATATCCATATGCTTTCGTCAAATATTTATTTTGTGGATTATTTGCCATCTAAAATCCTCATGAGTGATTTATGGGTGGTGTGTAGTATGGCGTTATTGATGAGTTTTGTTGCGACGATTTACCCCGCTTGGCGTGCATCAAAAACGGTGATTGCGGAGGCTTTGCATTATGAATAATGAAATTGTGAAGTGTTATGGTTTAAATAAATCATACCATGATGGCAATGTGTCCATCGATGTATTAAAAAATATTGATTTTACAATCTATGCCGGTGCACGCATTGCAATTGTAGGACCTTCTGGTTCTGGTAAAAGCACTTTATTGCATTTGTTGGGTGGGCTTGATAAACCAACTGCGGGACACGTAACGGTGGATGGCATTGATTGGTTGTCTTTACCGGAACGTGAACGGTGTCGATTGCGCAACAAACAGTTGGGTTTTGTTTATCAATTCCACCATTTGTTGCCTGAATTTTCGGCACTGGAAAATATTGCGATGCCTTTGCTAATTGGCAATGTGCCCGTTGCCGAAGCAATGGATAGAGCGCAGCAGATATTGGCGGAAGTTGGTCTATCAGAACGTGTTCACCACAAACCCGCTCAATTATCTGGTGGTGAAAGGCAACGTGTAGCTATTGGGCGTGCGTTGGTGCATAAACCGAGCTGTGTTTTTGCAGATGAGCCTACAGGCAATTTGGATCAAACCACTGCTGCAAAAATTTTTGATCTCATGATGGAGCTCAATGCGAATTCAAACACCGCATTATTGGTTGTAACGCACGATCGTCAATTGGCTGCACGCATGGATGTGGTGATGATACTGCAAGAGGGGAGATTAACGGTGTTGTGAAGCACCGGTTAGAAGCTGCCCGCACAGTTGGTATTGTTTCTTTGCAAATTGAAAGATGAAATATCTGGCTATGCGGGAGGCGGTATTAATTATACAACTTCAACTTCTTCGGCTTGAGGACCTTTTTGGCCTTGACCTGGCTTGAACATAACTGCTCCGCCTTCAGTTAAGGTTTTGAAACCTGTGCCTTGAATTGCGCTGAAATGAACGAAATAATCTTTACCGTTGCTTTCAATAAAACCAAAGCCTTTGCTTTCGTTGAACCATTTTACTGTACCACGTACTTTTTCTGACATTTTCTATTTATCCTAATTAGCTGGACAGCCATTATAACACTTCAAGTACGTATTGCAAAACAATCAGTGAAAAATCTTTACATACTCTGGGTGCTGGGCATCGTCAACTGTATTCAAAAGATTGTTGGTTGGGTATTGTCTCGTGATATGAGTACGCTCTTTCTCGCCGTCTTTTTTTATGAATGGAGCATGTGACTAAATGGGATGAATTTTCCGATGATGTTTGTATCAGCAATGTTGATTCTTTTTCATCAATGAGCAGCTTGGCTTGTTTTTGACGCAAGTAGTTTGCTATATCATTATTCTTTGACTGCAAAGCGATAAAAAGTAAGGAATGAGTTAACCATTGTTCGTGGGTTGGTGAAAATGAAACCAAAGGCCAAAGAGTTCGAATGGGGACAGGAGCTTCAATTCCCACAATGTTATCAATGATGAGTTTTGCTAAATTATTTTTTTGATAGACAATGCAATGGATCAGCAATTGTGCTGGTATTGTTAGGGCTAGGGGTTTAAACGATGCTTTTATTTTTGAAGCTAAATTTTCAAGACTTGGCCATAAACCATGATTGGGATCAAGCAGTTGTTGATGAAGGGTTTCTTGCTTAAAAAGATAGGCCGCAATCGCCGAACGATGTTCCTGTTTCAGCACAGTTTTTAATGGATCACAAAATCGTGGTTGGTATAAATCGGGAATACCTAGGTTCATTGCTTGAACGAGCATCGCCTCCTGCGTTTGCATGAATATGTAGGGATGCAAAGTCGATGATTTATGCATTTTAAAATTTGACAGTTCCAACCGATATTGTTCATAATTCGAGAGCCCATGCTTTTGAAGCATGTCCTTCCACCCCTGCTGTTGTGCCGCTGGCAATTGACTTAAAACCCTAAAAAACTGTTGCTTGAAGTTGTTTATTTTGTTTTGTAAATAATGGATAAATTTTGCGGATTCTTCATACATGTCTAAAATACTATCGGCAATTGCTTTTATAAATTCCACCGGGGTTAAATAAACCCGTATAGCAACGTCGAAACATTCGTAAAAAAAGAGATGCTTCTGGTGAAATATTCCTGTTGCATGCCACCAAGGGAGTTGAGTGCTAGCAAGTGATTGCATGAGTGTGGAGATATTTTGTGTTAAGTTCTCGTCAAAAATAAAAAATGGATGCTCAGGTTTAAAGTAGTCAGACCAAAAAGAAGATAATTTTTGAACAAAAAAAGGGTTGTCTGTACGAGGCGAGGTTGCAATTCCCAATGATTTCTCTTTTAAGCTGCCTGAGAAGAGTACATTTAGAAAAAGCAATCCTCCTAAATTTTGGGCGAAATTTTGTGCAAAAAATGGCTGTATTTTGGCTGGGGCGCATCCAAGATAGTTTTGTGAATGGTTGTGGGCTTCTAAATCTGTGAGGGTTCTCGATGAAGTGGAGCTGATTTGATAAACGGGTAAAAAATTAGTGGTTTCCTCCGATGAGGTGGGTAAAAATAATTTGAGAAGGTAACTGGCCAATACATTTGCTTTGTCTTGCAACTCGGAGCGTTTTATAGGTTTGAAGCAAAACTCTTCTTCGGGTTCTTCACGTGCATCTACATTTAACATGACAAATGTTTTGGCATTCGAACTTAAATGCAAGCTGAATATTTTTTTAACATCCACTTAATGCAACCTGTCTTTTTATTGGCCAATAATATACTCGATTGTGGGTATGTTCGCAAGTATGTTGACTTAAACGACCTTAGGGCAATGCAAAATGCCAGCTCATTCGTTTCGACAATTCTTCCAGCATGATTTCACCACGAATACTGTTTCCTTTCTTGTTCACGCGAGGGCTTAACACCACAATACCTGCTTTTCCTGGAACAACTGCGATGATGTAGCCAGAAACACCACTTTTCGCAGGCATCCCGGTGCGAACCATGTGGGTACCGGTTTCGTCGTACAATCCACACGTTGCCATGATCGCGAGCGTGATTTTGCACGTTTGTTCGGAAAAAATTTGGGTGTTGGTATGGGGGTCTTTACCTGCATTTGCAAGAAGAGTCGGTAAATAAAGCATTTGATCGATAGACGCTTCATAAGAGCACAGTGAAAAATACAAATCCAGCGTGTCTTTTATATTGGTTCCTAAATTGCCACGGCTTTGCAATAGATAAGCCAAGGCGCGGTTACGATCACCTGTTCTTTTTTCTGATTTGAACACCAAAGGATTTATTCTAAGAGTCTGATTAAATAGTTTTTTTACCCAGCCCTCCAGCCATGCAAATTGTTGTTCGCTAATGCCGGGAATGTAGGAGCACAAGGCTATTGCACCCGCATTTAACATTGGGTTAGAGGGTTTTGGTCCGAATCGCTCTAAACGAGTGATTGAAGCAAAATCATCGCCGGATGGTTCTACTTTGACCCAGTCAAAAACCCGATCAGGACCAAGTTCTTCCAATAATCCAATCAAGGGGATAATTTTTGAAGTGCTTTGCAAGGTAACAAGCGGTAAAGATTTGTTGCAATAAATCACTGGCTCGTCATCAATTGGGTTCACGGCAATGGCTGTAATTTCTTTGTCAACATTTTCCAATTCAGGAATGTAATTCGCTGTGTCGCCATCGTTATTTTTTAAAGAAAATTCAACCACTTCTTTTAATACATCAACCGTTATTCCTTTAGACATTTTTTATCTTAATAATATATTCAACACGTTGTAAAATTAATTCTAGCACAGTATGAGTGATATACTTATATGAAATAATTGCATGAATACATGAAAAAATATATTTGATGAACCAATAGCACGGGTAGCGCATTGCAAGATCATTTAACGCTTGCTGTGCTTAATGCACATTATTGTTGACAAAAAGAACAATAAACCGTTGCTCGCTGGCCAATGCGGAGGGTTTCTAAAGGCGAATGGCAAACAACACACGGTTGACCGGCACGGCCATACACCTTAAGTTTTAGAAAAAAATAACCAGGCTTGCCCTCGGTGTTTACGAAATCTTTTAACGTTGTTCCCCCTTGTTGAATTGCCTCGTTCAAAATGCAACCAATGGCAGAGGTTAATGCCTCCATTTGTTTTTGTGACAGGGTATTAGCGGGCGTTAATGGATGTATTTTAGCGAGAAATAGAGCTTCTGTGGCATAAATATTGCCGATCCCAACCACAATATGGTGATCCATGATAAACGATTTAATGGGCAATGTTCTGCGCTGGGCATGGGTCAATAAGTAAGTGCTGGTAAAACATGATTCCAGAGGCTCAACGCCTAATTTACTTAGTAGAGGATGAAGCAACGGATTGCCGTCTACCCATAAAAAAGCACCAAATCGGCGGGGATCGGTATAGCGTAGGGTTTTACCATTTTTGAATACGATGTCAATGTGATCGTGCTTTTGAGGCGAAACTGTTGTTTCCAAAATACGCAGACTTCCCGACATCCCCAAGTGAATCAGCAAGGTTCCTTGGTGGATCTTTAATAGCAGGTATTTGCCGCGACGTGTGATGGACAATAATTTTTGGTTGGTTAATTGATCATTCAGCGTTGAGGTGACTGGCCATCGTAATTGGGATTGCCTGACCACAACCCGTTCAATGGTTTGATCGGCCAGATGCGGCATTATGCCTCGTTTGGTGGTTTCTACTTCAGGTAATTCGGGCATGTGCGTTGTCTCACTAAATCATTTTTTGCATGGATACGTGGAGCGGGATGCAAAAATCAATGGAAAAAGAATATTAACTATTATATGATCGGATGCAGTATAAGCAGTATTTATTTCACAGCCAATAGCTATACGCTAGGAAGCCAGATTGAACATGTGAATGTGCAAGCTTAGCTCGACTAAGACGCTAAATCCATGGCAGAGGCCTCCACCTCATAAAAACGACTGTTCGAAATATGCTGCTTATACGCTTCTTTATTCGCTCAGCAATTCGGGTCTATATTCAAAATGCATGCTGTCATAATGATGCCATTTGCCACCCCAGATGAAACCATATTTTTCAAAAATGGGGATAATTTCCCACGGCACGTCATTTCGATAAATGAGGGCTGATGCTTCACTGATTATTTCCCCGGCTTTTTCCAAATCATATTGCCAATAATTCGACTCATTCGAATTAATGTCGATGGTCATACCAAAGCTATGTAAACTTAGACGCTCGGTGTTGGCAATATAACGCCAGTTAAACGTTCCACCAGGTTCTTTTAAAAATTTTAAATATTCAGGATGAGCAGCCACGAGGGTTTCTAACTCCTGGGATATCGCAATAAATTTTTTATTAACATGATTAATGGTTGTTACGCGTAATGGGTAAAGAATACCGAAAAATTTAGGCATCCAATAGATTGTGGTCAATTTTTCCTCAACGTCTGCTTTCGACGCACCATACATTTTTAGAAAAAAAGGTGTATAACGAACACGACCAGGATCGCCATCAGGTCTGTAAGTTGCGATGTCATTGGGAATTCCTGGCACATAAAAAACATCTTTGATTTGATCAAGCAAAGTCGGGTTGTCCAGTTTTTCTTGCATGGTTTTATTATCAAATCCATCGCTAACGGGCATGGAGGTGCCATCCCTCCATATTAATTCTTGCTCGTTAACGGATGTAATTTGTTCAGGATAGGCGTTTTTAAAACGCAATAAATCATTGATATTGTTTGCTAAAACGACACCACCCATCAGCAGCATAAAAAATGCAAAAGCAACACGAAACAGTTGGCAGAACGTCATCATGTCATTAATTCCATGCAGTACAAATTTATGTTTAAAAGATCACATATTATACTCTTTTTTTTTAACTTGGCACCATTTAAATTCAAAAATTATACACATAGATTTTTCTTTGCTAGATTTGTTTTTTGTATGATACAATGAAATTGAGTCATCATTGAACTCAACTGAAAATGAGGTGATTATTAAATAAACGATATCTTGTTAAAAAATAGTAAATCTATCTTTAGGTTAGGCAGAACTACGAATGTGATATTAAAATAAAAGAAACGTAGTACTTGATCAAACTGTTAATATAACAAGGGGTATCAAAATGAACGACACAACCATGTTGCTACCGCACATAAAATTGCGTTTCAACATCGATCATCCAAGTTTTGAAGAGTGCTATATTCATGGGTATGAATCTGCGGCAGCTGAAATGGACGAAGAGCTGAATCCATTTCGATTGGGCACCAAGGAGCATGAGCATTGGTCGGAGGGTTGGTGGGCTGGCGTATACGGTGAAGAGCCTGCTTTTGTGTTGTCAGCCGAACCCAGCGAAGTGCCTGTGGATCCGTTCGCTGCGAATGATCAAATTTACCATGAACCCAAAGACACTTTTCTGATACGCTTGTTAGAAATTTCAGGCATGATTGCTGTCTCTGCCATTGTTGGGTATCAATTGATCGAGCTAGTGGCTTAAACGCTGGCTTTTGCATGGGTGGGCATTCGCTGCGGCTTCTCGCTCACCCTAGGTTCAAGTTAATTTATGCCTTGCAATTCTTTTTTGGATACAAAAGCCAATACTCGATCGAGCATGTTTGTGCTTAAAATTCGTTTTAATACAAAAAACAAATGGCTTGGAAAGGTAACCGGGTATTTTGCTTGGGGGTTGGATGACTCGATGGCGTGAATCAATTTATCAATGACGGCTTTGGTGCTGCGCGTAAATATTGAGTTGGCTTTTTGCTGAATGAATTCATTGAGCATACGGTCGTATTGAGGTTTAAAATAGCTGTTTTCAGTGTCTATTTTTTTCAAGGATGCTTGAACGGCGCTTTCCCTAAACTTGCTTTCGATAGGTCCTGGCTCAATGGCAATTACTTTGATACCTGATGATTTTAGCTCAAGGCGTAAGGTATCACTTAATCCTTCCACTGCGTACTTGGAGGCATTATAAGCGCCTCTAAATGGCATGCTGATGACGCCCAATATAGAACTTATATTAATAATACGCCCCTCACCTTGTTGACGCATAATGGGGATGGATAACCGCGTGAGATCCATCAGGCCAAAAACATTGGTTTCAAATTGCAATCGCAACGCTTCCCGCGTTACATCCTCCAAAGCGCCAGCTTGACCATAACCGGCATTATTAATTAAGATGTCCAAACGTCCGCCGGTCTTCGTGAGCAACTCATTAAATGCCCGCCGGATGGATTGAGGATCGTTGACATCCATCTGCAGCACGGCAATACCCAGCTGCTGTAATTTTTGGACATCATCTTGCTTGCGACAGCTAGCAATGAAAAAATGGCCTCGTTGCGATAAGGCGAATGCAGCATCAAAGCCGATGCCACTTGAACAACCGGTGATCAATATTATTTTGCTTTTCATCATGCAATTAAGGCGAGAACAGTGGAATAAGTATAAAGGAGTTCGCCGTTTGTTGAAACATGAATAAAACAACGAGAGTCCTATGCTCACTATAAATCGCTGCTATTTTGCTATGGTGTTTGTGTTTTGTTTTTTTTACCTGTTTTTTTTGCAATTACAAGCGATTTGGCCGTTTACCATTGATGATATGTACATCTCCTTGCGTTACGCTCAACATTGGGCGGAAGGGTTTGGCCTGGTCTGGAACATAGGTCAGGCTCCAGTCGAAGGTTATTCTAATTTTAGTTTTGTGGCAGTAGGGCATTGGCTGATCATGTGGGGCTTGAACCCGGTTACTGGTTTAAAAAGTCTAGGCATTCTCAGTCTTGGGGTCACGGTCGCAGCGGTTTATTTTATTTCAAGATTTTGGTTTTTACCCCGATTAGCAGTCATTTCCTGTTTTTGGCTTTTAAGTTATCAGGGGCAAGTGCTATGGAGTGCGAGCGGTCTTGAAACATCTTTTTATGAAGCCTTGGTGTGTGGTTTCATTTTTTTTATCTACAGAGGGTTGGGGTTTCAAGCGTATCCCTCTCTAAAACGTGCTCCGCAACCCAAAGCATTTTTTGTGGCAGGCGTCATGCTTGCTGTAGCGAGCATGACGCGGCCTGAGGCACCTGTGTTTGCAGGTGTTGTGCTGCTCATGGCTTGGTTTCATCGTCCCTCTAAAAATTCGTGGCCATACTGGCGAACGTACCTCATTTTTTTGGGGATTTTTATTGCCATTTATACCCCGTATTTTTTATGGCGTTGGGCTTATTTTGGCCAGTTACTTCCCAACCCAGTGTACTGCAAAGGGTACAATAACGTCCTAAATCTCGCTCTTGATAAAAATTATATTCAGCTCATTTGGCCTTTTGCAATCTTAGCTGTCGTTGGGTGTTGGAAAAACAAGTCAAATTATACAGGGTTGCTTTGGTTGCCCAGTGCTGTCTACCTTGTCTTATTAATCGGAGCAGATCCTATTGTAGCCTTCGATAACCGCTTGTTTTTGCCGTCCTTTGCCTTGTTATTGCCTCTGGCTTTGTTGGGATTATCCGTTGCGCTCAAATATTGGTTAAAAAAAGATGATGTTGTATTGGACATAGCTCTTTACATGATGGCCACATTTTTACTGTTTTTTTGTATTCCACACATGGGTTTAAAAGCGTTTCGTCAATATACGACGAATCCAGTAGCGGGTGAAAAATTAAGGCATGAAGTCATCGATTGGCTACAGCAATACACCCCTACAAAAAGCCACGTGGTACTGGCTGATTGTGGCTTGATTCCTTACAAAAACACTCGATCATTCACAGACTCTTATTGCTTGAACAATGCGGCCATGTCAAAATTTCCCAAAAAAACAATGTATCGACAAAGTTGTAAACAAATTTTACGGGATAAACCAGACGTGATTATTTTGACCTCACTTTTTGAGCACGGCAAGGTTATTTATACACCCACGGATGTTTGTTTTGCATCCAAATTGCAAAATAACAAACATTATCAATTGCAAGCAAATTTAAAAACGGGAACAGTTCAATCTTTCTATCAATACGAAATTTATCAGAGAAAAGGCCATTAAATTGGTGTTATTCACCAAATTATTCTCGCATGAAGTATAGGGTATATAGTAAGATAGCCTGAGGATTATTGTGAGGGTATATATGGATAGGGTGCTGATGTATTTGAGAAAAATATACTCAAAATTGCCAGTTATTGCGTTTGATATTGGGTCAATACCTGTTGCTTGGTTTTTTGCCAGTTGGTTGAGGAATGACATGAACATTCCCCCACATTTTTTTGCACAACATAATGCCGAAGTGTTGCTGCTTTTATCGTGCATACAAACCATTTGTTTTTACCATTTTAAAGTCTACCGTGGTTTATGGCGATTTTCCTCAATTAAAGACGTTATACGCATTATGAAAGCAACGTTAACAGCTTCGATTGTCGCTGTTCCTGCATTTTACGCGGTGTCTCTATGGCAATATGTACCGCGTAGTGTTTTAGTTTTGTACTCCATCGTATTGATGACAATCCTTTGTGGTGTTCGTCTTTACTGCCGCCAACAATTAAATAAACCAAGCAAAGATATTATTACTGATGAGGAAATTAAACGTGTATTGATCATTGGAGCAGGCCAAGCTGGGGAAAGTTTAATTCGCGATTTAAAACGTACGCATGCTTATTTGCCCATTGGTGTGGTTGACGACAGCAAAGCAAAACGTGGGCAAGAAGTGCATGGTGTCAGGGTATTGGGTACTATTCCTAAATTACCTGAACTGGTCGAAAAGCACCAACCCGATCTCATTTTTATTGCTATTCCTTCAGCAGGATCTGCGGCTATGCGCCGGATCGTTAATTACTGCAAAGGTTTTAGTATTCCCTTTCATACACTACCAAGCTTGCAAGCTTTAGCAGAAGGACAAGTCGAAGTAAACGCACTGCGAAAAGTAAACATTGAAGATTTATTAGGTCGCGATCAAGTGCAACTGCATTGGGATAAAATTGCGAGCAGCATTTATGGGCAACGCGTTCTTGTTACGGGTGGTGGCGGTTCCATTGGTTCTGAATTATGCCGTCAAATTATGTCGATCCAACCTTCAAAATTACTCATATTGGATAATTGCGAATTTAATTTATACAACATTGAGCAGGAATTAACGACAAAATTCCCTAATTTGTCGATTGAAATGGCATTGGTGAGTGTAACGGATGAAACAGCAATAAAACATGTGTTCGAACAATTTAGACCGCAGCTTGTTTTCCATGCTGCGGCGTTCAAGCATGTTCCTATGCTTGAAGATCAAATTCGTGTTGCTGTGTTGAACAATGTTGTTGGCACACAAATTGTTGCTCAAGCAACGGTGGCTGTAAAAGCCGAAAAATTTATTCTGATCTCCACAGACAAAGCGGTTAATCCCACGAATGTGATGGGGACCACGAAGCGGGTAGCCGAAATTTACTGCCAAAACTTAAATGCGAGAGTGAACACCCAGTTTATCACCGTGCGATTTGGCAATGTCCTCGGTTCTCAAGGCAGTGTGGTGCCGCTGTTTCAACAACAACTTCAGAAGGGAGGACCTTTAACGGTAACCCACCCGGATATACAACGTTATTTTATGACGATTCCTGAAGCATCCCAATTGATTTTACAAGCCATGGTCAACGGTGATGGCGGCGAAATTTTTGTGTTGGATATGGGGGAACCCATAAAAATAAGCTATCTTGCGGAGCAAATGATTCGCCTTGCAGGTAAAACGCCGGGTAAAGATATTTCGATTCAATACACGGGGCTGCGACCTGGAGAAAAATTATACGAAGAATTGTTCCATGCTTCTGAGCATTTGGCCGAAACCGAGCATGCGAAATTGTTCAAAGCCCAATTTAGAAAAATTGACTGGGCGGAACTTACGCAAACCATTCGTATGATCAATGCTGCTTGCCAAAACCATCAGTCTGATGAATTACTAGTGCTTTTGAAAAGTTTGGTGCCGGAATTCAACTGTCGTTTAATGACGGATATTGATGTTGACCAAAATGCTTAGGGAGTCTCTATTATGCCGATGATCACCTATGACGAATTTGCCAAAGTTGATTTACGTTCGGGCACAATTGTAAAAGCAGAGGTTTTTACGCGTGCCCGAAAACCAGCTTTTAAAGTATGGGTCGATTTTGGCCCTGAGTTAGGAGTGCTTCAAACCTCAGCACAGGTCACTGTGCACTACACAACGGCATCATTAATTGGCCGTTCGGTTATTGGTTGTGTAAATTTAGGTGAAAAAAATATTGCGGGGTTCACCTCACAATTTTTGCTGGTGGGTTTCAGTGATTCAACCGGAGCAATCTGCTTAGCTACAACATCTCCTGCTCCAGATAATGGCCAAAAATTGCATTAAAACGATGGTCTCAGACGGTCATCAATTTTTACGTGAAATAACGACGGTTACAACCAAAACAAATGTACCCAAATATACAAAAGCGTCATTCCAATGACAGGAATAATGACAAATCCAAGAAATAAATGTATCTGCGTTCTATTTTCTGCAGAGGAACGATAAAACGTTTTGAATCTTTTGAAAATAGACATTCGAATCAACCTTTCTTTGTGCCGTTAAACTGCATTAACTCGGGGGCAGTCAATATACATGCGTAAATAGGGCTTTTCATTTTTAAAACGGCCTAAAACCCATATGAGGTAAGGATTATAGGCGGTTTTTATAAAACAAATTCTTATCTGTATATTTGAACCATTATGCGCAGTTAGAGCGTGTTAGGAGTGGCAACTCCGTTAAATTATTAAATAAAACTATAATTATATAAAAGACTGGAGTTTGAATAAACAACAAACTGCTGTATAGAGGAGACATAACATGAGTATCTTTGACGACGCTACAAGGAGACATATATGGGATTTATATAAAAATATGTGTGCTAATAGGTTTTACAGTACACCTGGTATAGATTTTGAAGATATTGATTTAGATAGGAAAATTGTATTATGTGAACAGCTCTCGTTACCAGAAAACTCAAATTACTCTGAGATCGATATGGCCGTCACAACGCATTTAATTAATTATTTTCGGGAGACAGAGAATACAAGTGATGAAAAAACTGCTTTGGCGAGTGAAGCTCGGGAATATCCTTTCCTGGTTCAAGAAATTAAAGATGCCGCGGAATCATGCATTAATTTACAGCACACGTTTCGACGATAATTATTTGATCATTCACTACCTACGCAGCAGCTTTCATTAGATGCAACTCATTAAACATAATTTGATTAGCTTTCATATTAGTTCATATATTGAATGAGCAGTTACTTCGGGAGTAATCAAAACCCTTTATATTCCATATCACTTTTTAAAAGTGTAATCTTACCGCGCTTTAGTGGACATTCATGAAGAAAGGGTTCTTTACAACAAATATTATGAGCAATTCGATACCTTCCTAAAGAGATAACATCTGGATTTGTTGAAAACATTCAGTAATACAAACCAGATTAGATGCGTTGTTGCCCCATCATTTTCATTTACTCCATGCCACATCAGACCTCAGTTGTCGATAAAATCGACTATACTGTAAGTCAAGATAACCACATAAAGTACTGCGAGATGAAGCTACCTATCAACGAGCCGACAGCGCCCAAGTACCTTTACATCAACCCTAAAACGAACACGG
>CAZGKX010000018.1:0-23148 GCA_964525945.1 uncultured Legionellaceae bacterium
GAGTTTCGATGTCGCATGATGTCTTGTATAAGGGCATGCTTTTGATTGCTAGAACGTCTTGCGGTATTGGGTTCCATGTTTGTCATGCGTGTAACAAACACGTCATAGTCAGCGTGATGTGCTGCTTGAAGTTCTTGGGGTATTTCAATCGACTCAAGTGTTTGCGTGTCATGATTGGCATAATACCAATGGAATCGATTATCAGAGTCCTTCCAGCAAATCACACCATCTGGATTTTTTAAGAGTGCACGTCGGATAGTCTTGGTTTCACCATATACGTCGAAACTATTTGTTACATTACAAACGGTTGCATATTGTGGTGGATGCTCTCCTGTCACCATCACCAAATCAGCGCCACCTCGATCTCTTGATGCTTGATGCTCTTGCCATTGTGCAAAAAATTTTTCACGTTGTTCTGCTGGAAGATGTTGTGCAAAATCATTCACCTGCATTTGCATGTCATCATCACAGATGAACGTGATTAACCGCGCTATATGCAGATATTTACGTATTCTGCATTTCGTAGAATCAACTTCGTTGTTTTAAAGGAATTGCACCCGATTCGATTTGCAATATCTTTCTGGCCACATTTTGTCTTTGCCTGTAGAATATAGCACTAAATTAATGCTATCGGGTGCCTGCATGTTAGAAGTCAATCAAACCAATCTCACCTTAACCGATTTGGAGCAACGTATTCTGGCGCTTCGGGGGTATCTTTGACTTTGATGTTAAACAAGAACGTTTAGAGGAAGTCATCAGGGAATTAGAATTACCCTCCATTTGGAACAATCCAGAGTATGCGCAGACACTCGGAAAAGAAAGAGCGCAGCTGGAAAGCATCGTTCATCAACTGCAAAAATTAAGCCAGTCCGTCATCGATCTAAATGAATTGTTCAACATGGCGCGTGCTGAGCATGATGAAAGCACGATGCACGATGTGGCGGTGGAAACAACTGAAATTGAACGCCAAGTTGATGCCCTTGAATTTCGACGGATGTTTTCTGGAAAAATGGATGACACCAATGCTTTTCTCGATATTCAAGCAGGTTCTGGCGGCACAGAGGCACAAGATTGGGCTGAAATGATGCTGCGCATGTTTTTGCGTTGGGGTGAAAAGCATGGTTTTCAAACCGAGCTTGTTGAATGTTCGGCGGGTGATGTGGCAGGCATTAAAAGCGCCACCATTCATTTCTCAGGGGAATACGCGTTTGGATGGCTTCGCACCGAAACAGGTGTGCACCGCCTGGTTCGCAAATCGCCTTTTGATTCCGGCAATCGTCGACACACCTCGTTTGCTTCAGTGTTTGTTTCACCTGAAATTGACGATGACATTGATATTGAAATTAACCCCGCCGATTTACGCATTGATACGTATCGTGCTTCGGGTGCCGGTGGCCAGCACGTGAATCGAACGGATTCTGCTGTGCGCATCACCCACGCCCCAAGTGGTATTGTTGTGCAATGCCAAAATGATAGAAGCCAACATAAAAATAAAGATCAAGCCATGAAGCAATTGCGCGCTAAATTGTATGAAATGGAAATGCAAAAGAAACAATCTGAACAGCAAGCATTAGAAGCAACAAAGTCCGATATTGGTTGGGGTTCTCAAATTCGTTCTTATGTATTGGATCAATCGCGAATAAAAGATTTACGAACCGGCGTGGAAACCAGCAATACCCAAGCGGTGCTGGATGGCGATCTTGATCAATTTATTGAAGCCAGTTTGAAAGCAGGAGTTGAAGCAAAATGATAGAAGAACATCAAGAAGCACCATTGAATGAAAGCGAAGTGTACCAAATACGCAAACAAAAATTAGCGGATATTCGCGAGCAAGGGTTTAATTTTCCCAACCATTTTCGTCGCGAGCATTTGGCCGCTGATTTGATGGTCACGTATGCACATGTTGAAAAATCTGTTCTCGCTGAACAACACGTAAAAGTGGTGGTCGCAGGACGCATCGTGTTACGGCGTGTCATGGGCAAGGCAAGTTTTTTTCATATCCAAGACGTGAGCGGTCGCATTCAAATTTACATCAAGCAAAACGATTTGCCCGATGTTTATGAGCAATTTAAACACTGGGATCTTGGTGATATTGTGGGAGTGCATGGCGAATTATTCATGACCAACACCGGTGAACTCACCGTTCATGCCGAACAATTGGAATTGCTCACCAAATCATTACGTCCTCTGCCCGATAAATTTCATGGTCTGGCGGATCAAGAAATGCGTTACCGCAAACGGTATGTGGATTTAATCGCCAATGAAGACAGCCGCAAAACGTTTTTAATGCGCTCTCATCTGATTCAAGCGTTTCGTCGTTTTATGGACAAACACCAATTTTTAGAAGTGGAAACGCCGATGATGCATCCTATTCCTGGTGGTGCTATTGCTCGTCCTTTTGTCACTTATCACAACACCTTGGACATGGAAATGTTTTTGCGTATTGCCCCAGAGCTTTATTTAAAGCGATTGGTGGTGGGTGGCTTTGAACGTGTTTATGAAATCAACCGGAATTTTCGCAACGAAGGTATTTCCACTCGTCATAACCCAGAGTTTACTATGGTGGAATTCTACCAAGCGTATGCAGATTATACGGATTTGATGAATTTTACAGAGCAACTGTTGCACTACCTTTGCGATGAAGTGGTGGGACAACGCCAAATCACGTATCAAAACCATACCATTGATTTAGGAAAACCTTTTGTTCGTATCAGTATTCGCGAAGCAATTTTACAATACCACCCACAACTTGCAGCAACTGATATCGCAACCGTTGAATGTTGTCGCACGACTCTGGAAAAATTAGGGTTTGCCTACCAACAAACAGATGGCTTGGGCAAATTGCAAATGATTATTTTTGAAGAAACCATCGAGCACCAACTCATTCAACCCACATTTGTCACGGAATACCCTACCGAGGTTTCTCCCTTGGCTAGACGTAGTGAGGTTGATCCGTTGGTCACCGATCGTTTTGAATTTTTTATTGCTGGGCGGGAAATTGCCAATGGTTTTTCAGAGTTAAATGATGCCGAAGATCAGGCCGCACGTTTTCAAAAACAGGTGGAAGACAAAGACGCCGGTGATTTAGAAGCCATGCATTTTGACAGTGATTACATCGAGGCACTGGAGTACGGTATGCCACCCACGGCAGGAGAGGGTATTGGTATCGATCGGTTGGTGATGTTGTTTACCAACTCACCGTCCATACGGGATGTTATTTTGTTTCCTCAATTGCGAAAATAATCAGTACCCACCTGTTCGAAGAAATAATACACCTCCATAAACTTGAGCGGGGTTTTTCTCTGAACAGGTGGGCACGTCGCTTTGCTCCTTTGCCCCCACGGCCCCATGTAGGGTGGGCAAAGTTACGCGTACTCACCTTTTCGAAATTTATGAGAGCACGTTATGGAATGATTTTTTTCTTACTTATCATCAACAGATTATTGATTGTAATGCTGTTATAAACGGAGGTGCCCATGAAAACCATTGATTTACGCAGTGATACCGTAACTAAGCCCAGCCAAGCCATGCTAAATGTTATGCTGAATGCCGACGTTGGTGATGATGTATTTGGTGAAGATCCTACGGTTCAAAAACTTCAAGCCATGATTGCCGAACGTGCAGGCATGGAAGATGCCATTTTTGTCCCAAGTGGTACACAATCTAATTTACTTGCAATCATGTCGCATTGCGAACGAGGTGATGAATATATTGTCGGACAAACGGCACATACCTATTTATGGGAAGGTGGTGGCGCCGCAATTTTGGGCAGTGTACAGCCGCAACCACTCGATTTTGAACAGGACGGCAGTCTTGATTTAAACAAAGTAAAACTTGCCATTAAACCGCTGGATGATCATCATGCGCGCACTAAATTGCTTTGTCTTGAAAACACGACCAATGGCAAAGTATTGCCCTTGAACTACCTACAGACCATAGCTCAGTTTTGCCAAACCAATGGATTAGCAAGCCACTTAGATGGCGCACGCGTGTTTAATGCGGCAGTCCAACTCGATGTTGAATTGCACGACATTAGCCAACATTTCGATTCTATCTCCATCTGCTTATCCAAAGGATTAGGCGCACCTATTGGTTCAGTATTGTGTGGAACAAAAGACCTCATCAAAAAAGCAAAGCGTTGGCGAAAAGTTGTGGGGGGTGGAATGCGTCAAGCAGGCATTATTGCCGCAGCGGGTATTTATGCATTAGAAAATAATGTGGAACGCTTGAAAAAGGATCATGACAATGCTTTACTGCTTGCTGATGGTTTGTCTGAAATTGAGGCCTTGCAAGTGGATAAAGACGCTTTGCAAACAAACATTCTTTTTATCCAGGCACCTGATGACTACAAAAAATTACACGCCTACTTGCATCAACAGGGGATTCTTTTCCCAAAACAAGCAAATAAATTGAATTTAATCCGGCTCGTGACCCATATGGATGTGTCCCGTGAAGATATTTACCACATTATCGATACGCTAAAAAATTATTATGCTTGAAAAAGTCGATGGATCAGCAAATTTTAATCTTGAATAAAAATAGTCAAAGTACCGTACATAAAGCATGGTACTTTGGTAAAAAAAAAGCATTCCAAGGAGTTACTATCATGACCACGAACATTCAATGGCATCTAGGCGCGTTGTTTCTCTTTATTTTCACCACAATAACCCATGCAACCTCTTGTACATTTGACATGAGTGGGGTGGTGAGTACGTCTCATGAGCTTGGTGTGATTGATGTTGAATATATCCAATCAGAATCGTTGCAAATCGCTGCAGTGGATGAAAATAATCAAAGATTAGGGTATTCCAGCGATCTTTTATATCAAATTCGCAATGAACAAGGTTCAGGTTTTTTTCGCTCAAATCAAATATTGTATGGACAAAGCACCCTTTTCAATCGGGTAATTTGGGCCTTTGATCAGTATCCTAAATCAATCGGAAAATACCACCTCATTTCCTACCAAATGAAACGTACCCCAATTTTCAAGCGCTCATTTGTAACCATTGGTGATAGTTTGACTTGGATGTACGAAGGTCGATATTTGCGGTGCCTATTGCGGGATCAAGGATTGGAATATGATTTCCTAGGCACACATACTGATTCGTTTGGATTTGCGCACGAGGGAGCAGGGGGCGAAACTTCAAAAAATGTTTTGGACAGGATTGATTCGATTCCCCCAGCAGATGCTTATTTTTTATTGATTGGTACCAACGATTGGGCGTATTCACCCCAAAGCACGGTCGACAATATCAAACAAATTGCTAATAAATTACAAGATAAAAAGAAAGACGTTGTCATTTATGTGAGCACTTTATTGCCCGCGGAAGATTATACTGGCCACCAAGAACACAACGATGCAGTGAATGCCATTTTGCGCAAAAATAAATTTGTTTGTGGGAAATGCAAGTTAATTGATGTGGGGGCTTCTTTCCAAGCGCTGCCTGACGGATGGCAAACTAAGCTTATAGATGGATTGCATCCTAATTATAAAGGGTATGTTGCTCTTGCAAAAATTATTGCTTCTTATGTGAATCCAACCCATGAAGAAGAGGTTTAAGATTGATTTTGCCATGAATTTCAATGTAATAAAATTCATGGCGTCAATTATTTCAGCATAGTCAGTGGCTTGTTTACGCTTCATCATCCCAGCTCAACGTTCCGCCTGCTTGGTATTCGATCACACGTGTTTCAAAGAAATTTTTCTCTTTCTTAAGATCAAGCATTTCACTCATCCATGGAAATGGATTTTCCGCCCCTGGGTATTGCTCAGGCAAGCCAATTTGGTTTAAGCGGCGGTTAGCAATAAAATGCAGGTATTCCTCAAACATCTCTGCATTCATGCCTAGAATACCGTGCGGCATGGTGTCTTTCGCGTATTGATATTCCATGGCGACGCCGTCTTTGATCAATTGTACAATTTCTTCTTTAAAGGCCGGGGTCCATAAGTGCGGATTTTCAATTTTGATCTGGTTGATGACATCAATGCCAAAATTCATGTGCATGGATTCATCGCGTAAAATGTATTGGAATTGTTCGGATGTACCCACCATTTTATTGCGGCGTCCCATGGAAAGAATTTGAGTGAAACCGACGTAGAAAAATATACCTTCAAACACCACGTAAAAAGCAATCAGGTCGCGTAATAAACGTTGGTCATTTTCAGGTGTGCCGGTATGGAAATTAGCATCGCCTAAACTTTGGGTGAAGGGCAAGGCCCATGAAGCTTTGGTCGCAACAGAAGGGATTTCTCGGTACATGTTAAACACTTCTGCTTCATTCATGCCTAAGCTTTCAATGATGTATTGGTAAGCATGGGTATGCAGGGCTTCTTCAAACGCTTGCCGCAACAGGTATTGTCGGCATTCAGGGTTGGTGATATGGCGATAAACGGCCAACACTAAATTATTAGCAACCAAGGAATCTGCGGTGGAGAAAAAGCCCAAATTACGCTGAACAATCAACCGTTCGTCTGCTGTTAAACCGTTGGGATCATTCCACAACGCAAGATCGGCGCTCATGCTGATTTCATTGGGCATCCAATGATTGGCACAGGCCGTTAAATATTTATCCCACGCCCATGTGTATTTAAAAGGAACCAATTGATTTAAATCGGCTCGGCAGTTGATGATTTTTTTATCATCCACATGAATACGGCCCGCGCCCATTTCCAATGCTTCCAAGCCTGTAGCACCAACGATGGGGGTAGTGCTTTGATAATTTGTGTTTGTCATATGTTCTCCTGCTTGCCTGCATGGACGAATAGCCATGCAGTATTGAAATCGGTGTTGGGCACTATGTCAAATAGTGCCCTGAGGATCATTGGGCCAAGTTACTCCCTGTTTTTATTGGCATGCCTCACAATCTGGATCAGTGATAGAGCACGCTTTGGGTTCATCATCCAATTTAACCGCATTGAGTGTGCCGTCCGTAACTGTTGATTTTTCAGCATTGCTGGCACCTAAACTGCGTAAATAGTAAGTGGTTTTTAAACCTCGAACCCAGGCCAATCGGTATAAATCATCTAATTTTTTACCTGATGGTTTCGCCATGTATATGTTTAATGATTGCGCTTGATCAATCCATTTCTGGCGACGCGATGCAGCTTCCACCAACCAATTTGGATCAATTTCAAACGCTGTCGCATAACGCGCTTTTAATTTTTCTGGAATTCGGCTGATGGGTTGCACGCTACCATTGAAATATTTTAAATCATTGACCATCACTTCATCCCACAAATTCAGCGCTTTTAAATCGGCCACTAAATACGGGTTGACGACGGTAAATTCACCGGACAGATTGGATTTTACATAGAGGTTTTGATACGTAGGTTCGATGGATTGCGAAACACCGCAAATATTGGAAATGGTGGCAGTGGGTGCAATGGCCATAATGTTGGAGTTACGTATTCCTTGCGTGCGAATTTTGATGCGCAAAGCTTCCCAATCGAGGCGTTGTGCACGATCTTGTTGCAAATAACTTCCGCGGGTTTGTTGCAGCAATGAAATGGAGTCAATCGGTAAAATCCCTTTGCTCCACAACGACCCTTCATAGCTGGAATAAGAACCACGTTCTTTGGCAAGTGCACAAGAGGCTTCAATGGCGTAATAACTGATTAATTCCATGGAAGCATCCGCAAACTCTAGGGCTGCCTCAGAGGTATAATCCAGATCAAGGGCGTACAATGCATCTTGAAACCCCATGATTCCCATGCCAATTGGGCGATGTTTTAAATTGGAATTACGCGCTTGCGGCACTGAATAGTAATTGATATCAATGACGTTATCCAACATGCGAATAGCGGTGTTGATGGTTTGCTGCAATTTCGCTTCATCCAGCTTGCCATCGATAATGTGAGCAGGAAGGTTGACGCTGCCCAAGTTGCACACAGCAATTTCATCTTGTGACGTGTTCAATGTAATTTCTGTGCATAAATTAGAGCTGTGGATAACGCCTGCGTGTTGCTGGGGTGATCGAACATTGCATGCGTCTTTAAAGGTTAACCAAGGATGCCCTGTTTCAAACAACATGGAGAGCATTTTTCGCCATAATTTCACAGCAGACAGTTTTTTTACATTTTTAATTTTGCCTTGATGCGCTTTTTCTTCGCAATCGAGGTACATGGCATCAAATGCTTTACCATACTGATCATGCAAAGCAGGCACTTCATCTGGAGAAAACAATGTCCACTCACCATCGGCATGAACCCGTTTCATGAACAAGTCAGGAATCCAAAGGGCTGTATTCATGTCATGGGTACGGCGGCGATCATCGCCGGTATTTTTACGCAGTTCTAAAAACTCTTCCACGTCGCGATGCCAACATTCCAAGTAGGCGCAAACAGCTCCTTTGCGCTTTCCACCTTGATTGACCGCAACTGCTGTGGCATCCGCTACGTTCAAAAAGGGTACTACGCCTTGAGACTTGCCGTTGGTGCCTTTAATGTGGGCACCCATGGCGCGAACGGGTGTCCAATCATTCCCGAGTCCTCCGGCAAATTTAGACAACAAGGCATTGTCTTTGATCGCACTGTAAATGCCATCCAAATGATCAGGGACAGTGGTTAAATAACAGCTCGATAATTGCGGGCGAACAGTTCCTGAATTAAACAACGTGGGTGTGGACGCCATGTAATCAAACGAAGACAAGAGGGTGTAAAATTCAATCGCTTTTTCTTCTTTGTTGGTTTCACGCATGGCCAAGCCCATGGCTACGCGCATGAAAAAGGCTTGTGGCAATTCATAACGCACACCTTTGTCATGAATGAAATAACGATCATAGAGCGTTTGTAAACTTAAATAGGTGAATTGCATGTCACGCTGTGGTAAAAGCGCTTGGCCAAGCTGTTCTAAATCAAAATCAGCCAATTTGTGATCAAGCAAACCTTGTTCAATGCCATGCACAACATACGCTTTAAAATAGCGGGGGTATAAAGCTGACATTTCATCAAATGTTGCATCGTTTTGGATGTTTAATTTTCCAAGGGCTTCTGAACGTAGACTGTCCAGCAATAAGCGGGCGCTCACATATGTGTAATTGGGTTCTGTTTCCACCAGGGCGCGGGCTGCCATGATAAGCGCTTTATGCACATCATCCACTTTGGCGTTGTTGTATAAATTACGAAGAGCATCTTTGATCACGGGCTCAGTTTGCACATGGCTTAATGCGCGACAAGCTTCTGCTACAATCGTTTCAACACGGGACATGTCAAGGGGTTGAACCGTGCCATCCGCCATGGTGATCATGGGTGTTTTGTCGTCCGCTTGTGGTCTGATGCCGGCGTCACGTGCTTTCCTGCGTTCTTCTCGATAAAGCACGTAGGCGCGCGCTACTTTGTATTGAGCACTGCGCATCAAAGCCAATTCAACTTGATCTTGAATGTCCTCAATGTGAACGGTACCGCCTGAAGGCAAGCGTCGTTTGAAGGCTTGGATGATTTGTTGGGCCAGTTCGTCGATTTGTTCATAAATACGATTCGATGCAGCGGCATTGCCCCCTTCAACGGCAATAAATGCCTTTGTTATAGCCACTTTAATTTTATTTTCATCAAAATGAACCACTTTGCCATTGCGTTTAATGGTTTTTAATAAACCAGGTTCATTGGTTGTTAATTCCAGTTGACCTGGATAAACAGCTTCTTTGATGGGCTCAAGAATAGCTGGCATGGTGTATCTCCGTTGTTGATAATTGTGTGAATAATCAAACTACAAAACCAATGAATAGCTTTTTAGTATGATTAAAACACAATATATAGTGTTTTAATTGTTCTTATATACAAGATAGTGGGTTTTTACTTTTATTTCAAGAGAATAAGTCTGGGTATATGCTGTGGATAAATTGTGTGGATATCTTAATAATGATTGTCAATCAAGGCAAAATGCCTCTTTCACTTTGATTTCCAATCATTATAAATTTTTGCAATGGCAGGGTGTCAAGGCACGCCCTTGACGATGATGGCATCACTGACATTTGAATAGCCGCGTTTATTGATTTGAAATGAGCCTATGTTGGCAACGAGTTGCGTGGAGCTGCCACCGTCAAGGTTCAACGCATTCCGACAGCGCAATGGCGCAGACGCCATAATAGAGGCCAAAGCCGACGCCGTCAGAGGGGCATTTTCCGTAACAACCAAAATAATTTGATTGTTGGCCGTGATGCCTAATGCTGTGCGCTCAGCATAACCAGGTTTTAAGGTGGGTATTTTACCATTGATAACCAAACGGGGGCCACTTTGAATGGCAAAATTGTTGGCAGCGCTTGTTGAATAGTGCGTGGGGCTGGATAAATAAGCGCGCTGCTTATTGATGTAAAAAACGCCCCACCAACTGATTGGCTTGATGGGGTTATGTTGTTGTTGGTTGCTCACACGCAATCCCAGTGGGTTGTTTTCCTGATCGAAAAAACCGCCATTTGTCGCGATTAAAGCATGACTAAATCGGGCAAATTCTTCAACAGAGGCAAGGGATTTTGACAACTCCTTGGCCATGACCAATTCCAAATGGTTCTTTTTTAAATCAATTCGAAAGGCATGAATATGAGACCAAAGCGTTAATATACTGCCATTGCCTAAATCTTGGTATTCAATTCCTGGACTAAGTTCACGCCAATTGTTGGCGAAAAGTGGAAAGGCTAGGCACTGCAACAGCAGCAGTAAAATGTAAGCAAAGATTTGCCTTGGCATATTATTCGAGTATCCTTAAGCATATGAGTGACTTTGTAATCAATTCAATGGAGCAAAATGAAAACAATACCGAAAAATATCAACAGAACGCAACTAAAGTCAACAGATGAATTGACGGTAATTATGCGAGATGTGTTGGCACTTGCTCGTCAACAGGGCGCAACAGATGCATCTGTTGCGGCCAATCATGACAGTGGTTTTTCGGTGGATGTAAGAATGAAGGAAGTGGAAACGGTTGCATTCAGCGAAGACAAAGGCGTTGGTGTGACCGTCTACATGGGGCAGCGCAAAGGAAGTGCCAGCAGCAGCGATACGTCTGCTGACGCTTTAAAAGCCATGGTGTCCGCTGCCATTGAAATTGCTAAAGTCAGTGCTGAAGATCCTTGTTTTGGACTGCCAGACAAAGACTTGATGAGCCATCAATTTCCCGAATTGGATTTATGCCACGAATGGCAGATCACGCCTCCTCAAGCCATCGAAATTGCCTTAAATTGTGAAAAAAATGCTTTGGCCATGGATAAACGGATCACCAACTCGGATGGGGTTAACGTATCAACCTATACGTTCAGCCACGGTTATGCGAGCAGCCAAGGATTTACCGGTGTGGTGAACAGCAGCCGCCATAGCATTAGTTGTTCATTGATTGCTAAAGAGCATGACAGTATGCAACGCGATTATGATTACACAGTGGCTCGATATGCCGAAAGTTTAATGCCGGTAGAGCGGTTAGCCACTCGAGCTGTGGAGCGTGCTACCAGTCGTCTGGGTGCCAAAAAAATTAAAACACAAGAAGTTCCCGTTTTATTTTCTTCGCGTTTGTCCGGCAGTTTATTTTCAGCCTTGGTGAGTGCTATCAGCGGTAGTAATTTATACCGTAAAAGTTCTTTTTTGCTGGATGCAGTTGGGCAACAAATTTTCCCTACCAATATCTGTGTCCATGAGCAACCTCATCTCATTCGTGGCTTAGGAAGCTCGCCTTTTGACGGCGAAGGGGTCTTAACGCGGAACAATGTTTTGATCAAAGATGGCACGTTGCAGCAATATGTATTGGGGAGTTATTCAGCACGTAAATTAGGATTGTCCACAACGGCTAACAGTGGTGGAGTATTTAATTTAACCATCGATGCGACAGCAGGTGATTTTACTGATTTATTAAAGCAATTGGGCACGGGTTTGTTGGTGACAGAGTTGATGGGAAGCGGTGTTAACATTTTAACGGGCGATTATTCGCGGGGTGCTTCTGGATTTTGGGTTGAAAATGGTGTGATTCAATACCCTGTTGAAGAAATCACTATTGCGGGTAATTTAAAAGACATGTTTCAGCGGGTTGTGGCAGTGGGTACCGACATTAACCCCAATTTATCCACGCATTGTGGGTCTGTTATCGTCGATAAAATGATGGTTGCGGGTAGTTAACACGGGCCGAGGTTAGCTGAGCCGCGACCGTAAGGAAGCGGAACAGTTTTGATATAGATCAGAACGCGTTCGGCAGTGTCTACAAGAAAAATTATCTTTTTTTACGACTGCGGCGCTGTGGCGGTTAGGATAACAGCGCGCATGGATCGCACGTGGATTTTAAATTAAAATCAACGTGCGTTATTCGCTGGGGAGAATGCTAATTTTTATCACGAAAAATAATACGCCCTTTGGTTAAATCATAAGGGGTTAATTCAACTTTAACTTTATCACCGGTTAAAATTCGAATGTAATTTTTGCGCATACGCCCTGAAATATGAGCGGTAACGACATGACCGTTTTCGAGTTCAACGCGGAACATCGTATTGGGCAATGTGTCAATTACCGTACCAAGCATTTCTATGTGATCTTCTTTTGCCATAAATTAAGCAGCCATCGCCTTAACACGTGCATTGAGACGACTTTTAATGCGAGACGCCTTGTTTTTGTGCAATAAGCCTTTGTCTGCGGCTTTATCAATAATGGGTTGTGCTTTTGCATAAGCAGCACGAGCAGCTTCTTGCTTACATCTTTATCCCCTGTTTCCACAGCCTTTAACACGTTTTTAATATAAGTACGGTACATAGAGCGCGCGCTGGCGTTATGTTGACGAAGTTTGATATTTTGGCGTGCACGTTTAATAGCTGACTTAATATTTGCCACTGACAATCTCCAGTAAATTCAAGTATACAAAAAGACACTGATCTTGCCTAATGCCAACAGCATTGTCAAGTATCCTTGATGATTACAGTGTATAATTTTTGATGATTCTTTCTTCATTTCTCAAGGTTATCAGTATATGATAGCCGCTTTGGCAGCAATAGTTGCATTCGTTGAGTGAATATCAAAATCTCCCCGGAGTTTCTTAATGACAATGATTGAGAGTACAGTGAATGATACGATAAACCATAAACGTCAAAGCTTGCTACGTTCGACTACCCTTGTTTCCATCATGACATTCATTTCACGCATCATGGGGTTTGCAAGGGACATGCTCATTGCGCAAATGTTTGGTGCCCAAGCGGGCATGGATGCTTTTTATGTGGCGTTTAAAATTCCAAATTTTATGCGACGATTATTTGCTGAAGGCGCGTTTTCTCAAGCGTTTGTCCCTGTTTTAGCTGAATATCAAAAAACGCGTAGCGGCAGTGAAGTGCGCTTGTTTTTGGCCCGTATCACGGGCAGTTTGAGCGCGGTTTTATCCTTGGTGACGGTGCTGGGTGTGATCGGTGCGCCGGTGGTCATTTATTTATTTGCCCCAGGGTTTGGTGAGGATTCCTCGCGTGCTGTTTTAGCCACCGACATGTTGCGCTTAACGTTTCCCTATTTGATGTTGATTTCACTGACCGCGATGGCCGGTGCTGTTTTAAACACCTATGGCTATTTTGGGGTGCCAGCATTCACCCCGGTCTTATTGAACATAAGCATGATTTTAGCGGCATTGTACTTAAGCCCACGTTTTGCCCAACCGGTGGTGGCTTTGGCTTGGGGCGTGTTGTTGGCAGGTGTTGTGCAATTGCTGTTCCAAATTCCTTTTTTGTTTCACCGTAAATTATTGGTGAAACCTAGCTTGGTGATGAGTGATCCAGGGGTTCGACGGGTATTAAAATTGATGGTGCCGGCTTTATTTGGTGTTTCGATTGCTCAAATCAATTTGTTGGTCGATACAATTTTTGCATCGTTTTTACAAGTGGGCAGCGTGACATGGTTGTTTTATACCGACCGATTGACTGATTTTCCTTTGGGTGTTTTTGGCGTTGCCATTGCTACCGTGATATTGCCGCATTTGTCCAGAAAACATACTGAGCAAAGCAACGTCCCTTTTTCCAAAGCATTGGATTGGGGCATGCGTTTATTGCTGTTGATTGGCGTACCGGCGGGTTTGGGATTGATGGTGTTTTCGATGCCGCTCATTGCCAGTTGCTTTGGTTATGGCCGGTTTAATCCGTTTGACTTGCTCCAAACACAAAAAAGCTTGATCACATTAGGGCTGGGGGTCCCGGCGTTTATGATGGTGAAAGTTTTAGCATCGGGTTTTTATGCACGACAAAACATTAAAACCCCAGTAAAAGTAGGGGCTTTAGCGATGCTCGCCAACACCTTGCTTTGTTTGTTGTTGATCAAACCATTCGCCCATGCGGGTTTAACGCTGGCCTCTTCACTCGCAGGCTATTTGAATTGCGGTATCTTGTTGGTTTTATTGGTCCGTCGAGGTATTTACCAACCTCGCTCAGGCTGGTGGCGTTTTATTTTGCAATTGGTGGTGGCTAATTGCGTGATGGTAAGTTACCTGTTTTGGATGCAAGGGAATATGGCGGATTGGCTTGCTCGTTCCATGCTCGAACGGATTTTTTTACTATTGGTGCATGTTTTAGTAGCATTGGTTATTTATCTTACAACGTTGCGGGTATGTGGTGTGCAACCCGCGCAATTTAGAGGCCAAATGAAGGAGGAATAAGGATGCAAGCGGATATTTTTTACCAAGCGACCTCTAAAAGCTCATTGCCCATTGTTTTTTTATCTAAAACTCAGTGCAACGATGACAACAGTGGTTTGACTGCCTTTGAGAAAAATTGCCTAACCACTCAGCAATTTAAAGGTGCCTTGGGGGATGTGGGTCTTATTTTCAACTCAGAAGGCAACCCTGTAAAAATTTATGTAGGGATAGCTGACGGTAAAGAAACGTTGGCTTTAGCCCAAGCGGTGCATAAATTACCTCCAGGCACGTACCATGCTGTTGAGCCACTGTCTTTGCTGTCCATGCTGACATGGTCATTGGCACAATACCGTTTTGATCGTTATAAAACATCAAATACATTGCCGCGTGTGTTGGTGGTTGGAGGGCATTTATCAACAGTTTTAATCAGAACCAACGCTATCTTTCTGGTTCGTGATTTAATCAACATGCCAGCCAACGACTTAAATCCCCAAACATTGGCTGACATTGCGGAAAAGGTTGCCTCAACGCACCATGCTGAATTTAAGCAATGGGTCGGCGATGCGCTCATTGAAGAAAATTTTCCTGGCATCCATGCTGTTGGGCGCGCGGCTTCAAAAGCGCCTCGTTTGATTTCAATCGCCTGGGGGAATCCTCAGCATCCGCGCGTCACGTTGGTGGGCAAAGGGGTTTGCTTCGATTCGGGAGGCTTGGACATCAAGCCGTCCAGTGGCATGCGTTTGATGAAAAAAGACATGGGGGGAGCTGCGCAAGTGTTGGGCTTGGCGCAATGGTTGATGTCAGAGCGTTTACCGATTCGTTTGCAGGTGCTTATTCCGGCTGTAGAAAATGCGGTTGGTTCACAATCTTACCGCCCTGGGGATGTGATCACCATGCGCAATGGTCTTGCTGTTGAAATTGACAATACCGATGCCGAGGGGCGTGTTATTTTGGCAGATGCCATTGTGAAAGCGTGTGAAGAAAAACCGGAGCTTTTATTTGATTTCGCCACGTTAACAGGGGCGGCCCGGATTGCCGTCGGCACTGAAATTGCGGCGATGTTCACAAACGATGATGCCTTAGCAGAACAGCTCGCTGCGTTTTCTAAAACCATGAACGACCCGTTATGGCGCCTGCCTTTGTATGCGGGTTATGCCACAATGAATGATTCAACCATTGCCGATATATCCAACTCCACATCCTCATCGTATGCTGGCGCGATTACCGCTGCTTTGTTTTTGCAACGTTTTGTCGCAGAAGGGTTATCTTGGGCTCATTTTGACATCATGGCGTGGAACGTCAGCAGCAAGCCAGGCCGCCCTGAGGGAGGGGAAGCCATGGCCATGCAAACCGTGGGCGAATATTTAATCCACCGCTATGGTAAGTAACACCGAGCTGTGGCCGTAAGGAAGCGAAGCAGTTTGGTGTAGGAGACGAGACGCGCGCGCTCAAGGTGCGCCGTTCCCTCGCGGTCACGGCTCGGTGAGACGGTGAGTGTGGATGTCGTAACCCTTTGTTCGGTATTCGCGATAATGGTTACGGCTTATTTCTTTGGCTTGTTCGTCATTCAGAACAATTTCCATGATCCGTTGAAAACGTGAAAAAAAAGGTTGGATCGTGGTGGCCATGTTCAGCAAAATATCGTTATAACCACGCGGTTCGCCGCCATAGCCAATTTGCACGGCGGGCGGAGGTTCTGGGCCTTCGCCTTGTAAATTGTGTGGGATAAAACTATCGTCCTTGTACGTCCATAACAATTCATCCAATTTTTCTGCATCGCAAGCCTGCTCACAAAAAACAAACACCGTGTGTTTACGATGGTAGGCTTTTTCAAGGAGTCGACAAGCAACGAGCCAGACATCGTGGGGCTCGTTGCTGTTCAGCAGATAAAAATCAACGCGCATCGGCAATTTGACGCAAGAGTTGAACAAGCAATGGTACGGGACGTCCAGTTGCGCAGTTATTTTTACCGCTAACCCAGGCTGTTCCTGCGATATCCAGATGTGCCCAGCGGTATTTTTCTGTAAACCGCGATAAGAAACACGCCGCTGTGACGCTGCCCGCGCTTCTATCGAATGAAGAATTGATCATATCGGCAATGGGGCTGTCCAAGGCTTCTTGATAAGCGTCTTCCAAGGGCAGACGCCATGCTTTGTCTTCGCTTTCTCGCGCGGCAGTGTGGATCATCTCGGCAAGTTCCTCATCTTTGGTCATAAAACCAGAATTCACATGCCCCAAGGCAATGATGACTGCCCCCGTTAGGGTTGCAATATCAATCACAATGCTGGGTTTGAAGCGTTCAATGTACGTCAACGTATCAGCAAGAACCAAGCGGCCTTCAGCGTCGGTGTTGATGATTTCAATGGTTTGACCGGACAAACTCGTCACGATATCGCCGGGTTTAACCGCGGAACCACTGGGCATGTTTTCAGCACAAGCCAACATACCAATCACATTGATCGGTAATTTTAATAAAGCACAGGCTTTAAGCGTCCCCAAGACACTGGCAGCGCCGCCCATGTCGTATTTCATTTCGTTCATTCCTGGCGGGCTTTTTAATGAAATACCACCTGAATCAAACGTAATGCCTTTACCGACTAATACTATGGGTGGCATTTTGTCACTGGCACCCTTGTATTGGATGCCAACAAGTTGTGGTGGCTGTTGGCTACCTTGAGCTACGGCAAGCAAGGCACCCATGCCCATTTGTTGCATTTCATCCCGATTGAGAACTTTGGTTTGCAGTTTATCATGCGATTGTGCCAACGCTATGGCTTGCTCGGCAAGGTAGGTGGGCGTGCAAACATTCGCAGGCAAATTCACTAAATTGCGCGTAAATCGGATGCCTTCGGCAATGGCCTCTGCTGTCGAAACAGCATTGGTGGTGGCGCCAGGCACGCAGAAATGAAGGGTTTGTAAGCGGTGGGGTTGGGGTTTTTTACGTTTAAACTCTAAAAATTGATAACATTGATCTTCAAATTTCAAAAGCATTTGTTGCACTTGCCAGTCGGGGGTACGTTGGGCAAGCAAAGGCATACAAATGGTTGCAGAATTCACTTTTTGTTTTAGTAAAACGCACGTCGCTTCGGCAATGCGTTTGGACAATTGCTCGGCTGTAAAAGCTGCTTCATCACCGCAGTGGATCAAAAGAAGGCTGTGGTTATCCACATCCGCCTGAAAGGCTGTGTCCCCGCACTCAACCAATTTTTCAGCCACACGATTTACTAAATTATTGTGTTGTTTGTTGATTTGTTTCGCAATTTCAGGCAACGCCACGTTACCAAAAAAGCCAATGACCAAGCATTCGCTGGTGGTTAATGACGGTTTCGAGATAAGTCCATAATTCATTTTTTCTTCCTGAGCTGCTTGAAAAATGTTATTTTACCTAGAGTTTTTTGTTATATCTACTTAAATTTAAGGCACCTACGACTCGTGGTCATTTTTCGATATCTGGCAAAAGAAGTCTTTGTTACGCTGGTGGCGTTAACGTCTATTTTATTGCTGATTTTTATGAGCAATCAAGTGGTTATCTATTTGAATCGTGCTGCCAGTGGTACTATTCCTGGTGTATTGATCATGAAACTCATGATGCTAGAGCTGCCAAATCTACTGGGCCTATTGCTTCCGCTTGGTTTTTACGTTTCTGTATTGTTGGCCTATGGTCGCATGTATGCAGAAAGCGAAATGATTGTATTGCAAGCCTGCGGATATGGCCCCAATCAATTGTTAAAACACACGTTTTATATGGCACTTATCGTGGCTTTGTTCACCAGCGTAATGATTTGGACAAGCCCCTTGATTGCCTTCGAACGGGCAAAATTACTGCAAACAACGGGCATTCAAACCTTGATACAAACCATCGTGCCTGGACGCTTTCGCGCCATGTCGGGCGGCAAGCAAGTGTTTTACGTTGAAGCGATGGGTCGTGATCACACCCAAGCGTCAAATATTTTTTTAGCACGGCAAACCCAAAAATCTGGAAAAGATCAATGGGATATCGTCTGGGCAGATAAAGCGTTTGTGGAGACGGACGGCAAAACCCATGAAGATTACCTTATTTTAGAGCAGGGCAAGCAATACCAAGGCAACCCCGGGCAGGCCGATTACCAAATTGCTGAGTTTGAGCAATACAAAGCGCGCCTACCTCATCCGAACATGACCGTTAAAAATGATATTCGTACCGTGAACTTGCGCCAGTTGTTACCGTTTAATAACCCCGATCGAGCAAAAGCAGCGGAATTGCAATGGCGTATTTCTGTCCCACTGATGGTGTTGACATTAACGTTGATCGGCGTGCCGTTGAGTCGCGTTAATCCGCGCGCAGGGAAGTACGCGAAACTGTTGCCTGCGATTGTTCTCTATATTCTCTACGCAAATTTTATGTTTATCGCTCGTGATTGGTTGGCGGCGGGGAAAATTCCGGTTTGGATCGGTATGTGGTGGCTGCATGTTGCAATTGCTGCAATCGGGCTACTGTTGATTTGGCGTAACCAAGTGAAGCTGTCATGAAACTTATCGAACGGTATATCGCAAAAACAGTGTTGGCGGCCATTGGTTTGGTGACGTTGATGTTAGCGGGTTTGCAGTTGTTTATTTTATTTGTCAATCAACTGGGGGATTTGGGGAAAGGGGATTATGGCATCGTCGATGCAATGTTTTACGTTTTATTCGATATGCCTTACGAAGTGTATTTGTTTTTTCCGATGGCTAGCTTGTTGGGTTGTTTGATTGGGCTTGGTATGTTGGCCAATCACCGTGAATTGATTGTCATCCGCGCTTCTGGCATGTCCATATGGCAAATTACATTGGCGGTGTTAAAAGTGGCTTTATTGGTCGTCACCGTGGTCACGGCGGTGAGTGAATTGTTTATACCGAGCTTGGTGCGCTATGCCAACGATCAAAAATTACAAGCGATGAGTGGTGGGCAAACGCTTCGTACTGCAAAAGGGATTTGGATTCGCAATCAAAATGATTTTATTTCAATTGCCACGATTCTTTCCAATAACCAATTGTTGCATGTCAATCAATTTCATTTTGATGCTACACACCATTTGCGTTATGCACGGAGCATAGAAAAAATTGAACACGTGAACGGCATTTGGCATGCTTATGGAGTAGCGGAAACGAACATCCAGGATACGGAGGTGAAGGCCACTTATAAACCCAGTTTAATCTGGGAGGTGCAGTTGAAACCTAGCATCCTGAGTGTGAGCAGCAGTGAACCGGATGAAATGACTTTGTTGCAAATACATCAATTTTTAAAAGCGCAAAAACAAAGTAAACAAGTGGTGTCCAATTATCAATTGGTTTATTGGCAACGTGTCATTCAGCCCTTGACCACGGCTGTGATGATGATGTTAGCAATCCCCTTTATTTTTGGACCTTTGCGTTCATCGACCATGGGTTCAAAATTATTGGTGGGGGCCACCATGGGATTTGGTTTTCATATTTTGAATCGTTTTTTGGGTTCTGTCAGCCAAGTGTACCAATTGCCGCCTTTTATAGCGGCCATTGGCCCCACGCTGCTCTTTGCTGCTTTGGGTGTTTATTTAATGCGCCGGGTGAGGTAATGATCACTCCGCGGCGTCCACCCATTCTGATAAAACACTGATGATTTTGCGGGCTTGATCGTTGCTTGAAATATTAAATTTTGATTTTTGCCAATATTGATTGTTACGTTTTTGATAACGCCGAATGGAGTATTTCACCGCTCCAAACTCTTGCTTGGCATTTTCCCACTCTTGGTAACGGTATATGATGGTTGTCCATGCACCTTTTGATAAAACGTGTTTACCCAATTCCTTTACCTTTTCAATGTTGTCTTCGCTAAAGGCAATGGTTAAATCATCAATTGTTTCACTCATTCAAAAAACTCCAAATTACGCCAGAAAGCGTCAATAAATTAATCAATGGATTGTAGTTGGCCGTTAACAAATGTCAAGCTGAAAAGGGGTTGATATTGATTGACTTGGTAAATCCATATTTCGGGTTTCGCACTACTGGGCAGAGGCTTATTGATATAAGTATTGTTGACCATGGAGGGTGACCCACACGCTGAATATACCTTACCGACATCATCACCGATTTGCAAACCGATGCCTCCGCAAAGCGTGCTGGCATTGGCGCTGGAGCCATTGATATTGATGCCTTGCACCTTATTATCAATGACATCAACAGAAAGGCTGACTCCTGTGGAGCCGCTGGGCAATGAAAACATGGTATAAACGGGCGTTAATCCTTGGTAAATCGCGCCTTGATTGAGTGTGGTATAAATGAGTTGCACCACTGGGATGCGTTCCACCACGGGGTTGTTGCCTGTTTTTTTGACCACGGGTTGCCCGCATGCAGCAATGACATCATCTTGGGTCATGCCAACATTGATGTACTGATGATTGCCTGGGCAATACATCGATTGTGCTGCAAACGCACCAAAGGGCATGAGGACGCTGGTAAAAATACCCAGAATGTGTTTTTTCATAAACGTTCCAATGCATGGTTATTGATCATAAGTATAGCTGTGCTCCGATTTTTTGCATGTTATTAAATTAAATGCAAAGGCAAGGATGAGCTAATAAACAGCGTAATGATTTTTAAGAACAGCATAGCCAGTATTGGGGAAAAATCAAAGCCAGCAATATCGGGAATGAGACGTTTAGCCCGTTTTAAGAGCGGTTCTGTGACCAAATACAAAATATCGGCAATGGGATGTTGCCATCGTGGATTGACCCAACTCATGATCACACGGATTAAAATCGCATAGAACAATAAATCACAAGGTTGCACAATTAAATCTGCGACCACGTACGCGCACAAAAGCAGTACGGGCATCATTGTTCCTAGCAATAAATACCCAAACGCTATAAATTTGGCAAATTCGATGATGACCAGCACTGTGAAGCAAGGCCAGTCATAGCGACTCAAGCGTTTTCCTTTAGTGTGCAACAAACTTTGAAAAGGTGAAACCAATGGATCGGAAAAGCGATGTATGGCTTGATTGATGGGGTGCAGAGCGCTGACTCGGCAATAGCGCAACCCTAACCTGGCCCATACAATAAATATCAGTAAACTAAAAAAGAGTGATATTAAAAAGTAACCGACGGAAATAAACCCTGCCATGTTCTAGCCTCCATGATGGTGATTGAGTGTTTGAGCGCGTTCATAAGCTGCCTGCATAGCAGCACAAATGATGTGTTCGAAACCTTGTTGTTGAAATTTTTGAAGTGCTGCTTCTGTGGTGCCGCCGCGTGAAGTGACGCTCTTTCTTAAATGTTCCAGAGGTACATTACCGTCCGCTGTTAAACACAAGGCACCTTTCACGGTTTGCAAAGCAAAATCTTTGGCTGTGTCCTCGGCCAATCCTAATTGTATGGCGCCTTTAATCATGGCCTCAATGAATAAAAACACATAAGCAGGCCCACTGCCAGAAAATGCAGTGAATGCATCCATTGCGTTTTCATCGGCAAGCCATGTGGTCACACCCAGTTGTTTAAATAGGCATTCAGCCTGATTTTTTTGTTGTTCAGTCACGTAGCGATTGGAAAATAAAGGGGTTGCGGATTGTTTGTATTGAGCGGCTATGTTTGGCATGGCACGAACAAGAGCCACAGGCGTGTTAAGGTGGTGAGAAAACCATGCTGTGTCTAAGCCTGCTGCCACAGAAACAATCAAACAAGTGCTGGATAAATGCGGCTTTATTTCAGCAAGAACCTCGGCCATTTTAGCCGGTTTTACGGCAAGAATAATCATGTTTGCATGGGCAACTAGGGAACGATTGCTGGCGTAAGTAAACACGCCCTGCGGCGTTACACCCGCGGTTAAGGAGGGTGCGCTGACATGCAAGACCAAAGATGGAATGTCGATCAAGCCTTTGACCATCGCTTTTGCCATATTGCCAAATCCAATAATACCAACGTTCATTTTTCTTGCCTTTTAATCAAATGGTCTATAATTACATAAGCTGCTTTATTTATGGTATTTCGTGTGCACATTTGAGGAGGATCATACCATGCCTGGTTTAGGAAGAGGACTTTTAGATGAGTCAAAAGACAAATTAGAAGAAAACGAGCAAACCGTGAGCTCCAACCCCTTGGTTGACCATGGTGATGCAGAGGCCGGGCATTATAAAGCGATGGGTGAGCATGAAAAACCGTCCACCAGTTGGGTCAATACTTTTTTTTCCTACATTCATCCTAAAAAAGCAGAACCAAAAAATCCAAATCCTTTAAAAGAGAGTTTGCTCAGCGAGGAAGAAAAAGAACAGGCTAAAGGCGATCACCCTTCGCCTTAATAATTAAATGGGTCGGTCGCCAAAGATGGCTCGACCGACTCGAACCAAAGTGCTGCCGGCTTTAATCGCAATGGGCAAATCGTTGCTCATGCCCATCGACAACGTATCCAGGCTTAAATGAAGCTGGCGGTTCAGCATGTGTTGCAAATCAGCCAGTTTTAAAAATGTTTGATATTGTCTTTCTTGATCCATTTCTTGCTTTGGAATGCACATCAATCCCCGTAATTTCAAGTGCGGTAATTGGCTGATGCAGATGGCCAATTCCGCCACCAGGGCTGGGTCTATGCC
>CAZGKX010000018.1:23158-39583 GCA_964525945.1 uncultured Legionellaceae bacterium
TTTATTGATTTCATCTTCTAAATTAACTTGGATACATACATTCAATGGGGGCATTGCTTTGGGTCGAGCTTGATTTAACCTTTGGGCGATTTTGAGGCGGCTGATCGTGTGTACCCAATCAAAACATTGCGCAATATCATGGGTTTTATTGCTCTGTATGGAACCAATAAAATGCCAAACGATGGGTAGTGTGGCAAGGTGCTTCATTTTGAGCTTCGCTTCCTGCAGGTAATTTTCACCAAAATGCCTTTGGCCCACGGCAAAGGCTTGTTGAATGGCTTCATGCGTTTGGCCTTTGCTGACCGCTAAAAGTTGCACGGAGCCGATGGGGCGCGCAAAGCATAGTTCCAATTCTTGAACTGTGGTTTGTACGCATTGAATGTTGTGTTGAATGGTCATGTTGTGCCGTGAATAAAATAGGTTGTTCATGATGCGTGGGTTGTTTGCGTCTTAACAAGAACTGAATTCTGTTTTTATGCTGTCACAGCGAGGGTAATGATGCACGCTCGCAGTGACAACATGTTGAGCAAAAATAAATAAACAAAATTTATCACGCCCCACACGTGCTTTTTTGCAATTCAATCAACTGACGTGTTCCAATCTCTGCAAGTGATAACAATTCGTTCAATTGGGTGCGGTTAAAACTGCCATCTTCCGCAGTGCCTTGTATCTCAATGAATTCGCCTTGCTCATTGATCACAACGTTCATGTCGGTTTCTGCCAGTATATCTTCAGCATAATCCAAATCAAGAACCGGTTGACCACGGTAAATACCGACGGACACGGCTGCTACAAAATTAAACGCTGGGCTTTTGCGAAGTTTTTCACGGGAAACCATCCAATCCAGAGCATCTTTCATAGCTACACAAGCGCCTGTAATGGCTGCGGTACGTGTTCCACCATCGGCTTGAAGAACGTCACAGTCCAAGGAAATCGTGGTTTCACCCAATAATTTTAAATCGATGCATCCTCGTAACGCACGGCCGATCAAGCGTTGGATTTCCAACGTACGACCACCTTGTTTTCCTTTGCTTGCTTCGCGCTCATTTCGGGTATGGGTTGCACGGGGCAGCATGCCATATTCGGCGGTGATCCACCCTTGGTTTTTCCCTTTGAGAAAACGCGGCACGCCATCGACGATGGAGGCGGTGCATAACACCCGGGTGTCACCAAACTCAACCAAAACGGAGCCTTCTGCGTGTTTGGTGTATTGGCGTGTTAGTTTAATGTTACGAAGTTGATTGGCTTCTCGATTGCTCGGACGCATGCATGGCTCCTTTAGAAAAAAAAGCAATTATATACCCATTCCACTTTTAAAACACAGTAGGCAGGAAAATCGTGTGCTGAAAAAATTTGTTTGGGTTTTCATTGTTGCAAATTTCGGGTATAGTCGCGCGACATTTAAATGAGTGATGAATGGATATGGATGATTGTGACCGCGGTTGTCTTTACATTGTGGCAGCACCTTCAGGTGGCGGCAAAACCAGTTTGGTTCGTAAATTAATCAATGAATTGCCGGGCATTGAAGTGTCAATATCACACACCACCCGCAATAAACGACCTGGCGAAACAGATGGGGTTGATTATTTTTTTGTGGATGATGCCACGTTTAAAGGCATGATCGACGACCATGCGTTCATTGAGCATGCCTGTGTTTTTAAGCATTTGTACGGCACCTCTTATGCCCAAATCAATGCACGCCTGCAAGCAGGTATTGATGTTGTTTTGGACATTGATTGGCAGGGCGCGCAACAAATCAAGCGTATGTTTACCGATGCGGTGAGTGTTTTTATTATCCCGCCATCGCTGGATGCATTGCGGCAACGGCTGAACAAAAGGCAACAAGACGATGAATATGTTATACAACAACGCATGGATCGTGCTCGCGATGAATTAAGCCATTACCAAGAGTTCGATTACCTTATCATCAACGATGATTTTGCAAAAGCGGCCGCTGAATTAGAAGCGGTTGTGATGAGCAATCGGTTGCGTTTGTCGCGGCAGTTGTTGAAACAACGAAAATTACTATCATTCCTGCTGGCATCGCAGTAAAATAAGGGTATATGCTCTGCTTTGCTGAGAATTTGGCAAAATTAACTCTTTTTTGGGGACGAACAATGGCACGTGTAACGGTTGAAGATTGTTTAGAAAACGTAGAAAATCGCTTTGAGTTAGTGATGGTTGCTTCTAAGAGAGCGCGCGAAATCGCAGTGCGTGGCGCCCAACCTTTTGTTGAATGGGAAAATGACAAGCCCACAGTGGTTGCGTTGCGTGAAATCGCAGAAGGCTTTATCAAAGCGGATATTTTAGACCAAGATTAATTTTTAATCTCTGTAAATTTTCTCTAGGCATTTGTTCCCTTTTCGACGTCCTCCTGCTGTTTGATCGCCGGTTCAATTATTCTCGTTTGTCAAATGGGGGTCTGGAGCTTGCGGTTGAGCCGTAATTAAAAAAATGACCAAGGAGACGCTGCGTGGACTATTTTGATGAGTTGCACGACGAGCTGAAGTGTTATTTAGAATCCCAGCAAATTGAGAAATGTTACCAAGCTTATGTGGTTGCAGAAAAAGCGCATCATGGCCAAGCACGCCGTTCGGGTGAACCCTATATTTCTCATCCTGTAGCTGCTGCTCTGATCTTGGCGACCATGCGGCTTGATTATCAAACCATCATGGCCACATTGTTGCATGATGTTGTTGAGGATACCTCGGTCAGCAAAGAGGATTTGATCCAACAATTTGGTGAAGATGTGACGGCATTGGTGGATGGGGTAACCAAGCTCACGAAAATCAAATTTGAATCACGCGCTGAAGCGCAAGCAGAAAATTTCCGTAAAATGGTTTTGGCCATGGTCAAAGACATTCGTGTCATCATTGTCAAATTAGCGGACCGTTTACACAACATGCGCACGTTGGGTGTGATGCCGGCCGCTAAGCGTCGTCGCATCGCCATCGAAACATTGGAAATATATGCACCTATCGCGAACCGTTTGGGCATGCACGCGATTTACACCGGTTTAGAAGATCTCGGGTTTAAAGCCCTCTACCCAATGCGTTATCGAGCCATCAAATCAGCGATTGAAAAATCGCGTGGCAATCGGCGGGAATTAACGCAAAAAATTGAACAAGACTTGCAAGAAGCTTTGGAAGAATTGAATATTCCTTATGAGCATGTCTTTGGCCGGCAAAAACATTTGTACAGCGTCTATCGAAAAATGCGCCATAAAAAGGCGTCTTTTTCGGAAATATCGGACGTGTTTGCCTTTCGAGTTGTCACGGAAGACATTGATTCTTGCTACCGGGTGTTGGGGGCTTTGCATCAAACGTATAAACCTGTACCACTTCGTTTTAAAGATTACATTGGCATTCCTAAAGTCAACGGTTATCAATCGCTGCACACCACCTTGTTTGGCCCATTCGGTGTTCCACTTGAAGTTCAAATTCGTACCCGAGAAATGGATCGGGTGGCTGAAAATGGGGTGGCGGCGCATTGGATTTACAAATCATCAGGTTTGGAAGTCAACGAAGCACAATTGCGCGCTCGAGAATGGGTGCAACGGTTATTGGAGTTGCAACGCAGCACTGGCGATTCGTTGGAATTCATTGAGCATGTGAAAGTTGATCTGTTTCCAGATGAAGTCTACGTGTTCACACCTAAAGGCCATATTATGGAATTGCCTAAAGGTGCTACGCCGGTGGATTTTGCGTACACCGTGCATTCCGGTGTGGGTAACAGTTGCGTTGCGGCCAAAGTCAATCGCCGGTTAGTGCCATTGAGCATTCCTTTAACAAATGGTCAAACCGTGGAAATCATCACCGCTCCCGGCGCTCATCCTAACCCGTCTTGGCTGAATTTTGTTGTGACCGGAAAAGCGCGTAGTAATATTCGTAATTTCTTAAAAAGCCAGCACCACGCTGAATCCATTGCGCTCGGCCATCGACTTTTGGAACAAGCGTTTGCCGAATTGGCGAGCAAGTATGAAAAAGTACCTCCTGAATCATTGCAAGCACTTTTGCATGATTTAAATTATAAATCCGTGGATGATTTATGTTATGCGATTGGGATTGGCAATCAAATGCCAATGGTGATTGCCAAACGGTTGATTGTGACGCCAGAAAACACGGAATTGGAAAAAACCAACAAAACGGGCCCGTTGGCGATCAAAGGCACCGAAGGCATGGTGGTGCACTTTGCCGAATGTTGCCAACCCATTCCGGGTGATAATATTGTTGGCCGATTTCAACAAGGTCGCGGGATTTTAGTGCATGCAAGTGATTGCTCGTTGATCAATAAAGTCCGTGGTAATCCCGAGCAATTTATTTCATTACGCTGGGATGATGACGTACAGGGTGAATTTTGGGTGAACATAACCGTTGATGTGGCTAATCAACGCGGGGTTTTGGCGACGTTGGCCACGGCCATTTCTGAGGCTGATTCCAATATTGGTAACATCAATGTCGACCCACGCGATGGTCGACACAATGCTGTGACATTTTCCATCAGCGTGTTGAATCGAACGCATTTAGCACGGGTCATGCGTCGCTTGCGCGCCATCAATGTGGTGTTGAGATTGTACAGAGAAAAACAAGGGGATTGATCATATGCAACCGATTCATACTGAATTAGCGCCAGCAGCGATAGGCACTTATAACCAAGCGGTCCGCTGTGGAAAAACCGTTTACTTATCTGGGCAAATTCCACTGGATGCCAAAACCATGCAATTGTGCAGCGATGATATTCAACTGCAAATCAAACAAGTCATAGAAAACTTAGCTGTGGTTTGTAATGCCGCGGGTGGTTCTCTGTCAAACATTGTTAAATTAGGCGTGTATTTAACGGATTTAGTCCATTTTCCTTTGATCAATGAAACCATGGCTCGCTATTTTTCAGAGCCTTACCCGGCACGTGCCGCTATTGGCGTCGCGTCCCTTCCTAAGGGGGCATTGGTGGAAATGGATGGGATAATGGTTCTTGAATGAGTATTTTATCGTTAAATAATGTCAATCTTATTGTGGCTGGCAATCGCATTCTCGATCAAGTCGACTGGCAAATTCAGCCTCAAGCTAGAATGGCTTTGGTGGGTAGAAATGGTGCAGGAAAATCGACCCTGTTGAAATTATTGCAAGGCGAAATTGTACCAGACAGTGGCCATGTCCATAAACAAAATGGTTTACGCATTGCTGGTCTAACCCAAGATGTTCCGCTCAGTGACGCCGAAACCGTGTATCATTTTTTAGTCCGCAGTTTGGGGGAATTGGGTGAGGTATTGACCAAATTTCGTGAATTGTCAGTGAGCAATGATTTTGAGCAGTTGGCCCTTTATCAGCAACGTTTGGACGATTTGCATGGATGGGATGTGCTGCCTCGCGTGGAAATCATGGCGACTCGTCTGGGCCTTGATCCCGATGTCCCTATTTGCCGATTATCGGGTGGCATGAAACGGCGTGCTTTGCTTGCCGCAGCACTGATTGCTGAACCTGATTTGTTGTTGCTTGACGAACCCACCAACCATTTGGACATCACCGCCATTGAATGGTTGGAATCTTATTTGAAAAGTTACAAAGGCAGTTTATTGGTGGTTACCCACGATCGTGCGTTTTTAAGCCAAGTCGCCAACAGTATTGTGGAAATTGATCGCGGTAAATTAAACCCTTTTCAATGCAGTTATGAGACATACCTTGATCGCCGGGAAGCGATGCGAATCACAGAGCAAAAACACCATGATTTGTTTGATAAACGATTGGGTGAAGAAGAGGCGTGGATACGCACCGGTGTAAAAGCGCGGCGTACCCGTAATGAGGGCCGGGTGCGTGCTTTAAAAGCCATGCGTGAAGCGCATAGAGAACGTCGATCGCAAGTGGGTAAAGTAAAATTGGTCGAACTTGACGTGTCCCGTTCTGGGAATGTGGTGGTGGAAGCCAAAGATGTCAGTTACAGCATTGATGATCGTGTGTTGCTGAAGAATTTTTCATTTTTACTCACGCGTGGTGATAAAGTGGGTATCATTGGTCCCAATGGTTGTGGGAAAACCACGTTGGTGCGTTTACTATTGGGCGAATTGCAGCCCAGTGCAGGGCAAATTCAGCGTGGTACATCGGTAACCGTGGCTTATTTTGATCAATTACGACGGCAATTGGATGAAAATCAAACGGTGATGGCCAATGTTGGTGAAGGTTCTGATTTTGTCACCATCAATGGTAAACAAAAACACGTGGCTTCTTATTTACGGGACTTTTTGTTTCAGGCTGAGCGTTTTAATCAACCGGTATCTTCATTATCAGGGGGCGAGCGTAATCGTTTATTGTTAGCAAAACTGTTTGCCAAACCGGTTAATTTATTGGTTTTGGACGAGCCGACCAATGATTTAGACATTGAAACCTTGGAGTTACTAGAGACCTTGTTGGTGGATTACCCAGGCACGCTTTTGTTGATTAGCCATGATCGCTCATTCATCAACCAAGTGGTGACCAGTGTTTTGATCCACACTGAACCTGATCAATTTAATGAATACCTTGGCGGTTATGACGATTATTTGACGCAGAAAAAAAACCCGCAAAAAACAACGCTTACCACAGAAACGTCTAAACGCAACGCTACAGCTGTAAAATTGAGTTTTAATGAGCAACGAGAATTGAGTGAGCTGCCAGAGAAAATTGATCGGTTGGAAAAAACGCTTGAAGCATTGCAACAACGCATGGCAAGTTCGGAGTTTTACCAACAAGATGCTCAAGCCATTGCTGTGTTCAAGCAAACCCTCAATGAGAATGAATCAACCCTGGCTCAATTGTACCAACGCTGGGAAGCACTAGAGGCCAAGCGTTCATGACTTTAGCCTTGGTTGTTTTTCTGTCTGCAATTGCGGTTTTTTTTTCCGATGAGCTTCAGGCTTTGTATAAAAAGATGGTGGCTATTCCTGGTGTCAAACTGTTTGTTCCCCTGGTGTTTGCTTCTTGGTTCGTTGAAAATTACCAAACAGAGTGTTATCGATTTTTAGTTAAATTTCACTTTGTGACGTCAAATTGGGTAAAGAAAATAGTTGCTCTTTCACCCATTCAGACGGGGGCATTGTTGGTGGTGCATATCATCTACTTATTTTTATTGACCCTTTTACCGATCGGTCTTTGTTGGCTTTATAGCCAATATAAAAAACGCAAAGACGATGATGATGACACGCCTTGGGCCGCAGCCTATCGATTATGCGCAGGGCTTTGGCTTGTCGCCGGCGTTCTTTTGGCGACACAACCTGGGCTAGCGCTCAAATAAGCAAGCCGTTATGTTGTCCCTAATTTTCGCCCAACTCCCTGGAAAGGCTGGAACGCTTGTGCAGCAGGGGCCGTATTTGATTTTGAGGATGAAATGGTGTGAAAACCATGGATATTGGGCTTTCCTGGTGGCCTGCTTGGTTGCTTGTTTTTTAAAAGAGGTTTGCTCTCGTCTACTTTTGAAAATTTCGTGGCGATTTGCTTGGTGGCTTTGGCATTCACATGCGCAATAAAACTGTAAGAACTTATTGCTCCCAATAAGGCTCCGCCCATGATAATACCAACGCTTAATGCTCCCGCTAAATACAATGACGCAAGGGTAATGCCTGCAATACCGACTGCTATTCCTAATGCACTTGCTGCAATGCAAACATTTAAATAAAGATAAGAATAACGCTTGGCGGCAAGGGGATTGTTTCTTGCATCCACATGAAATTTTGCATTGCTCATGATGCGACCCGGCAAGGTTGTGCCGAAAGGTAAGAAACTGGGCCAAACAAGTCCCATGGCTAAATGGTTCACGGTGATGGGGGTGTTGTAAAAATGAGGTTCGGGAATATCAGCAAATCGGGATAAAAACCATTGCGCTGCATCGGCGCAATTGAAGCCTAACAGGTGGGCTTTGGGCCGTGTGGCGTGGTAATAAGTATTCCATTCTGCAGCAATTTCTTCAGGATCTGCCTCAATTTTAAAGCGGTATACGGAACTCGCAAGGCTGATATAATCCTCTACTTCATCGAGTTCCGTGAACGCGTTATCAGGAGGACTCCAGCGGTTGATTGTATAATAAGTTTTCGTTTTCGCTGATAAATCTTCAAGCAGTATTTCTACATGAGAGGTAACACCATGAAAATTAAGCAAGATCACGTTGATTTTAGACATAATTCGCAAAAAAAACAAAAATTGTGCTTAATACTATCATTGTGTACTTGTTTTTACAATAAAACGCGGGTGCAATTTTATAGCGTGATAAACAGCAACATTCAGAAAGTGCGACCTTGGTCTTGAACTACAACCTGCATTGTGTATAATGCGGTCATCTAATTCATATCTTAAACATTTTGATGGTTTAGAACCGATGATAAAACATTCGTTAAATAGTTTAATGATTCAACCATGGTGAATAGCATGAAAACATTCAAAGAACTTAACACTGAATACGAGCAGCTTTGCGTTGATTTATCTACACTTATTGATCTCAATATTGTTGAACTTTCAAAAAAACGCATCAAAGAGGCTGACCGACGCGGTCTGTTTTATGCTGTGTTTGCCTTGCATTTGCATTCTTTGCTTAAACACGTTGAGCAACAAGTTACGCAACCCAACATTTCATTGAGTCAATTTGAGGCATTGAATGAGGTACTTGCCAAGACAAAATTGTTAGTGGAGGGCAAGTTATCGGTCGACGATTATTTTCGTTACGCAGCAACATTGAATGAAAATGATTGGATGCAAAAAGGGCTGGGTATTGCTGCACTTACCTGTGGTTTTTCAGCTTATTTGGTTGGAATCTGTGGCTTAATAGCCTTGCCTGGCTTATTAGGTCTTGGGCTCTATCTAGCAGGTATAGTTACAATGCTTACCCTGCTAATAGTCGGGGTCGGGTTCCTCGAGAATCAACTGAGAATTACGAATTTATACTCGCCTTTTGCCAAAAAAATCGATCATTTGGGCCTCATGAAAAATTATTGTGATTACGCTGACCAAACTTTTTTTAAACAGCAAATAGCGGCCCAAGCAGCGGGCGTTGATTTTAATGAGGAAGATATAACGTACCGTCGCATGCCTAATTGATTTAAGGATTTGAACCTTTTTCCAGGTTCAAATGCTCTTTTTAAAAAATTATTGATTGAGTTATTGACCTTGCACCTCTCTGCAGGTATTATTCCGTCTCTGTCCTTGAGACGGGTTTGCGGGGTGTAGCGCAGTCTGGTAGCGCGCCTGCTTTGGGAGCAGGATGTCGGGAGTTCGAATCTCTCCACCCCGACCAACATTGCGCCCGTAGCTCATTTGGATAGAGCATCGGCCTTCTAAGCCGAGGGTAGCAGGTTCGAGTCCTGCCGGGCGTACCAGTCGCCGTGCAGTGTTTTAACCGAATCCTTGATATGGTGGGCGTAGCTCAGTTGGTAGAGCCCCGGGTTGTGATCCCGGTTGTCGTGGGTTCGAGTCCCATCGTTCACCCCAGTTTATCGCTTGTTTTAAACCGTCTTATTCCTCGATTCATTCTGAATCTTTACAAGATGGCAATACTATTTAATAATTCCACCCTATTTGCGAAAGTGGCGGAACTGGTAGACGCACTGGATTTAGGTTCCAGCGGGGTAACCTGTGAGAGTTCGAGTCTCTCCTTTCGCACCATTTCATATTTAATCAATGTCAATGAGGTGACACGATGCAAGTTTCTGTTGAGACCTTGAACGGTTTGGAACGAAAAATCACGGTTTCGGTACCAACCGAAAAAATAGAAGAAGAAGTTGGACTGCGTCTGAAAAACCTTGCTGCAAAAGTTAAGGTTCATGGGTTTCGCCCAGGTAAAGTACCGATGAACGTGGTGAAACAACGTTATTCTGACAGTGTTCGCCAAGAAGTTGCGAGAGATATGGTCCAATCGACTTTATTTGAAGCATTGAAGAACAATGAACTTGTTCCTGCTGGTGCACCGCATGTTGAACCCGATGTTATTCAATCCGGTAAAGATTTTAAATACACCGCACAGTTTGAAGTTTATCCGAAATTTGATATTCAAGAATTAGCAAAAGCCGATGAAATTGATATTGTTTCTGCCGAAGTGAAAGACAGCGATCTTGAAAAAATGTTGGACAATCTTCGTGAACAAAACAAGGAATGGCATGCTGTGTCACGTTCGGTGCAAAAAGACGATAAAATCACCATTGATTTCAAAGGCTTCTTAAACGATGTTGCTTTTGAAGGTGGTTCCGCTGAAAATTATGAAATTGTTATTGGCAGTGGGGCAATGATCCCTGGGTTTGAAGATGGTTTAGTGGGTGCTGAACAAGACAAACCAATCAGCATCGATGTTAAATTCCCTGAAGATTATGGGCATGCTGATTTATCAGGAAAAGCGGCACGTTTTGATGTGACTGTTAAGAAAATTGAAGAAGGTAAATTGCCGAAGTTGGACGATGCTTTTGCTGAAAAATTCAATGTCAAAGATGGTCTGCAAGCGTTTAAAGATGACGTTAAATCAAACATGATTCGGGAATTGGAACGACGTGTTAGCTCCATGAACCGTGAAGCTATCTTCGATAAATTGCTGGAAAAAAATAAATTTGATTTGCCGAATGCGTTGATCGATCAAGAAATTGAGCATTTAAAACATGAAATGTACCATCGTGTTTTTGGTCATGAACACTCTGATAATGAACAAATTCCTGATTTTCCACGCGCATTGTTTGAAGAACAAGCCAAGCGACGTGTTCATTTAGGGCTGCTGTTCTCTGAATATGCGAAATCGCACCAAATTAATGTTGAGCAATCCCGTGTTGATGCTATGATTGAAAAATTTGCTGCTGCTTATGAAAATCCTGACGAATTACGTCAATGGTATCAAGGCAATAAAGAACGCCGCGCAGAAATTGAAGCATTGGTCATGGAAGAAATGGTTTCTGAGAAAATTCTTGAAAACGGCACTGCAAAAAATAAAGCAATGGGTTATGACGAAGTGATTAATCCTAAAAAAGATCAAGAAGATAAAGGAGCTTAGGGAATGGCTGGGTATTCAGAAAATGTGATTAGAAATGCCAGTGGTCTTGTGCCAATGGTTATAGAGCAAACTGCTCGTGGTGAGCGCTCTTATGATATTTATTCCAGATTACTAAAAGAACGCATTATTTTTCTTTTAGGTGAAGTTGAAGATCATATGGCGAATTTGGTGGTAGCTCAGCTGTTGTTCTTGGAATCTGAAAACCCTGAAAAAGATATTTCTATCTATATCAATTCGCCTGGCGGAGTGGTTACTGCGGGTTTGGCTATCTACGATACGATGCAGTTTATCAAACCGGATGTAAGCACATTGTGTATCGGTCAAGCAGCTAGCGCTGCTGCCTTGTTGTTGTGTGCTGGCGCAGCTGGTAAACGTTTCTGCTTACCTAATTCACGGGTTATGATTCATCAACCTTTGGGTGGGTACCGTGGGCAAGCAACTGATATTGAAATTCATGCGCGTGAAACGTTGGCCGTAAGAGAGCGTCTAAACGCTATTATGGCACACCACACGGGTAAAACGCCTGAACAAATCATGCGGGATACCGAGCGGGATAACTTTATGAGTGCCGCTCAAGCCACCGAATATGGTTTGGTCGATAAAATACTGCATGGCCGTGACCCTGTAGAAACGTTAAACCAAGATTAATGCCTTTTAGTCTCTCCTCAGTTTATCATTCAGAACATATTGCAGGTTGTGCTTTGGCCCAACCTGCAATGCTCGAATCAATTAAAAATTAATGCCCTGTAAAATACCCTACGTTACAAAAATGTGATCCGAGCAGCTAGAGTGGATTTAAATCAAAGAAGTTGTATAATTAAAAGACAGTATTTTCCAAAGGAGATTATTATGCCACAGGGAGATAAGTCAAAATACACCGCCAAACAAAAACGCCAAGCCGCGCATATTGAGCATTCGTACGAGAAAAAAGGGGTTTCCAAGAAGGAATCCGTAGAACGGGCTTGGCGTACGGTCAATAAGCAAGATGGTGGTGGTAAGAAATAGCATTGCACAAGGTTGATGGCATCGCTTTGGCTGCAGGTGAGTGGATTTTTTATAAAGGGCACAAAGGGTAACATTTTCCACTTGCTTGTAGTCGTGGCTTGGGGAGCTGCTCTGGATTTTTTTAAGGTCTGGTTTAGAAAAATATGCCCTAAAATGGCTGTTTCCTCCGTGTGCCTATTTTAATTTAATAAATAACCTTGTAATTTCTAGCAAAGCCCATATATGAAGAGAGTCAGTTTTGATGGCTTTTTTCGATATTACTGGCAAAAAATTTCTAATTGTCTTAAATTTTACTAGTAGGACGTGTATTTTTTCTAAGAAAGAGTACCCACTTAACCTGGCTAGCAAAGAAAGGGGTTTGTAGATGAGTAAAGCCGGTACTGGAAATGGCGAAAAGGTTTTGTATTGCTCTTTTTGTGGAAAGAGTCAGCACGAAGTTAAAAAATTAATAGCTGGTCCTTCTGTGTTTGTGTGCGATGAATGCGTTGAATTATGCAATGACATCATCCGCGAAGAAGTACAAGATACGCATGAAGAGTCAGAAACCCATTTGCCAACACCAATGGAAATAGCTGCATTTCTTGATGAATATGTGATTGGTCAGCCGCATGCAAAAAAAGTATTGTCGGTGGCTGTTTATAATCACTATAAACGCATGCGTCACAAAACCGAAGGTGATATTGAGCTTGGTAAAAGTAATATTTTACTCATAGGGCCTACCGGTAGTGGTAAAACATTATTGGCGCAAACATTAGCACGGTTGCTGAATGTGCCTTTTACCATGGCAGATGCTACGACTCTCACCGAAGCTGGGTACGTTGGCGAAGATGTGGAAAATATTATCCAAAAATTATTGCAAAAATGCGATTACGATGTGCTGAAAGCTCAACAAGGCATTGTCTACATTGATGAAATCGATAAAATTTCACGTAAATCTGACAATCCTTCCATCACTCGGGACGTTTCAGGAGAGGGTGTACAACAAGCCTTGTTAAAGTTGATCGAGGGCACCATTGCCTCTGTGCCTCCTCAAGGTGGTCGTAAACACCCGCAACAAGAATTTTTGCAGGTGGATACGTCAAATATTCTCTTTATTTGTGGTGGTGCATTTGCAGGCCTTGATAAAGTGATCCGTGAACGCAGTGATAAATCAGGCATTGGTTTTTCAGCCGAACTCAAAAATAAAAAAGATCACAATGAACTTGAAAAAGTTCTAGAATCGCTTGAGTCCGATGATTTGGTGAAATACGGACTAATTCCTGAATTTGTTGGCCGTTTACCGGTTATCACCACGTTGCATGAATTGGATGAAGAAGCACTGATTGATATTTTAACACAACCTAAAAACGCCCTTACCAAGCAATTCCATGCATTGTTTAAAATGGAAGGCGTCGAGCTGGAATTTAGAGAAGAAGCTTTGCATTTGATTGCCAAAAAAGCTTTGGCAAGAAAAATTGGCGCACGCGGATTACGTGCTACTTTAGAAAATATTTTATTGGATACCATGTATGAATTACCTTCTTTGGAAGGCGTTACTAAAGTGGTCGTGGATGAGCAAGTCATCAACAATACTGGTAAACCAATTCTAATTTATGAGGAATCGGCACCAAAACAATCGGCTGCAGGAGCAGAATAAAGAATGTTAAGGACGGTTGGTCGCTGCTAGGAAGCAATGCCCAATCGCTCCGAGTTCATGGAGTTTATGTGATTCGCACAAGGGGTAAACAAGGACGCTACCTAATATCGCGGTGAGGGTCATGTTGCATTCTATAAAAGATTTCCTTAAATAAGGGCATATTATGTCGGATGATGAAAATAAATTAGAACCGATTGACATGGAGAACTTGTCAAATCTACCTGTATTACCATTACGGGATGTGGTGGTTTACCCTCATATGGTTATCCCATTGTTTGTAGGTCGTGAAAAATCCATCAAAGCGCTTGAAGCCGCCATGATGGATAATAAACGTATTTTTCTCGTTGCACAGCGCAAATCAGCCAACGATGATCCGGCACCAGCGGATATGTTTGACGTTGGAACAGTGTCCAGTTTATTGCAATTGTTAAAATTGCCGGATGGCACAGTAAAAGTTTTGGTTGAAGGGGAGCAACGGGCTAAAGTTACTTCCTACGACTTGCTTGAACAAGGTTATATATCGGCTTCTTTGGAAAAAATTGACGAAGAAAGTCAATCGTTCAAAGAACAAGAAATTGAGATCATGATGCGGTCTTTAATGTCGCAATTCGAACAATACATTAAATTAAATAAGAAAATCCCCCCCGAAGTGCTCGGCTCATTGGTTGGTATTGAAGAGCCAGGCCGTTTAGCAGACACCATTACCGCTCATTTAAGCCTCAAGATTGACGACAAACAAGAATTGTTGGAAACATTGGATGTGGGCGTACGTTTAGAACGGCTCATGGCGGCTATTGAGAACGAAATTGACTTGTTGCAAGTTGAGAAACGTGTTCGTGGTCGCGTCAAACGGCAAATGGAAAAAAGTCAACGTGAATATTATTTGAATGAACAAATCAAAGCCATCCAAAAAGAACTGGGTGAAATGGGCGAAGAAGGCAGTGAGATTGAGCAGCTGGAGCGTCAAATAGATAAAGCTGGCATGCCCAAAGAAGCCAAAGAAAAAGCGCACAGCGAATTAAAAAAATTAAAATTAATGCCGCCGATGTCGGCCGAAGCTACGGTGATTCGCAGTTACTTGGATTGGATGTTGAGTGTGCCTTGGAAAAAACGCAACAAAATACAATTTGATTTGGGTAAAGCAGAAAAACTGCTTGATAAAGATCATTATGGTTTGGAAAAAGTTAAAGAACGCATCATTGAGTACCTCGCGGTGCAACAACGCGTTAAACGCCTCAAAGGACCTATTTTATGTTTGGTCGGGCCACCAGGGGTAGGTAAAACATCGCTGGGCCAATCCATTGCCAATGCGACAGGCCGTACCTTTATACGCATTGCATTGGGTGGGGTGCGTGATGAAGCCGAAATTCGCGGACACCGACGGACTTACATTGGATCGATGCCTGGCAAAATCATCCAGAAGCTTTGTAAAGCAGGGGTAAAAAACCCTCTGATCATGTTGGACGAAGTGGATAAGATGGCCATGGATTTTCGTGGTGATCCTGCGTCCGCTTTGCTTGAGGTTTTAGACCCTGAACAAAACCACACGTTCAATGATCATTACCTTGAAGTGAATTATGATTTGAGCGATGTGATGTTCATTGCCACGGCCAACTCGTTAGAAATTCCTGCACCTTTGTTAGACCGCATGGAAGTTATACGGTTAGCGGGTTACACCGACGATGAAAAAATCCATATTGCACAAAATTACTTGGTTCCAAAGCAACAAGTTTTAAATGGCTTAAAACCCGCTGAAATTGATTTTGCAGAAGGTGCTATCCAAGAGATTATTCGCCATTATACGCGAGAAGCGGGCGTGCGAAATTTAGAACGCGATATTGCTAATGTATGCCGCAAAGTGGTCAAAGATATTTTGACCAGCAAACGCGTCAAAAAACAAAATATCACGCGCCACAACATTGAAAAATATTTGGGTGTAAAAAAATTCCGTTATGGATTAGCCGAACTGTACGATCAGGTTGGACAAGTCACGGGATTGGCGTGGACCAGTGTCGGTGGTGAGCTGTTGACCATTGAAGCAACCATGATGCAAGGCAAAGGAAAGACATTGCATACAGGGCAGTTGGGTGAAGTCATGCAAGAATCTATTCATGCCGCAATGACGGTTGTTCGTAGCCGCATGAAACAATTGAAATTGCCGGATGATTTTTATGAAAAAAATGATTTTCATATCCACGTTCCAGAAGGAGCCACGCCCAAAGATGGGCCAAGCGCAGGGATAGGGATGTGTACGGCATTGGTTTCCGTTATTGCCCAGTTGCCTGTACGTGCTGACTTGGCCATGACCGGTGAAATCACTTTGCGCGGTCAAGTATTGCCAATAGGGGGCTTAAAAGAAAAGCTTTTAGCGGCTCACCGTGGTGGTATTAAACACGTCATCATTCCTGAGGAAAATAAAAAGGATTTGGTGGATATTCCTAATAATATTTTGAAAAAGTTAACCGTTCACCCGGTCAAGACCATTGATGAAGTTTTAGAGATTGCTCTGGTGCGTCCTGCGGCAGAAGAAACCGCTAAAATTGCTTCAAAAGTGTCTGAAAACAAAAAAAGTAAAAAAATTAAAAATAAAGATTTACACGAGGGGGAATAAGCGGTATATTTCACCTCGTTGCCCGCTACTGGCAAGGTTTGAAAGGTCTGGTAGCTTGACGATGGTTAGTGAATCTGATTTAATTGACTGTGTCTAAAGGATGAATAACTGCAAAGGGGAAAAGATGAATAAAAGTGAATTGGTTGAGGCCATCGCTAACGGTTCAGGCGTAACTAAAGCAGCAGCG
>CAZGKX010000019.1:0-3107 GCA_964525945.1 uncultured Legionellaceae bacterium
AGAGTTAGAGTACTATGTGGATAAGGGAAGTGCCCCCGGATTTGGGGAAGAGCCAAAATCTCTAGCAAAATAGGGATACTTGGTTCTATCCCAATTAAGGGGGCATTGTGCATGTTGTTGTGAAAATTCCTGTGGAGAAACAAGGGATCTATTTATTAGGAATGGTGGCTATGGGGGGACTCGAACCACCGACCTCAGCATTATGAGTGCCGCGCTCTAACCGACTGAGCTACATAGCCATTCCGAGGGCGTGATTTTGGCTTTTTCCTTGGATGTTGTCAATAGTTTTAGGATAAATTCAAGGGTGATTTTTTGAAAGATTGTTTTACAGAGCTACCCAGAACCAAAGTTAGTCCTCATGGAAGCGTTCAATATGGATAATGTTAAAAATTAATGATATTGTCACGCGCGGTTATGTGTGTTTTTCTGATGGAACTTACATAAAAAAACATAACCACTGTCTGTAATCAATTAGGAGTTATACCATGGCAAAACGAAAAATGCGATTTGATAAAAACGGTGTATTAATCCCTGAAGGAGCCGTTGACTCTCCCGAGAAACACGCAAAATCTGATCCTCTTAATTTAACAGCACAACAAGTACCTGTCATTTCTTCAGTGGATGAAATGGACGCCGCGGCAGAATTAAATATTGCGACAGCCGTATCCACTCAAGCTATTCTGCAAGAAGTGAATGGAGATGCTTATGCTGCCGATTTAAAAGTTCACCCTGAATTTGATGTTATGCAGGCTATCGGTGAGCAAAATGAAATTGATAGGACGCCAATTGGTCTTACAAATAAATTGATGACTGCCGCGGGCGTGGATCGTCATTATGTGATTGATAACAGTGGCTCTATGGGCTCCGCATTAAGATTGCGTGATAAAGAAGGCAATATTAATCCGACAGCGCTCTTGAAAAATGCCCATCCTGAAATTTTAAAAAGACGGCGCCCTAGTTTGGAAACAGAAAATACCGAAACCATGACACGTTATGAAGAAGCAGAAAGCAGACTTCATTACATTATTGATAAATTAAAATATATTCCTACGGGTGACTGGTCATTTGACTTCATGAATGATGGCAGGGTGAACGGTCGTTATCAATCATTGGATTGTAAAATTGAACGTGGCAACAAATCACCTGATCAATTTGCATTGGAAGCGCATAGGCTTGTTTCTGAAAAATTTAGTGTTGAACCTACTGGCACGACGCCATTAAATTCAACGGTAATGAAAGCCTTTGAAGACATTAAAAGGAATAAGCGGGCTAAACTTAGTCGTGATTCAGAAATAGAAACGAAAGTTCACTTTACTATTATTACGGATGGTGATCCAACGCCCAACGCCAGTTTACGTCAAACACCAAAACAGGCCAATGAAGAAATCGTAGCAACACTCAAAAATAGAGAGACGCCTGAAGAAATTCCAACCCACGTTTGGTTGTGTGGCGAAGAAGTTAAATGGACCGAGCTTTTAGATAAAGACTGCCCCTTCGTGGTCGTGATTGATGATTTTCAAAGCGAAAGTATTCAAGTTCGAGAAAAACAAGGTATTCGATTCCCTTATACGCTTGGTTTTTACATTGTATGCGCTACAGTTGGAGCAGATCCTGTCAATAAACATGATTTAGATACAGTGGATGATAATTTTCCCTATTCTAAATTTATATTTGACAGCATCAATGGGTATGTTCCACCTAACAATGAAACCTATTTAGATTACCTTGAGCATAATATCAGCTATTTTGTGTTAAAGGATAAGATCCCCGATCTACAGGCACAATTACTGAATCGACCCGAATCACAATTGGCTATTATCGAAGATTTTATGCGCAATTGGGCAGCGAAGCATCCGCACGAGGAGGCGTCTTTGGATCATTTTCTGGTAAGAGAAGCCGGTTATGATAGTGAAGATTACACTCCTCCAGAAAGTACTCTTAGAGCGTTTAATAACCACGTGCAGGCTTTCGCTCGAAGTGCTCCAGAGAGAGCAGCTGATAGCAATGTTGTCAATAAAGCTCCTGGTGATCATGGTGTTTTTGGTCGATTTGGAGCACTTGCTAGCGCGCTGCCAAATCTGACAACTAATCAATCAGCAACAACATCAACATCTGGTTATACGAGTAGATTCTAATACTTTCATAACCAGTAGCTTGCATGCGAGCTACTGGTTATTTTCTCGTGGCTTGGCCTAACAATCAAGCGATACCCATCTTATCTCTTCTTTGAACTCAACGATACATCTCTGAAATTTTAGGATAAATACCCACAAATTTTCTGTCGGCTCTGTAGGGTTCTATAATGGCATAATTTTTTTGAGATTAATTTCTAAAATGTGCTTTAAGGATATATCGCAATGACGGGTTTGTGAAAATTAATTCATTCATTGGTCGAAGTTTTGTTTTGATTGATGAACGCCGTCATTGCGAGTCATGGGCGAAGCAATCCAGTGGCCTTGCGGGACATTGGTAACGTCACTGGATTGTTTCACTTGCAGTTTGCAAAAACGGACTAATGAAAATTAATCCGCTGCCTTCTCTGCTAGTTTGTTCCAACGAAAGATAGCTCGGTTTCTATCCTAATAACACATTTAAGGCATGCACTAAATGATTAGAATATAAAGCGCACCAGCCCCCCGTAATATTTGCACCAGCAATTGCGATTTCTTTTGCAACGCTACGGACTGCAAGCTCTTCGTGGTGGTTATGGTATTGTTGTTGGCAGCAATAATCACATCGCCAGGACGAAGTCCTGCTCGCCATCCAGCACTGTTTTCGGATGCCCCCACAACTTGCACGCCCACGACATGACCATGCACCGGTGAATCTTGTTCAAAATTACGCAAGGCTAAGCCATATAAAAATGGATTGGTGGATTGCAGTTTTTGTTCGTGTTGTTTGGCGTCGGTGACAACAGCCTTCAACGTCATGTCTTTGCCATTGCGTTTAATCACAATCGTGGCATCACTCCCCACACGTAACATGCTCACCGTTGTTTTGACTTGTGTTGCTTGGGTAATTTGAGTGCCATTGATTTGAAGAATAATATCCCCAGCTTTTAACCCAGCCAATTCTGCAGGAGAGCCGGGGTTCACTTGCGAAACAAG
>CAZGKX010000019.1:3117-11413 GCA_964525945.1 uncultured Legionellaceae bacterium
CACCTTGAAAATCTTCAGAATAACCCAAGGCTTGCGCGAGTTCAGGGGTTAAATGTTGCACGAATATGCCCATCAATCCACGGTGGATAGACCCGAATTTAACGATTTGTTCGGCCACGTCTTTTGCCATGTTGATAGGAATTGCAAAGCCAATACCGACATTACCGCCTGACTGAGAAATAATAGCGGTGTTTATCCCGATCAATTCCCCTTTCACATTAACAAGTGCTCCTCCTGAGTTTCCGGGGTTGATGGCGGCATCCGTTTGGATAAAATTTTCAATGCCTTCGATGTTTAAATCGCTACGCTTCATAGCACTTACAATACCAAAGGTAGCTGATTGACTGTTTCCATAGCTGTTTAAGCCAAAAGGATTGCCAATGGCCACCACAAAATCACCGACTTCGATTTTGTCTGAATCGCCCATGGGCAGGCTTTTTAAATTTTTTGCGTCAATTTTTAAAACAGCCACGTCCGTTTCGCTGTCGCTGCCGATGAGCTTTGCTTTTAAGCGGCGGCCATCATTGAGCGTTACGGTGATCACTTGGGCATTACGGATGACGTGATCATTGGTGATAATCACCCCGTTTTTGGGATCCACAATCACTCCGGATCCAATGCTCTGAAATTTTCGTGGTTTTTCCAACGGTTGTGCTTTGTCTTGCGATTCCTCTTCATCATTGGCCTGAGGGTTGGGTGGAGTTACTACACCTTGTACGGCGACATTGACGATGGCGGGCATGACATTTTTAAGGACAGGTGCGAGCGTGGGCCATGGTGCATCGGCGGCATATGTTGACGATGAAATCAGTAAAAAAAGAGGAAGTAACCAATTCTTAAGTTTATTCATGAGTTTTGTTTTCCTGTTTAAACCAAATCAGTGTTGCCATTCTACCTGTTTTTGCTGCACGGCGGTATGAGTAGAATGAAGTGTTTTCAAAGGTACAAGCCGATGATTGATAAACATCCAAAATTCCCAGTGCATTGAGAACCTGCTCAGCCATTTTGGGTAAATCGGCGTAAATTTTCTTGTTGTTTTCAAGAAAGGAACTATGGGTGTAAGGGTAATTATTAAGAAATTGCTCACGCACTTCGCCCCCTGTTTCGTAACAGGTTTGGCAAATTGCAGGACCAATCCATGCCAAAAGATTGTCAGAGGTGTTGTGCATGTTGACTAACGTATTTTCTACAATGCCGTTCATCAAGCCCCGCCATCCGGCATGAATAGCAGCAATTTCTGTACCTTGCTTATCACACAATAAAATGGGCAAACAATCGGCAGTCATAATGGCTAACGGTAATGAGGTATCGCGTGTGACGGCGGCATCCGCCACTCGATTGCTGTCCGTTTCTGCCACGATGCAGAGATTGGTGTGCGTTTGTTCAAGCCAAATGGGTTCATTGGGCAAGCGCAGTGTTTCGCGTAATTGTTGACGATTTGCCTGCACATGTTCATCCGTGTCGCCGACATGGTAAGCAAGATTATTGTTGCCGTAAGGGGGCAGACTAAATCCTGGTGCATTTACCGTGGTGAGTGCGCCAATGTTGGCTGGTGCGGGCCAATTTGCAATCAAATTAGTCACGATTGTTGTCCAATAAAGTTAGCAGGGATTGAAAATCTTCCGGCAACGGTGCTGTAAATGCCAAATCTGTTTTTAATTCAGGATGTATAAATTCCAAAGAAAAAGCGTGCAAGGCTTGGCGTTTGAATTGCTGCAATGCTTCTCGTAGTTCTGCATCTATGCCGGCAGGTGCATGGCGATTGTTGTACAATTGATCACCAATCACAGGGTGTTTAATGTGGGCCATGTGCACTCGAATTTGATGGGTACGTCCTGTCATAAGTTGCACATTGAGCAAGGTGACATATTGATAACGGCTATGGACAGAATAATGGGTGATGGCTTCTCTGCCTTGACGGCACACTGCCATTTTTAAACGGTTGTGGGGATGACGCCCGTAATGTGTTTCAATGGTGCTGCCCGCAATCACATGGCCGTGCACTAACGCTAAGTATTTGCGTTGGATTTCACGGGCTTGCATTTGCCTCACCAGCGACGTATGTGCGGTCAACGTCTTCGCCACCACCAGCAAGCCAGTTGTGTCTTTATCCAATCGATGCACAATGCCTGCTCGCGGCAAATGTTGCAATTCCGGTGCATGGAACAACAAGGCATTGACAAGGGTGTGTGAAGGGTTGCCTGCGCCTGGATGCACCACTAAATCGGCGGGTTTGTTTAAAACCAGAAGATGTTCATCTTCAAACAGAATGTCCAATGGAATGTTTTCGGCTTCCCATGCATTGGGAAGAGATGACGTTGTCAAATGAAATTGCAAATGCTCATTGCCGAGAATTTTATCTTTGGGTTTATACATCCGTTGGTTCAGGGTGATCGAGCCATCTTTTAACCAATGACTGAGTTGGGAACGGGAATAATCGGGAAAAAGTTGAGCGAGCACCACATCCACGCGCTGGCCGTGGTACTCACCCGGGATATGCATGTCTTGGAGTTGTGATTCAGTCATGTTCAGCAAGCAATCGACCTCGTAACGAATTGGGTTGGGACTCTGTAATAAGCACATTCACAAATTGACCAAGCAATGCAGATGGGCCATTAAAATTAACCACTCGATTGCATTCTGTACGGCCAGCCAATTGTGAGGGATCTTTTTTGGAAGGCTTGATGACCAATAGGCGTTGGGTGCTGCCAACGAGTGATTCGCTGTAACGCGAAGCCTGCAAAACAAGTCGATCTTGCAGTATTTTTAAACGTTGTTTTTTGACCTCCATGGGTGTTTCGTCCGCTAAATTAGCAGCGGGAGTACCCGGTCGTGGGCTGTAAATAAAACTAAATGAGGTATCAAACCCCATCTCATGCACTAAATCCATGGTGTCTTGAAAATCACGATCAGTTTCGCCAGGAAAACCAACAATGATGTCCGTGGATAAACGAATATCAGGGCGTACTTTTCGTAATTTTCGAATTTTGGATTTAAATTCCAAGGCTGTATAACCGCGTTTCATCATGGCAAGAATTCGATCCGAACCACTTTGAACAGGCAAATGCAAGTGGTTTGCGAGTTCAGGCACTTCCGCATAAGCGTTGATCAAGTTATCAGAAAAAGCGAGTGGATGAGACGTGGTGAAACGAATGCGATCCAACCCTTCAATGGCGGCCAAATAATGGATCAGGAGTGCCAGATCGGCAATATCGCCATTGTTCATCAGGCCACGGTAATCATTGACATTTTGGCCTAATAAATTCACTTCACGCACGCCTTGGGTGGCCAGTTGGTAACATTCAGCCAAGACATCATCAAAAGGCCGGCTGATTTCTTCCCCGCGAGTATAAGGAACCACGCAATAACTGCAATATTTGCTGCAGCCTTCCATAATGGACACAAAAGCCACTGGGCCTTCGGCACGAGGTGCGGGTAGATGATCAAATTTTTCAATCTCAGGGAAGCTGATGTCGACCACCGGTTTGCGAGACGCCATGCGTTCTTCGAGCATTGCGGGTAAACGATGCAATGTTTGTGGACCAAACACCAAGTCAACAAAAGGCGCGCGTTTAATAATATCAGAACCTTCTTGGCTCGCTACACAACCACCAACCCCGATAACCACATGAGGATTTTTTTGTTTGTATTCCCGCCATTGGCCCAACTGTGAAAACACTTTTTCTTGTGCTTTTTCGCGGATAGAACAAGTGTTTAACAAGATAACATCGGCGTTTTCGACGTTATCCGTTTTTTCCAAGCCATGGGAGTTTAACAACACATCTGCCATTTTTGATGAATCATATTCATTCATCTGGCAACCATTTGTTTTTATATATAACTTTTTCGCCATTATTCGTATGCCTGCTTATTAATTAATCCGATATGTTTTTGCAATACGTTTCACGCAATCGCGGTAAAATAAGCAACGCAATCAACATGCCAATAGGAAGCAAGGAAAGCGCCACGTGATACGCTTCAATGGGATAAACACGCACTTTATCCACGATCTCGCCTTGCCATAAACGATCCAATATAAAACCAATAACGGGTTGGGCAATTGCAATCCCTACCATGTTCATCATGTTCATAAAACTTAGACCTGTTGCCACATAATTTTTATTGCACAATTCTTTTGCCACAGCAAAAGCCGGTAAAAATCCGGCGGAGAACAAGCCAAAAACAAACAGCAATATTTGCATGAGAAGCCCTGATTGAATAGGGGCAAAAATAAATAAAGTGCTTGTTATCAGTGCGCCTACGCAACCTATGTAAAGGGGCGGCTTGCGCAAGCCAATGCGATTTGAATAAATCCCCCACAGCGGGCTTGCTATGGCCCAACCGACAAAAACAAGGGATATATAATTTGCTGCAGTGGCTTTCGCCAAATGCATTTTAAACATTAAGAACGGCACGCCCCATAACCCACAAAACACAGGGGTAGCCATGTACATCAGGCCGCCATAGGCTGCAACCAACCACAATTGTGAATTTTTTAGCAACGCCAAAAGGCTTGGAATCAAGGGCTCTTCATGGTGCGGAAGGGGGGCTTGCTTGGCTTGATGATCAGGGTTATCTTTGGTCACGGTGAAAATCAAAACGGCGAGAACAATGCCTACGCCCCCCATGATTTTCATGCTTTCACGCCAACCATAATTATCAATCAACAGGGCAAGTGGGGCCTCTCCACCGATGGCGCCTAACATGCCAATGGTCACCATCAAACCCGTTAATAATGCAAATTTTTGGGTAGGAAACCAATTGGCTGCAAGTTTCATGGCGCCAACGGCGGCAAATGCTGAACCAAATCCAATCATAAGTCGTGCGGTACAGGCCATGAAAAAGCTATCAGTCATTCCAAAGGCAACCGTGCTTATGGCACAAATACCAGTGGCTATGGTGAGAAGACGTCTGGGGCCAAAATAATCCATTAACACGCCACCAGGCAATTGCATCGCCGCATACGAATAAAAATAAATACCGGATAAGATACCCAGGGTCTGACTGGTTACGGAAAAATCACGCATGAGCTCTGAGCTCATCACACTGGGAGAAACTTGAAGGAGGCATTCATAAAAATAAAAAAGGCAGCCCAAGCCCCATACCATCCAAGGCCGAATTGCATCGTACGATGGTGCATTTGGTGCGTTAGTCCGCGGGTTACTGTAATCCATCGGCTTGTTCTACTCCAGTTGTTCAATCAAGACCCAGCAAGGCGAATTTTTGATAATTATTGTTAACTTCGCGCTATTGTTTGACTCATGTTGCTTTTTGATTATTAAGATGAATGAAAAATACTATCAGATTGGGCATTAATTGTCTATCGACCAGGCCATTAAACCTTCTCGTACGCGGACGGCGGGGATATTAAATAAGCAAATGTACTAACAATGTTACTGATTGAAGCTGCATGATTAAGGGGCATTATCCGTTTTTATGCATCCAAACAAGGATTATCAAGAGGATGCATTGTTTTCATGGAGCTGAAGCTCTCGCAAGGCATTCAAAAAATGGTGGCCATAATGAGCCAATTTATGTTGACCCACTCCCGAAACTGTAAGCAATTGCTTAGGCGTCTGCGGTTTTATTTTGGCCATTTCATGCAGGGTGGCATCACTGAAAATCATAAACGGGGGTTTATTTTCTTCATCGGCAAGTTTGCGTCGAACGGCACGCAGATGTTCAAATAAAGGGGAGCTGGTGTTGTGTTCTTTGAGTTTTGTCTTTTCTTTTTTCTTACCTGGTTCATCTTTGAAAGCATTTTTTTGTACCGTGAGGGTAACCGTTTCTTTGCCCGATAAAACGGATACGGCTTTTTTCGTTAAGCGCAAAACATTAAAATGCTCCACGTCTTGGAAACAATAACTGCGGTGAATGAGTTGCCAGGCCAATTGTTTCCAATAAGCGGTCGATTTATCTTTGCCAATTGCAAACGTGGACAACTGCTGATGACCGAATTGATTGATTTTTTCCGAGCTGCTGCCCCGTAACACATCAATCACGTGGTTTAAACCATAACTTTGCTTGAGACGATAAACGCACGAGAGAAATTTTTGTGCATCAACGGTTGCATCCATGGTTTCGGGTGGGGAATCACACACATCGCAATAACCGCACGCTTGATCATAGTTTTCATCAAAATAACGTAATAAAATTTGCCTGCGGCAATGTGTGGCTTCTGCAAACGCCAGCATGTGATTGAGTTTATGGTGCTCAATGCGTTGCTGATTTTCTGGCAAATCATCGGTGATCCAGGAGCGTAAGCGAGCACTGTCAGCAGGATCATACAAAAGCAACGCTTTGGCAGATAAACCATCTCGACCAGCACGCCCGGTTTCTTGGTAGTAACTTTCAATGGTTTTAGGCAAGTCATGATGAATTACAAAACGCACATTGGGTTTATCAATGCCCATGCCAAAGGCAATGGTGGCGACCACGATATCAATGTGATCGTATCGAAATAAAGATTGCACTTCACGTCGTTCTTGGTGAGATAGACCGGCATGATAACCTCTGGCCTTATAGCCTAATTCTTGTAAACGGGCCGCAACGCGCTCGACTGTTGTGCGTGTTGAACAATAAACAATGCCGGATTGCTCCGTGAGTGATTTTAAAAATTGATCGATTTGTTTAATCGGATTGTTTTTGTTGACCACTTGGTAGTGGATATTGGGGCGGTTGAATGACGCAATATAACGTTGAGGTTGGTATTGCAGTTGATTAACAATATCCTTTTGAGTTTGTACATCGGCTGTAGCGGTTAAAGCAATGATGGGTAAATGTGGAAAATGGGTTTTAAGCAACCCTAGCGATGCATATTCTGGGCGAAAATCGTGGCCCCATTGAGAAATACAATGGGCCTCATCAATAGCAAACAGTGCTATTGAACATTCTTCAAGGCGGTCGAGAAAGGATTGACTCAATAAACGTTCCGGAGCAATGTAAAGCAGGTCCAATTCATCACGATGCAGCTGCCCTAAGACGTCGCGTGCTTGCGCGCTGCTCAATGACGAATTGTAATAAGCTGCACGAACGCCTTGCAATTTTAAAGCGGCCACCTGATCTTCCATAAGGGCTATCAAGGGCGAGACGACAATACCGACACCATTTCGTATCAAAGAAGGAATTTGGTAACACAACGATTTGCCCCCACCAGTAGGCATTAGCACTCCTAAATCCAAACCATTAATCAAGCCATTGACGATCTCTGCTTGGGGGGCGCGAAACGTGTCAAAACCATAGTAATCTTTTAAAACTTGGTTTGCGGTTGGTTGTAGGTTATCCATACGAATGTTTTTCTTTTATTTTTTGAACACATGCGATCGCTCAGATAATACCATCATCGAGAAATGTTCAACAGCGTTTCTAACTAGTATTTGGTTTTATGGAATGGATTTACCGCACTATTTTTTCGTAAAATGTAGGAATTTGCAGCAAGGCATAGCGTGATGCATTGGTTTGTATGCGTTTACGAGAGCCTTTAAAATATTTTGTAACGGAATGAATGATTAATTTTTCCTTATGCACAGCTCCCCAGGCAATGCAAACGGTGCCGGGTGCAATGCCGTCCATCGGTTGATCGCCTGCAATACCGGTTGTAGCAACCACCAAATTAGCAGCGCTATGTTTCAAAGCCCCTTCTGCCATTTCACGCGCTACTTCCTCGCTGGTGAGGGTATATTGATCGATGGTATGTGTTTTCACATTCAATACTCTTTTTTTAGCATCCTCCGAATAGACGACATAACCCACGTCTAAACAATTTCCACAACCGGCAATATTGGCCAACAAAGAAATGATTCGACCAGCAGTACAGGATTCGGCGGTTGTCAAAACCAGTTGATGGATTTTTAAATAATCAACTATGTGTGCGATTGAACTCATCTATGCTCCTATGTCTCTCCAACTAAAAGTATAGGAAATAATTGGCAATATTTCTAAACGACTCGTTTTATACTACGCCAATAATCTTATGTTTATTTAGAGAGGGAGCTGGTATCGTTTGGGCTCAATACCTGAAAGATTTTCCGATGTGTTCAAAAACCTGTTTTAATGATATTAATGGAAGGGGCGTATTGTAGATATTAACCATGAGAAATGCGCTGTCTACCGAGGTCCTGCCAAAATAAATGTAGTTAAAAAAAGGAGTTGTAGATGTTGATTTTATCGGTTGCTTGTTTCGCCTTAGCCGCGCTTTTAGGCCTTTATTTATTATCGTATGTGTTGCAAAGCAGGAAAACCCCTAAAGGAATAGTTTTTATCCACGGTCCTTTAGCTATTTTCGGATTAATTCTTT
>CAZGKX010000019.1:11423-39415 GCA_964525945.1 uncultured Legionellaceae bacterium
CTTTTGCTTTTATATGCCTTCTATTATACCCCTGCACCCATCGTCAGTATCGTTATTTTTATCTTGGCAGCCTGTGGTGGATTTTTGATGATATACCGTGATCTAAAGGGGCATTCCGTACCAAAATGGATGGCAATAGGTCATGGGGTGACGGCTTTAGTTGGTTTTGCATTTTTGGTGAAATTCGTTTTTTTTCCATAGAATATCGAAAATGAATCGCTATGCACGTTTCTTGTGATCATTTACATGGGATAAGGTCGCTGGATTGCTTCGTCGCTACGCTTCTCGCAATGACGTTGGGGCAACAATCCCGTGACTTTAAGAACAACAAAAGGGAATTTATGCCTGCCAAACAACCTGCCGTTTATATCATGGCGAATGGCCGTAATGGGGCAATCTATACGGGTGTTACGAGTGATTTAATCAAAAGAGTGTTTGAACATAAACACGCTGATGTCTCTGGATTTACTCAAAAACATGGATGTAAATACCTTGTCTATTATGAGCTTATTGACGATATGATGAGCGCCATAGCGCGGGAGAAACAACTGAAGGGCGGCTCAAGAAAGAAAAAATTGGCATTGATTGAAACAATAAACCCTTATTGGGACGATCTTTATGAGAAATTGTTGTGATTATTCTCATGGATAAGGCCGCTGCTTCGTCGCTACGCTTCTCGCAATGACGTTGTGTCAAATAATCCCGGTCATTGCGAGAAGCGTAGCGACGAAGCAATCCAGTGACCTCGGTTCTGTATTTCTCGTACCAAGCTCTTGCTAACGGTGGCTGTTTAAACTGGGCGATACAGGCTCCTCGCCGTCTTGTTTCATTTCTCTTATTTTGGTTGTATAAATGGGGGTATTGGATACCACGGCCTTTTTTGTATAATCAGGCGTGGACGATGCCGCGCTAATGGATTGGTATTTATTTAAGCTCACATCAAAATACTCGAGATCAATTTTTTGCCCAAGAACAAAATTAACAAAATCTTTTCGTTCATCTTTTATTAACACCGCTGTTTTCGTTTCTTCATCAACATGGTGATTTTCTTTCAACATGTTTAAATCCACATAATAATATTCCTTGCCCTGTATTTCTATTAACTCATAAAATGACTGCTGTTCTATGGCAGGAGGTTTCGCGGGGGTGGTTATTTGTAATTTATCAAAAAAATTTTTAAAAATGTCTTTCTTTTGCGGGGGTATGGGCACTCTTATTCGATAGGACAAATTCTCCATAATGCACGCACTAATTGTGGAATGGGTTGTTAAAAAATAATCGCCTTTAAATGCAGGTGTCTTTTTTAATTCTTCAAACAATTTTATGAACGCTGTTACATTTTCCTCATCCTGAAGGACACCTAAATGCTTCATTTGCGGATCATATGGACATTGCTGATGCAAGGGGGACTTTTCATAAATGGCCTTAAATTCGGCTTTAAGATGCTCAGGAAGTGACAATTCGATCTCGATTGGCGGAGGGCGATTTTTCAACCCCTCTTTTGTCAATTTTTTCATTTTTTCAATGGGGTATTGTTTTCCCTTAGGCAGGCTATTTGCGGTGAATGCAAGGTCATCATTATAGATAGGGACTTTATCGAGGCTTTCAATGAGTTTTGGGGTCCACGTTGAAAAACCCATGGTGTAATTGGAGAAGCCCGATTTTCCTGCTGTTTTATAAAATAGGATATTGGAACGGTTCATTAATTCTTCAAATTGCTGCGCTTTTTTATTATTCATTTGGACGGTGATGGTTTCATCCAAATGTTCCCCTAAAATGTCTTTAAAACCATTGTTGTATTTTGTTGTTTCAATTAAGTTGCTGTTTAATTTGTAATTTTTTCCGCCAGTTTTACACAACTCAGGCAATGCCATTCCAAATTTTTCAACGTTATCTCGGATGCTTTTGTTGATCTCCTCTGGGTCTTCAGTAAGATTTGTGTTGAACTCTATCCGAATGATATGAACACCGCGCGCTGTGTTTGTGCTTCTGATTTTAAATTTTTCAGTCAAATAATCTTCGCTTTGTAAATATGTTCTTAGGGTATTAATAAAATCTTCATTATTGGTGCGAATCATGACGTCATAAAACCCTGCTTCTTCGGCTTTCATTGCTTGTTGTTTGAGCATCATGCCTCCCAAGCTAGCGCCTAACAACGATCCCAATCCTGAACCTACTTTAGGCTTGCCTTTTGCTGTTTGCACTGTGGGCTCAGGAGATTTCTCGGTGGTTGTTGTTTGCTCCGGTTCGGGGCTGATGTCTGGTGCGACTAAAGCCTGTTGCAGTTCAGTCAACGTTTTCTTCTTCAGATCGTTTGATGCTTGGTCGTCAAAATTCGCGATGAGGGTTTGTATGCTCAGGTTAATTTTTTTTAATTCATCTTCAAATTTCAAAGCAAATTCTTTTGATTTTTTTGCTAATTTCTTATCTGTACTTGCCATCGTGTTTTCAATGAAATCATCCAATCCCAAATCAATATGAATTTGTCTCGAAATTTGATTGGCCAGTTCATTCATGGGGGTTAATTTTTCAGACAAAAGGTTAAAAATTTCTTGATCAAACGGCATCGCTTTCGAATAATTAACATTCCAATATTTAGGTAAAGCCGCTTTATATTTTTCCACAAATTTTGCAACGTAAACCTCTAACTTTTCTGCGGATAATGTGGATTGGGTTAATGGTGCCTCGTTTTTCATCCCAAGTTCTTGCAATGTTTCGTCGTGTATTCTGTTTATGGTTTTTCTGCCCGTAAAAATTTGAATCAGTTTTGTATATTGATAAGGTTTTAGAACAAACGATGGATGGTGCGCTATGGTGTCGATATTTATTCCAAGTTCAATCAAACGATCAGCAATGTCTTCAAATTTTTGATTGAACTCATTAGCACTTAGGTCTGATTTGAGGGAAATCGTAAAATTTACCGAGTTAGGATTCTTCGTTTTTTTAAGGAGACCCTGAGCAAGAAATAAGGAAACCAATTGTGCTTGTATTTCGGGAACAGCTGTTGGCGTTTTTTCTTGCGCCGAAGGTATTTTTTTAGGAGCGAGTTGCCCATACATTTGTTTCATTTCAAATTTTACGCGTCTTCTACCCTCACTTCGTAAAATATCAGCCAAACCTGTTACAGAAACAAAAGCACTGGCATCCAGATCAAAACCATTTTTATCAAATTTTTCTTCAACCACAGGAGCTGTAGGTTCTGCGATAGGCACTTCTTTTTTCTTGGTTTTCCCTTTGCCTGCCAGAATACTCGCCATTAAATTATTTGGCATGGGAGAAACAGGTTTTCCCTCTCCACTCACTGGAGTTGTACGTTCTGCTATAGGCACTTCATTTTTCTTAGCTTTCCCCTTATTTGCCAGAATACTCGTCATTAAATTACTTGGCATGGGAGAAACAGGTTTTACCTCCCCACCCACTGGAGTTGTACGTTCTGCTATAGGCACTTCATTTTTCTTAGCTTTCCCCTTATTTGCCAGAATACTCGTCATTAAATTACTTGGCATGGGAGAAACAGGTTTTACCTCCCCACCCACTGGAGTTGTACGTTCTGCTATAGGCACTTCATTTTTCTTAGCTTTCCCCTTATTTGCCAGAATACTCGTCATTAAATTACTTGGCATGGGAGAAACAGGTTTTACCTCTACAGAGTTATTGGACGTTTCCACTGTTGTGATTGGAACGTCTGGCTTCTGGTTTATGGTCGAATCTGTGACCGCGCTTGCTTCTGTATCTTTTGAAGCTCTATCAAGTATCGCACTGGTATAAGATATGGGCGCGCTGGGTGTTCGTTGAAATTTATTGTCTTTGATTTCGGTGTCATCCACCACGGACTGCAAAATAGGTGTGGCGGAGTGAACATTCGTCTCCTCTAAATGTTCATGTCTATTCTCGTCGCTTAGATCAGGGACGATGTTTGTTGATGTTTTAAAGCCAAGAAACTTCATTAATTTCTGGTAGAGGCTATCAATAGTATCAATATTCATTTCTGACTGACTTGTTGTTTCGCGCTCAAGCTCTGATTGTATCCAATTCGTTACATTTATTAATGGGTCGTCCGGAAGAAATACTTTATGTACACGGTCAATGCTTTTTATATAACCAAATCGTATTCTATTCGCCTCTTTCAAAAATAAAAGGATATATTTAAGTAAGGTTGTATTAACAATCTCTGTGTCTTTTTGTTTTTTACTGACTAAGAGCATGTCGATATGCGCTTTATATTTATCCAGCTGTGCATAGTTCTTTCTATAAAAAGCTCTTGATATAGTGCCATAATCCTCCATAACTATGTCTGTGAACTCTTTTATATTTTCTCCATTAGCAGTAAGCCATTCGGACAGTTGAGTCATAACATTGAATCACAAAAAGTTGATATGATTAAATTATAGACCTTAAGTTAATAATTTGTTTGTGTATGCTACGGGAATTTATTTTCTATAACAGGCTAACGTTTGCCGATCGATCTGCAAGTCCAGACGAATCATTCCACACGCCACGGTGTTGTAAAGAGGATAATGACGGTTTTGATAAGTGCTAATGGCTTGTGAGTGAGGAAATCGATAACGGTTGTCAAATCCATAGGAAAGCAAAGCAAACTTGGGGTTGATTTGTTCGATAAATTCTGAGGAAGAAGATGTTTTACTGCCATGATGGGGGACCAATAAAACGTCAGAAGAAAGGGCCTGGCCATAGGTGTTGATTAAGTAGCGTTCCCCTGGCCGTTCAATATCGCCTGTTAAAAGTATTTTCCGTGTGGCGGTGCTTATTTGTAAGACACATGAATGATTGTTTTTATCATGAAATGAATTTTTCATCGAAAAAAATTTAAACGTGACACCATCCCATTGCCAAGGTGGGTAATCATGGCAAGACACACCTTGATGATAAAAATGTGGGTTGTCAACAATCAATTCATTTATTGGATAATGGTCGCTAAGAAACTTTAAACCGCCGCGATGATCGAGATCAGGGTGACTGATCACCACCTTATCGATTTTTTTTATGCCCAATGTTTTTAAGTACGGATCGATGACCAGCTGACCGATATTACTGCTGTGGTAAAACTGCATGCCTGTGTCGTATATAAGAACGTGGTTTTGGGTTCTTACCACAACCGCAAGGCCTTGACCAACATCCAGCGTATCGACCCGGGTTGTTCCAAAAGAAACCTTTTCATGTTTTGGGAAAAAACTGGCTATTGCAAGCGTTATTGCCATAGGAACCAAGCGTAGAACTGGGAAAAAACTCAGCAAAGCTATTGCAATCATCATTGCCAAAGGAGCTATGGCATCAATCAAGGTTAGTTGTACATTCAACTTGGCAAAGGCGTTCACCCAATTCAGGTAATAAAGTAGACCTAAAATGGCCTTTTGTAGGATAAAATACAAAAAAGGAACGTTGAGCAGGGGGCTTAAAAAGGTAATAAAAAGCGCCAAAGGAACAATGATTAAACTAACAAGAGGAATGGCTAAAATATTGGCCAACAGCCCGTTCACGGATCCATAAGAAAACCAATACAATGATAAAGGCATGACGCCCACTAAACACGCGATCTGCATGAGCAATAATTTATTTATTCCTGTTTGTTTGAAACGTTGGGCGATCAAAATTAAAATGGCAACCGCAAGGAATGAAAAATAAAAACCCAGCATCATGATGGAATGTGGTTCAATCATCAAGACGACCAGTAAACCATAGCGCCAGGTCTGCCAGCCGGTAAAACGTTGGTACCAAAAATTGCGAGACAACATGAGAAGACACGCAAGGAGCGAACGTTGCGTAGGCACAGCAAAGCCTGCCACAAAGGCATAACCTGCTGAAACAATGATCGCGCCAATGCTGGCAATTCTAGGTGCGGGGATATACAAACACCATCGGCCACAATGTTTCCACATCCATTTGATCAGCCAATACACAAGGCCTGCAATCATGGCAATGTGCTCACCTGAGATATCGATCAAATGCGTGGTGCCTGTTTGGCGGAATAAGTCCCATTGTGATTTTTCAATGCAGTGCGTTAACCCTAAGGTGAGGGCCTGAACGATCCCTAAGGTTTCTGTGTTGTTGTCCATTTTGGCTAAATTTTCGCCTAAATATTGACGTAATTTCAACACAAGATACCAGTGTTTTGAACCGTAATTTGGTAAAATAGCAGCTGTTTGAATGGTTCCTATCCACTGCAAGTGCCTGGAGCGCAACCAGTTTACATAATCAAAACCTCCCGGATTCGCCATGTTGATCGGCTGCTTCAATTTGGCATGAATTCGCCAATATTCTCCCGCACGAAAATTGGGGCATTTTTTGTAGCAAGTGAGCATAAGTGTGGTTTGTACCGGTTTATGGTTGAACATATGGGCTAAAAACTGAAATTGCGTTTTATTGGATGAATGGCTGGGGATGGAAGCAATATAGCCCTCCAAAAGAGCATGGTTCACTATTTTTTCTTGGGGCATGTGGTTATCTGTGATCAGCCATTCATGGCATGTGCACCAAAAAATCGCCATTAAAAATGACAGAACCCAGCGAAATTTCGGTCTAAAAAAAACCAAAATACCTACTAAAAATAGAGCGTAGACGCTTCTATAATAATAGAACGCTGTCCCTGCAAAAAAGCAAAGAATTTCCATGGTTGCTTAGGTTGGATGAAAAGCAAACGTTACTTTATCATTCAAAATAGTCCCTAGCAATGTTGTCTTTAGACGACAATGCCTTTTGGATCTGAAAATGCGGCGTCTGAACTTGAGCCGTGCAAAGTTTGTGATAAGAAGGTGCGGGGTGAATTGGGTTTTTTTAATCCAGGGCTCGATTCTTCAGAAAGATCCGAGTCATGGGATGCTTTAATGAAGAAAAAACCGTTCGAATAATTGGATGCTCTTATTTTTGTGGACATCAAAGCCCCATTTTCCTCTAAATAGAGTAAATTTTCCGCAGACAAGCCAAAACTATTTTTTAAATTGCAGTTTTGTGCAGTAAAATCTTGTTGTAGAAAATGCAAAGAAGGTACAAGGGTGTTGGGCTCTTTCATGTTAATAAGTTCATTGAAGTTCACAGAAAAAATTCCTTTTTTGCGAATGACAATCAAATGAGGTGAATCAAAACCAAGCATATCGTTAGCCAGCATAATTTGCTGGTTTGGAGTGGCAAAATTCCCTGACGTTAAATCCCAAATGAGTATTTTTTGCGAGTCTCCCATCACAAACCAATATTGGTTTTGTGCATAAGCCCAGGTTAACTGTTTTGATTCAGAGGCTTTGTTGGTTAAAACTGAACGGGTCCAATCGGTGCTGTTCCAAAGTGTCACCGAGCCTTCTCTATCCATCGTCGCCAAAAAATGGCCATCGGGGCACCAACTTAAATAAGCTGTTGGTTTTTCTGTTGGATAAACGTTTTCAGTGATGCGATGAAATGCAAAATCTTTACCGGCGTCTTGTATTTCAAATAAAATTAAATCACTTTCGGTGCTGATAACAAGTTGGTGCGTGGCTTGGCAATACGCCATGCTCGTAATGTTAGGCACTCTTTTTTTAAACAAAGACACATTTGATTTGTACAAACCTTTGGGGGACCATAGCTCAAATGTGCCATCCCTTGTGCAGGTGAGTAAAAATTGATGGGGTAACCAACACATATGTAATAACGGACTCAATGAACTCGATTCCAAATGAGTGCTGGATGCAGGGTGTAAGGTCTGGATGCCAAGGGTTTGATGTTGATCCAGCCATGCTATATGGTTTCCTTCTAGAGACCAAGCCACCTGGTTGATAGAGCTTTGAGCATGACCGGATATGCTTATGCTCTCTGCGTTCACATGGTTTATTGACTTTATGTCCAATTGACCATCGTACCGGCCTGTGACTAAATTGCCGTTCAGCAAAGCGAAGCATCGAACTGCGGATTCGAGGATAGCCGCAGAGGGATTGGGCAGCGGTTGGCTGCCACTCCATTGCATAACCATGGAATCTTTTCCACCTGAAATCACATGATCGTCCACCCATGCTACTTGCGAAATGTTGCTTTCGTGGCCTTGAAATATACCCACGCAATTTCCTGAATCCATTTCCCAAAGCCGAACCGTGGCATCGTCACTGGCGGATGCCAAATAGGTTGCGTAGGCGAGAGCAGTTACTGCTGCGGTATGCCCCGCTAAAGCAAGTGGAGCTGCTAAATCTTGAAAATTGGATGTTAAATTCTGTAAATAAATCATGGCATTCTGGTAACCGGAAGCCAATTGATTACCCTCCTTGGACAAAGCCAAACTACGGATGGGGTTTTTTTCATTCCGCAGTATAGCGACTGAATCCAATTTAGGTGCGCCTGTGTAATTCCAAAATCGGATGATGCCTTCATCTCCACCAGAAATTACAATGCCCTCTGGTCCCCAAATCAACACATTCAGGGGGTGTGGTTCAGATTGAGCCACCATGCTGCGTGTGTCTGTGTTCCATATTTGGATGATGTGGGTCATTCCACCGGCAGCAAATAAATTTCCATCCTGGGCCCATGCCAATGTAAAAATATGACCATTTTGTTCTTTGAAGGCGGTTATTTGGTTGAAATTAACCATGTCCCACACACGCAATGTACCGCCTGCCCCAGCGGTCACCAAACGATTGTTTCCGCTGCCGTTGCTCCATGCCATTGCGTAAATGCTTGCCTTATGCCCTTTTAAGTGCGTAATTTTTTTTCTGTTCATGAGATCAAACACAGCAATTTGGTTATTGTCCTGTTCAGGAACATCCATTGCTAACAGAGGCGTGGCCAGAGCAGGGGCGACAGCGAATGTTGTTGGCGGAGGGGTTGTGTACATTATAGTTAATGGGTGTAAAAAAGTGGCTTCGGTTAAATTACAGTTTTCCATGTTGGTGTGAAACACCACCGCTCGGTAAAAAGAACTTCCTGATAAATCACTGTTGGTGAACAGAACCAATGTTAAATTGCCGAAAGCAAAGTTGCATTTTTGAAAGACCCCATCCCTTAAATCCGCTTTAGGAATACTGATTTTAGTAAAATCTTGCTGGATGAATAGGTATTTCATGCGGTTCAAAAGGGTAATGGCATTTGAAGCGGCTTTTTCGTGACCACTAAAAACCATCAACAACAAACGCTCTTGAGCGGTCTGTAGCTCGGGGTGATTGCGCAATGATTCTTCTAAAAAATATAAAACGTCTGGTGTGTCTGTGAAAAAACGCTTATCCCATTCCTCAATTCTTTGGGTTGGAGGTGTTGTTGTTCGAACCATCTCTTTGTTCGACTCATCGTCTGAGTCTGGTTCATCACTTAGCAAAATTTTTAATAAATGTTTGGCTGCCATGTAATATTTAAACGATGGATCAATAAATTGATGATGGATAATCTGCACGTTACCTTGAGTTTTTAGTGCGGTTGTAAATGGTGCCTGATAACGAATGGATTGTAAAAGTGGATCATCAAAGAGAGCCAGAATAGCTTTTTTAGCGCCCATGGGGTTTGAAGTGTGCTTTTTAGATGGGCGAACACGCTCCACGCATTCTTCCCCGGAATTAAACATGAGCATCGCTTGCTCTTCAATATAATTTGAAAAATCTTCAAAATGAATTTGTTGCACAAATGCTGTTGAATAAAAACGCTGTATGATATGCCTGAACCAGGTTTCAAAAAATTCTTCGTAAAGTTGTAATCTTGAGGTGCCGTGGCTTTCTGGATTGGCATGCAAAACGGCGCAAATGATTTGTAGCATGAGGAATGATTGGGACATGGTGCGAATCGCAGGAACTCGATCTTGGTAATCATTAAATTGAACAGAAAAATTATTAGACGGTGTGTTGTATAAACCAACAAAATCAGCGATTTGCTTGGACATCAACGGCAATAAATCGAATGTTAAGTCCAAGGGGAATTTTACTTTTGAGCTAAACCGTAAACGTTCTCGGAAATCAATGCCCAAAAAATAATCGGTTGGACCTAAAAAAATAATTTTAGGGCTGCGATTTCTCCATAAAGGATTCAGTTTTATGCACTCTTCAACAATATAGCGTTGGCGAATGAACGCACATTTATCAATGCCATAATAAATGATTACACAGCTTCGATTGGCCATTAACGTGGCAATTTCATCATGAGCAAAAATGGTTTCTAAACTGGCCATTAAAAAATTATCATTGCTCGTATCTTTTACTTGCTCCATATTGATTAAAATAGGCACGATATTAGTAGTGCTCAACAATTCATCTTCCCAAAGCGAAGCGAAAAAAGACGTGTTCATTTCTATGCCATCTTCCAGCAATAAAAATTGCTGGTTATTGTGCAAAAACAATTCCAATTGATCCGAAAGCAAGATGGGCAAGTCGGTCTCTTTATTCGCCTGAATGACATAGGGTTCGATGTAAAATTTTTTCATTTCGTCAAATGAAGTTGTTTTTGAACGGATTTCTCTTAATTGCCGCAAACGTTGGGTCAATTTTTTTTCTGGCTCTAACAACTCAATGCGTTTGGTTATCTCTTGGTTTACCATTTGTTGTGTTTGCCATTGTTGCAGCTGTTCTTGTTTAAACAATTGCAATTGAGCGGCAATCGCCTCTTGTTTATTTTCTACGGACGTGATGATCTGATGGAGTTTTTCGTATTTGGTTTTAATATCGACGATTTGATAGTTTATCTGCGCAAAATGCGACAGCAATTTTTGCTCCAACTGGATTAACTCCATACGGTTCAACGCAATTTGGTGTTCCTGTTCTGCCGTGAGTTGTTGCTCTGTCAAAAGTTGCTGCATGCATAACACGTATTTTTGAGATAACGCCACAATTTCTGCTTTCAAAGCAAGGCGCGCTTGGTGTTCTTCTGTTAAACGCTCCTCAAAATACTGTTTTAATGAAGTATGCCCGTCGAATATAGAAACATTTTCCAACTGTGATAAAAACCATTCGCTGCCTAAATATGAAAAATGATGGCCAATAACAACGTTGGTGATTTTTGTTCCATTCATTTGGGTTTGTGTGAATTGTCCTTCCAATGTGAGTTCTGACCATTGGCTCAAATCAGCATTGGCTTTATTAAAATTAGCTCCGCTCATGGGATTAGCTTTAAATATCGCTTCCTCAATATGCGCTTCTTCCCAGCTGGTGTTTTGTAAATTACAGTGGCTTAAATTGGCGCGTCGAAAATTCACTTCACAAAAATTCCCTTCCTGTAGATCAAGACCTTGCAGTTCATTGTCATGGCATTCGGCAATGACTTGTAGGTTCATGAGAGAGGATAGGTAAGCATTCAAGGAGGGAATCGCTTGGCCCTCTGGGAGTTGACGAATATCGTTTAAATATTGGATAACTTCTTGCCGCGAAACAGGGTAATAAATTAAAAAATGTTCTTGAACCTGTTGTTTTTCTTTATGATCCGTAAATCTAAATGGTGTCAGGGTTTTTGTATCAATCGCCATGGCTGCTGGTAATTGCGGCAGGGTGGCGTGTTTATAATTTAATAACGTGGTGTCTCTTTTAATAAATTGTTTCTCATTTGCGGACGAGTAATACGTAAGCTCCAGTTGAAAAAGGCCTGTTTTCTTATAAATTGCCAGCCGTGGGCGTGCGTAGGCCCATTTTGCATAATGTTCAGTGGTGGTTTGGAAAAGACTGGAGGCGCTGTTCTTTTTTAAGGGTATTTTAACGGTGTCATGCAGCATGGATAAGTGGGTGCTTTCCAATAAATAATTCACCAAGTCATCGGCGAGCATGGTATCCGGCACTGTGACATGCGATTTTAAGTCAACGGCAAGTTTTTTTAGAAGGCGTTTTGCTCCATAATAGGCAAAATCTTCAATGCCCTTTTCTTCAATTTCCTCGTTTTCAATGTAGCTTTTGTAGCGCAATGCTGCGGAATAAACCACTTCATTGATCAGTGTCTGTAATTTTAGACGGGTATTTTCCCGTTCTAGTTCGTCGGGAGAAAAAGGAGCATTGTCTCCATTTTGTCGTTTTACAAAAGCATAGCCCTCGTTGGCAAGATAAGCACCTGTTTTTACAAGGGTTATGCAGCTGGCCGCAATCGCAACACTCGCTCCAGCTGTTGGCACTGCCGTTGCTAAGCCGGCAATGGCAATACCGGCAGAGGCCACATCACTTGCGAGGGAAACTTGTTCAAGAATGTTTCCTAGTGTCCAGGCTGATGTTTCATCGGGCAACCCGGTTTTTAAAAATTGACTCCACACATTGTCCATTTGCAGAATAAAATGCCCAATATAGCGTTGCTGCCTCAAAGAATAGGCACTGGGTGTTTTCATATAGGTATCCTTTCCTGTATGTAACGTGTGTTTTAAAACCATAGCATGGGTTATCTAAAATGCAAGTTTTAACTCCTGCCAGTATTGGTTGTACAAAGCAATGGTTTCTTCCCCGACGTCGCGTTGAAAAACTCCTCGTTTTAAAATGGCAGGAGCCGGATAAACCATTTCGTCATTGCGTATCTTTTCAGGCAATAAGGATTTGCCTGCACTGTTTGTTATGCCATGGCCTTCTTCCAGAGCAATTTGTGCGGCAGTATCTGCTTGTAACATGAAATTTATAAATTTGTACGCTTCATCGGGGTGCGGTGGATGAATGGGTATTGCCAGGCAATCGACCCAGATCACAAAACCTTCTTGTGGGTAAATAAAATGGATGAAAGGATTCTCGGCGCGTGCTTTAAACGCGTCGCCGTTCCATGCTGAGCCTGCGATCGCATCGCCGTCGATCATGACGGCTTGAATACCATCACTGCCGAATAGCTTTATATTGGGGATCAAGGCTCGTAATTTTTTATAGGCTTCTTCGATATGAATAGGGTTGGTGTCATTGGGCGAGTAGCCTAGGCTCATCAACGCAATTGCAAAAATTTCTCTGGAATCATCCAGTAACATCAATTCGCGACGCCAGCGTGGTTCCCATAATGCTTGCCAATTCAAAAGCGGTTTTTTAACCCAGCGGGCATTGTAAAATATCCCGGTGGCGCCCCAAATCAATGGCACGCTGTATTGATTGCCGGCATCGTAATCATTGTTGGTGAACAATGGATCCAGATTATGAATATGGGTTAATTTTTCATGATCCAGCTTGCTCAGCATGCCTTGTTTTTGCATGCGCTCTACAAAATAACCCGAAGGAAGAATCACATCATATATGGAATGGCTCGTCGATTTTAACTTGGTGTACATGGTTTCATTGCTATCGTAGGTGGATAAATTGACCTTAATACCAGTGGTGTTTTCAAATTGTTGAATAACACTTTTGGGGATTTCTCCTCCCCAGACGTATACATTGACCACTTTTTGGGCAAAAATTGCACTTGTTGTAAGCATGAGTAAAAAAAGAGCGATTAAACCATTCATCTATAGTTCCATGGGTTGTCTGGCGAATTATGATGCTTATTTCTGCCGTGAACTTAAATAATGCGAAATAATAACGAGCATCATTGAAATAAAAAAAGTAATGGTGCAAAGTGCATTTAATTCCGGCGTGACCCCGGCTCTTACCAACGAATATATCGTGAGGGGTAAAATGTTGAAGTCTGGCCCTGCCACAAAATAGCTAATGATGACGTCATCAAATGAAAGTGTAAAACACAACAAGAAAGCACTTAAAACAGCTGGCCACAACAAAGGTAAAAGCACTTTCGTTAACGCTTTAAAACGGCTTGCGCCGAGATCCAGGGCGCTAAAATAGATATTGGCGTCCAAGGTATGAATACGGCTTTTAATCGTTAAGATGACAAAAGGAATACAAAACGTAATGTGTGCAATGAGCAAGCTAAAAAATCCCAAAGGCACGTCCGTGACGTTAAAAAATATCAATAATGCGACACCCAATACCAAGTCGGGTAACACAATCAACACCAATAACATGACAAAAAATGATCGGTAGCGTCGGCTTGGGTATAAAAATAAATGCACAGAGGCCAACAGACCAACCGTTGTGGCGATGAAAGACGCGCAAAAACCCAGCAAGCCTGAGTGTAAAAAGGCTGACCATAATCCTCTGTCTTTCAGGAGCTCAATATACCAGCGCGTGGAAAAACCATGCCATTGCAAAGAAAAGCGCGCATCATTCACTGAGTAGAGAATCAACACCAAAATCGGTGCATAAAGTAAAATGTACACCATGCTGACGTATGATTTTTGCAAAAAGGATTTCAAGCAATGACCTCCTTGCCTTGGCGTCGTAACAACAACAGTAAAAAAATCAACGATGCTGTTAACAAAACACTGGTGGCGGCACCTTGTGGCCAGTTATCCAACACCAGAAATTGATTTTGAATCATATTGCCCAGCAATATGGAACGCGCACCACCCAATACATTGGGAATGTAAAACAATGTCATAGCAGGCAACAACACCAACAAACACCCTGAGAGGATGCCGTTTGCAGTGTTGGGTAAAAACACACGGAAAAAAATAGCCCATTTATTTGCACCCAAATCTTTTGCGGCTTCGATTAATTTAAAATCAAAACGCTCCATATTGGTGAAGATGGGAATCACCATAAAAGGGAAAAGGTTGTAGATGAGGCCGCAAATCACTGCGAAATTAGAGTAAAGCAGCGTCAGTGGCTCAGAAATAATGTGCAATTTAAGCAAAATGGCGTTTAAAATTCCATTGATTTTTAAAATGGAAATGAGGGCATAAGTGCGGACCAAAGAGCTCGTCCAGAAAGGAATAATGATCAACACCAAAAGAATGGATTGATGTTTTGATTTTACCAATAAATAACTGAATGGATACGCTAAAAGCAGGCAACAAAATGTGGCAAAGGTAGCAACAAGAATCGATCTCAAAAAAACTTTGGCAAAAACTGGAGAGAACAAGGCAAGGTAGTTTTGCAACGTAAAAGGGAGTGTGACCAAGTGGCTGCTGTCTTTTGATAAAAAGCTGGCGATGATCACGCAAGCAATAGGGACTAGGCTAAATAACAGCAACCAAATATAAATAAAATAAAGGGCGAGTGATTTATTTTTCATAGGGTAAGAGCACTTCCCAGCCTGTTAACCATTCCACCCATACTTGTTCATCGGGCGAATACTCTAACTTATCATCGTCTTCATCAAAAAATTCTGACGCATTAATAATTTTCCCGGATTTTAGTGCTACCTTTAAATCGACTGTTGAGCCTTTGTAAATAATATCGACAATTTTGCCGGGTAACATTCTGCTTGTATCCGACACTTCCGTTTTACTCCAAACTCGAATGTCTTCTGGGCGAATAATCAAGTGAAGCTGATCACCTGTCTGGTAATGACCTGTATTTTTACAGAGCAATGGAACCGATTCGACCTCAATGATCAAATGCTCATGTTCAATAGCGTCAACGTGGGCATTAAAAATATTGGCTTCACCAATAAACATGGCAACATTGAGGTTGCTCGGAGTTTCATAAACCTGGCGGGGTGTACCAATTTGATCAATATGACCATGGTTGAAAACGACAATGCGATCAGACATCGACAAAGCTTCTTCTTGATCATGGGTGACAAAAATAAACGTCATGTTCAGTCGCTTTTGCAATTGTTTGAGTTCAGATTGCATGTCTTTACGGAGGCGATAATCGAGCGAACTGAGGGGTTCATCAAGCAATAAAACCTGGGGGCGGTTAATAATAGCGCGAGCAATGGCTACGCGTTGTTGTTGGCCGCCACTGAGTTGTTGGGTATTGCGTTCAGACAGCGCTTCCAATTGCACCAATTGCAACGATTCGCTGACCCGCTGGTTTATTTCTTGTTGGCTCACATTTTGACAGCGCAGTGAAAAAGCGACATTTTCAAAAACGGTGAGATGGGGGAACAGGGCATAGCTTTGAAAAACAGTGTGGACGTCGCGTTTTTGTGGAGGTAGATGGTTCACACATTGGCCATTGATAAAAATTTGACCGGATGTCGGTTGTTCAAACCCCGAAATCATACGCAATAAAGTGGTTTTGCCACAGCCCGAGGGCCCTAGCAGGGTTAAAAATTCCCCAGCAAACACCGACAGTGAAACATCATTTAAAACAGCAACATGCTCATAAGATTTATAAAGTTGCTTGATTTCAATGAGTGGATTTAGCATGTATTTGGGTCACAAAAGTATGAATTATGTAGGATTAGGCTGAATTTGTCTAACGCTCTGGATGAAAAAGTGCGGGCCAAGAAGGCTTTTTTCACGTTCATCCAGGTTCAATAGGCTGCAAATGTTTCAACCGGTTTTTGCAAACTGCAAAGTTCAGAGACGGCTCCGTTGTTGCAAATGACCAAACCTAATTCATCGATCTTAAATACCCCACCTTGCCAGAGACAACATCCTTCAATTTTTTGCAAATCCATCACGGCATGAATGGTGCAATAACACGTGGAATAGTCGCCGTTTTTACACACATAATGGCCAGCGGATGAATCGCAATATTGAATGCCACCTAATCGATCACAGCACCCACCACCTCCCTGGTCGCCGTTGCCACAGTGACGATGGCTATAGGCAATGGATGTGCTGAATAAAACGATGACTAGGAGTAGGCGTTTCAATACGGGCATTTATAAATCCAAAAAAATGATGTAAAAAAAGAATAACATAGATATACTTCGCGCGGCCACAATTTGCGGTTATTGTTTAAGATTCCATGAGTGGTATTTCATGGACCTCCAGCTCACACGCTTCAATTTTTTGAAAGCGTTGCGTTATTTTTTTTGCAGAAGTATTGACGTCGTTGGCATCTTGGTGAGCCATGTCAATGTGTTTGGTCAATTTGTCCATACGTTTTTCAAAACGTTGAAAATCATCGGCCAGGGAATGCAAATGTTTTTGAATAATATGGACTTGTTTTCGTGTGGCGTCGTCTTTAAGCACAGCTTTGGCTGTGGTCAATACTGCCATCAAGGTGCTTGGCGAAACGAGCCAGACTTTGGAGCGTTGGGACAAAGCAATGATATCGGGGTAATTGGCGTGAATTTCTGCAAAAATGGCTTCGGCAGGAATAAACATGATCGCACCATCGGTGGTTTCGTTGGGAACAATGTACTTTTCCGCAATGTCTTTGATATGTTTTTGCAAGTCTTGACGAAATTGCTGCTGCAAAGGTTTGCGTTCTATGGATGGATCGCTATTCATTAGTTTCTGATACGTCTCGAGTGGAAATTTGGCATCAATGGCAATATTTCCAGTGGGTTCGGGTAAAAACAACATGCAATCGACCCGTTTTTGATTGCTTAAGGTGTATTGCAACCCGTAATGGGTGCTGGGGATCATATTGGCAATCAGGTTGGCCAATTGCACTTCGCCAAAAGCGCCGCGCGCGCGCTTATCGACCAATATATCCTGCAAACTAACCACATGGCTGGATAACTCTGTGATTTTCTTTTGGGCCTCATCAATGATGGTTAGACGTTTAACGACATCAATGAAGGTGGATGACGTTTTTTCAAATCCTTCTGCAAGTCGATGATTGACTTGTTGGGTGAGGCTTTGCAAATGGGTGCGTATTTCTTCCATCAGGGTTTGTAAATGACCGGTCAATGAGACGGAATGTTGTTGTACACTATGGTTGATTTGTTCACGAATGTCCACCATTTGCAGCTGCACGGTTTCTGTGATCAAACGTTGGTTGCTTATTTGACCTTGCATGATTTTTTCTTGAATCTGATGTTGTCCAGTTTGTACCATTTGCTGCAAACCCAGTTGCAGTTGATGCGTTTCTGCAGAGATGATTTGTTGCAATTTGTCATCGTATACTTTTTCTGCGTGTTGCTGCTGGCGACGTTGCGAGATTAAAAACCAAAGAAAAAAGAAGAGTTGAAAAGAGATGGCTCCGCCTACAATCGAGAGCAATAGCTGGGTTTGGTTCATGCATTATCTTCATTTGTAAGGAGGAAAGGCATTATCCTGAAAAACACGTTTAATATCCACTGGTCAAATGGGTTTTATGATATTTTATAATTTATGCAATGTCAGTTGTTGACAACACCAACGATTTGCAAAGTTGGTAATACAATGCCTAAATAAGTTAGGTTTGAGCGGGAACATTTCAATCCGCCCTGTGGTTAACGAGCATATTTTTTCTTAACAATGCACACACTTCCTCGTCACTGGTTTGAGAAAAATTATCGTACCAAAGTCCCACTGCTTGAAAATGCAAAGGCGTTAACGGGCAAATGATATCGTCCACCAGGGGGACTAATTTTTCATAGGTGTCCAATGCAGCAACAGGTGCTGCCACAATTATTTTCGCAGGTTTTTGCTTACGGATGGCTGTGATTGCGGCTTTCATGGTAAAACCTGTGGCAATGCCATCGTCCACCAGCAATACCTCTTTACCCTTGAGCAAGGGTACTGTACGGGAATGGTAAAGAGTCTCTCGTCGAGCCAACTCTTTTTTTTCTTCTGCAATGGTAGCGTTTACCTCTGTTTTTTTGAGTTTCAACTGATGAATGAGTTTTTCATCCAATAAAACAATGTCACCGCTGGCAATAGCCCCCATCGCCAATTCTTTATGGTACGGTACACCCAATTTACGAACAACAAAGACGTCAAGGGCAAGCGCGAGATGCACGGCGATTTCAAATGCAACGGGAACACCTCCTCTTGGCAAGGCTAGGACAATAGCATCGGAGTGATGCGCATACGCGTTGAGTTGATGGGCTAAAAAACGACCAGCTTGTCCGCGGTCTGTGAATTTTTCCATGGCTATCCCTAGAAATAAGCGCTAACTAACTTTCATTACTTTATCATCGATATTTCATAATGGTAAACTCTTGCAAAATTAGACTTTGGTTAAACGATGATGACTGATTCCGTCGAGCAACAGCTGCACGCATTAAGAGAAAAAATTCGTCTTTATGATCACCATTATTATGGCCTTGATGAACCTCTGGTGCCGGATGCTGAATACGATCGTTGTTATAGAAATCTGCAACAGTTGGAACAACAATACCCCCAATACTTGACCAGTGACTCGCCTACTCAAAGGGTTGGTGCAAGTCCGGTCAGTGAATTGCAACCCGTAGAACACCGCACTCCGATGCGCTCGTTATCCAATGTTTTTTCAACCGATGAATTGGAAGCATTTATCAAACGCGTAACCGATAAATTGCAGATTGAGGCATCTTCTTTAACGTTTGCGTGCGAACCTAAATTAGATGGCTTAGCGGTAAATTTAACGTATAAAAATGGGGTGCTGGTTCATGCTGCTACCCGCGGCGATGGCGCGATTGGTGAGGACATTATCAGCAATATAAAAACAATTTCAGCTGTTCCTCTAAAATTAATGACCAACGATGTCCCAGATTTTATTGAAGTTCGGGGTGAAGTTTTCATGCCTAAAAAAGGATTTGAAGCACTCAATGAGCAAGCGCGGCGGTTAGGTGAAAAAGTATTTGCAAACCCACGCAATGCCGCTGCTGGAAGCTTAAGGCAGCTGAACCCAGCGATTACGGCAAAACGGCCGTTGGCGATTTATTGTTATGGGATTGGAGCTTGTGAAGGTTTTGTCTTACCCGATAGCCATATGCAGCGATTGCAATTGTTGCGTGAGTTGGGCTTTCGAGTATCTCCTGAAAATCGCAGCGTATTAGGGATAAAGGGTTGTTTAGACTATTATGAATCGATTCAAAGCCAACGCTCCAATTTACCGTACGACATCGACGGCGTGGTTTATAAAGTAGACAGTAGGGTGTTTCAGAAAAAATTAGGTTTTGTTGCTCGTGCACCTCGATTTGCATGTGCTCATAAATTTCCTGCGGTAGAAGAAATGACGGTTCTTGAAGCCGTGGATTTTCAAGTCGGACGGACAGGAGCATTGACGCCGGTGGCCAGGCTTCGCCCGATCAATGTGGCAGGTGTTGTTGTCAGCAACGCCACTTTGCATAATATGGATGAAATTGCCCGAAAAGATATACGTATTGGCGATACCGTGATTATTCGACGTGCTGGTGATGTGATACCGGAAGTGGTTGCCGTGGTTAAAGACCCGCGTCCTGCAACCACCCGTGCTATCCATCTACCTGCCACCTGCCCAGTTTGTAGTGCAGAAGTGGTGCGTATTGAGGATGAAGCTGTTGCCCGTTGCACAGGCGGGTTGTTTTGTAAGGCGCAGTTAAAACGGATGATTTGGCATTTTGCATCTCGAAAAGCCATGTTTATTGATGGTTTAGGCAGTGGGCTTATTGAGCAACTTGTTGATTTTGGGTTAATCAACGACATGAGTGATCTGTATGAATTATCGGCGGATGTGCTGCAAACCCTGCCCCGGATGGGAAAAAAATCGGCTGAAAATTTAATTGCGGCTCTTGAGAACAGCAAAAAAACCACGTTTTCACGGTTTTTATACGCACTTGGTATACGTGAAATAGGAGAGGCCAGCGCGCATATTTTGGCCAATTCATTTGGCAGCATCGATGCTCTTAGAAACGCGTCAGAAGAACAATTACAGGGCCTTAAAGACATTGGACCGGTCGCTGCTGCCAACACCTTGCACTTTTTTGCCCAACCCCATAACATGGCCGTGATTCATAAATTATTGGCCTCTGGTATCCATTGGCCCACCAACGTGAGCACCCTAAATACTGAGCATGTGTTGTTTGGTAAAACGGTTGTTTTAACGGGTTCATTGCAAAGTTTGAGCCGCGAAGACGCAAAATTAGCGCTTATGAATGTCGGTGCTCGCGTAGCGGGGAGCGTGTCTGCTAAAACAGATTATGTGGTGGCAGGCAGTGATGCCGGATCAAAATTGGTCAAAGCAACGGCGCTTGGTATTCAAATTCTTTCGGAAAATGAATTACTTACCTTGCTAGTTTAGTATGATACTTGTACTATTTTGGAATGCTAAAAAAAATCTTTTGTCATGTACAGTGCTTGGTGTTTATCGTTTTGTTGTTAAAGCAGGGCGTGTTGCTGGCTGCGGGATGGATTTTTAATGATCCTTACCCTGCGCAAGAATCCCAGCAAAAAATTTATTACAAGTCTTTTGCGGAACAACCTAAAACGTTGGATCCCGCCAAATCGTATGGGTTGGCTGAATTTCAAATCGTGATGCAAGTGTATGAACCCGTCGTGCAGTATGATTACTTAACACGCCCTTATACAATTGTGCCATTAACCGCTGTACAAATGCCAACGGTGCGTTATTTTGATAAAAATAACAATGAAATAACAACCCCTGAATCCACCGAAGTGGCGTACAGCCTTTACACGATTACAATCAAACCCGGCATTTTATTTCAGCCACACCCAGCTTTTGCCCAGGAACAAAACACGAACCCTACGCGCTATAAATACCATCCATTGTCACGTGCTTATTTAGAGACGCATAACATCCAGAAACTGACTGATTTTAAAGAAACTGGTATGCGGGAGTTGACGGTTGATGACTATATCTATCAGATCAAACGTTTGGCCAATCCCGGAGTCTCTTCTCCCATTTATGGTGTGATGAGCCAATATATTTTGGGATTTCGTGACTACGGTAAAACTTTGCCTCAGTACGGACATGTCGATGGATTTTTAGATTTGCGGAATTATCCTTTGCGTGGCGTGCGCAAAATTGATGATTACACGTTTGAAATCACCTTGATTGGCCAGTATCCCCAGTTTATGTTTTGGTTGGCCATGCCTTTTTTCTCTCCTTTGCCTTGGGAAGCTGATCGTTTTTATAGCCAACCGGGCATGGCGGATAAAAATTTGAATTTTGGTTGGTACCCCATTGGCACAGGGCCATTTATGTTAACGGAAAACAACCCCAATAGCCGTATGATTTTGGATAAAAATCCAAATTACCGACCTGAATTTTTGCCCACCAATGGCACGGACAGTGATCACCAAAAAGGCTATTCACGCAATGCGGGAAAACGCATTCCCTTTCTAGACAAGGCTGTGTACACCTTGGAAAAAGAGTCGATTCCGCGTTGGAGCAAATTTTTGCAAGGTTATTATGATTTATCCGGCATCAGTGCAGACAGTTTTGATCAAGCGATTCATATTACTTCTTCGGGCGATGCTGTTTTAAGTTCTGATTTTCAAGAAAAAGGTATGCGGTTGGAAAAAACCGTGGAGTTGGCTGTTTATTATATGGGTTTTAATATGTTGGATCCCATAGTCGGAGGGTCTAGCGAGCGTGCCAGAAAATTAAGGCAGGCAATTTCCATTGCTGTGGATTATGAAGAATACATTGCGATTTTTTTAAACGGTCGTGGCAAGGCAGCGCAAGGTCCTTTGCCGCCAGGTGTGTTCGGACACAGAAAAGGGGAGCAGGGTATTAATCCCATTGTTTACACTTGGAATCATAATGTTCCAGAACGTCGTTCCATTAAAGCTGCGAAAGCATTGTTAGTTGAAGCAGGTTATCCCAATGGGATCGATCCCGCTACAGGCCATGCTTTGATTCTCAATTACGATTTGTCTTCAACGGGGGGGCCGGACGACAAAGCCCAACTGGACTGGATGCGCAAACAATTTGCTCGTATAGGCATAGAATTGGACATAAGGGCCACCCAATACAATCGATTTCAAGAAAAAATACGCACAGGAAATGCGCAATTGTTTAAATGGGGATGGGGTGCCGACTACCCTGATCCTGAAAATTTTTTATTTTTATTCTATGGTCCAAACAGTAAAGTGAAGTATGGTGGCGAAAATGCGGCCAATTATAAAAATCCCACATTTGATAAGTTGTTTGATTTAATGAAAAATAGAAGAAATGATGCAACACGCCAAGCATTGATTGATCAGATGGTTTTAATTTTAAGAAAAGATGCTCCGTGGGTATGGGGAATCAACAGTGAAGCGTTCGATTTGAGTCAACAATGGGTTTCCCCCACTAAGCCAGCCTCCATTGCCACTAGCACATTAAAGTATATTGATATCAACGATGAGTTGCGGCTTGAATTGCGTCATCTCTGGAACAAACCTCATTTGTGGCCGATTGGTTTGTTTGTTTTGTTGATTATTATTTCATTGCTGCCGTTTGTGTTTGCTTATCGAAAAAAACAGCTTTCTCATGCCATGAGAGTACGTCCATGATTCAGTATTTATTGCGCCGTATTGCCTATGTGATACCTATTTTAATGGGCATTAATGTATTGACCTTTGTGCTCTTTTTTATGGTGAATTCACCGGATGATATGGCGCGTATGCAATTGGGTCAAAAACACATTGGTGCAGAAGAAATCAAGCAATGGAAAGTACAGCATGGTTATGATTTGCCATTGTTTTACAATGAAACTCAACCTGGTCTTGCGCATTTAACCCAAACACTATTCTTTCAAAAATCCTTTCGTCTTTTTATCTTTGATTTTGGTCTTTCCGATGCTGGGCGCGATATAAAACAAGATTTGAGCCAACGCATGTGGCCCAGCTTAGCCATTGCTTTACCCGCTTTGTTGTTAGGGGTGATGTTAAATATCTTGCTTGCCATGCTGATGGTGTTTTTTAGCATGACCTACCTTGATCTTGGTGGAGTCGTGTTTTGCATTGTATTAATGTCAATATCCAGCATGTTTTATATCATTGGTGGCCAATTTTTATTTGGGAAAGTTTTGCGTTTGGTGCCTATTTCAGGTTATGACTCGGGACTTAATGCCATTAAATTTATAGTGTTGCCGATCATCGTTTCGATCATCAGTGGAGTAGGTTCGGGAGGGCGATGGTACCGTACTTTGTTTTTGGAAGAAATGAGCAAAGATTATGTAAAAACGGCTCGAGCAAAAGGTCTGTCTGAAGTCGCTGTGTTGTTTCGGCATGTTTTAAAAAATGCCATGCTGCCTATATTAACGGGTATTGTGGTCATCATTCCTTCCTTGTTCATGGGGAGTTTAGTTTTGGAGTCTTTTTTTGCGGTGCCCGGATTAGGAAGTTACATCATTGATGCCATCCAACGCCAAGATTTTGCGATTGTACGGGCGATGGTTTTTTTAGGATCAGTGCTGTATATATTAGGATTAATTGCAACGGACATATCGTACACGTTTGTTGACCCACGCGTCAGGTTTAAATAAACAGACTGGCGCATAACAGGATAGAAATGAAACATGTCATGGACTGATCAATGCTTTTTATTAGTATTATTGCTCAGCTTGGAGGATATTCTTCGAGGCATACGAAAAGCACATATTCGGCATGCTTTTTATGCTATTTTTCATAAGCCGGCTGCGGTCAGTGCTTTTATCATCTTGATGCTTTTTTTATGCATCGGCGTTTTGGATTCTATCCATCTGCCTACGTCCTCTTATACGTCCAATTCTTTGTTGGATCAGATTTTATCGCCCTTAGGAGACACCTATGAACGCACCTATTCATCCCCCTTTGCCTTAACCCTGCACTCCTCCGAAACACTGGTTGTGAATGATCATGCAGAACAAGTTTATCCAATGCTCGTGTACCCTCGGCCGGCGATTCAAAACAATCAGGAAAAAAATAAGTGGATAACGCATGTTTTGGTGATGTCGCTTTTATTGACATCATTTATTGTGGTTGGAACTTGGCTTGGTTTGGTCGCTGTTCATTATGCTATACAACGTCACTGGAGATGGAAACCCAGTTTTGTCACCATGACGGCGTTGTTAACGTTATTCATATTTGTTTATTTTTTGATTGCAAGTTTTTGGCTTTCGCGCCATTTACATATTTTAGGCACAGGCCAGATAGGCCAAGATATTTTTTATTATTCCGTCAAAAGCATACGAACCGGATTGGTTATTGGTATTTTAACCACGCTGTTTATGATGCCATTGGCCTTGTTTGCAGGGATTGCGGCAGGTTATTTTGGAGGGATTGTGGATGACATTATACAATACATATACACCACTTTAAGCTCCATTCCTGGCGTTTTATTGATCACCGCGTCGGTTTTATCCATGCAAACTTATATTGCGAATCATCCCCAACAATTTGCTACGTTGGCTCAAAGTGCGGATGCACGGTTATTGGCGTTGTGCTTGATCCTTGGGGTGACCAGTTGGACCAGTTTATGCCGGTTGTTAAGGGCTGAAACGTTAAAATTGCGTGAGATTGATTTTGTTCTAGCAGCCCAAGCCTTAGGAAGTGGTTCTTTTAAAATCATTCGCAAGCATTTGCTCCCCAACGTGATGCATATTGTGATTATCACGCTTGTTTTGGATTTTAGTTTTCTCGTTTTAGCGGAGGCTGTTTTATCGTATGTGGGGGTAGGTGTTTCTCCTATGACCATCAGTTGGGGCAATATGATCAACGCCGCACGCCTTGAACTGGCAAGGGAACCGATTATTTGGTGGCCCATGGCTGCGGCGTTTATTTTAATGTTCACGTTGGTGCTTGCCAGTAATTTATTTGCTGATGCGGTGCGAGATGCGTTCGATCCGCATCAAATCAAGCAATAAAAAATTAACGCTTGAAATAATCTTTTTATAAGACTTGCCGAGCTAAAGGGAGTTAGGTACAGTGCAATTTCTTTAACGACGACTTCAATTATGCAATCACGATTTGTTCATCTGCGCGTTCATACGGAATTTTCCTTAAAAGATGGTTTGGTTCGAATTAAGCCATTGATGAATGTGCTGCCTAAAATGGGGATGAACGCGGTTGCAATCACTGACTTCTGTAACTTGTTTGCCGCTGTAAAAGTGTTTCAAACCGCCATTTCTACCGGTGTAAAACCTATTATTGGCAGTGATTTACCGTGCTATGAACCTGAAAAACCCGATCAGATTTTTTCCTTGGTTTTATTGTGTCAAAACGAAGTGGGGTATCGCAATTTAACGTGCCTTGTTTCCAAAGCGTACCAAGAAGGTCAGCATTTGGGAAAGCCGCAAATCAATATGGCCTGGATTCCTGGATATGCTGAGGGCTTGATTGCTATGTCTGGTGGGTTAAGCGGTAATATTGGTCAAGCTTTATTAGCAAATGATCAGGAATTGGCTGGCAAATTGGCCGAACGGTGGATGGCCCAATTTCCCAATCGGTTTTACCTCGAAATTCAACGCACCGGGCGTGTGGACGAGGCATTGTACAACGAACGTGTTATATCTCTCGCTGATAAACTGCATATACCGCTCGTTGCCACGAATGATGTGCGGTTTCTATACGAAGAAGATTACCATGCCCATGAGGCACGTGTTTGTATCCATGAAGGGTATACGTTAGCCGATCCCAGACGAAAGGCCATGTACAGTGCGCAACAATATTTACGTTCGGCCGATGAAATGGTGGCGTTGTTTGAAGATCTACCGCAAGCCATCCAAAATACAGTCGAAATCAGCAAGCGGTGCACTGTAAAACTGGATTTAGGTCAAAACTACCTGCCTAATTTCCCCACTCCGAATAACACGTCTATTGAAGCTTATTTATCACATTTGGCAAAAGAAGGATTGGAAGAACGGTTTCACAAAATTTTAAATGAACAGCAAACTGCTCAACAACGTGAAATCTATGAACAGCGCCTTGAAATTGAATTAAGTGTGATCAATTCCATGGGGTTTGCCGGTTATTTCTTGATTGTCGCGGATTTTATCCGGTGGGCTAAGCAAAATGGTGTGCCGGTTGGGCCTGGTCGAGGATCAGGTGCAGGATCTTTGGTCGCGTATGCATTGATGATCACGGATTTGGATCCGTTGCATTATGAGTTACTGTTTGAGCGTTTTTTAAACCCAGAACGCGTCTCTATGCCTGATTTTGATATTGATTTTTGCATGGAAGGACGCGATCGCGTTATCGAATACGTCGCTGAAAAATATGGACGGCAGAGTGTTTCTCAAAGCATAACGTTTGGCACCATGGCCGCCAAAGCCGTTGTGCGGGACGTGGGGCGGGTTTTGGGTCATCCTTATAATTTTGTGGATAAATTAGCCAAGCTAATCCCTTTTGAAATTGGCATCACGTTGAAAGAAGCCCTTGAAAAAGAAGATGAATTGCGACGTCGTTATGAAGAAGAAGAGGATGTTAAAGAGTTACTGGATCTCGCTTTAAAACTGGAAGGCATTACTCGCAATGCAGGGAAACATGCGGGTGGTGTTGTGATTGCACCGTCACAATTGACCGATTTTACGGCAATTTATTGTGAAGAGGGCTCCACGCAATTGGTGAGCCAATTCGATAAAGATGATGTTGAAGCCGCCGGTTTGGTTAAATTTGATTTTCTAGGCCTGCGTACGTTAACCATTATTAATTGGGCCTTGATCTTTATTAATAAAGAAAGGGCCGCATCGGGATTGGCCGCACTTGATATCAACGATATCCCTATGCAAGACGAAAAAAGTTTTGATTTGCTCAAAGCCTGCCAGACAACTGCAGTGTTTCAGCTGGAGTCTCGAGGGATGAAAGAATTGATTCATCGCTTGCAACCGGATTGTTTTGAAGAAATCATCGCTTTGGTTGCACTGTTTCGTCCTGGACCTTTGCAATCAGGCATGGTGGATGATTTTATCGACCGTAAACATGGGCGAGCGCGGGTGGAATACCCGCACCCTGATCTGGAACCCATTTTAAAGCCAACTTATGGTGTTATTCTCTACCAAGAGCAAGTGATGCAAATCGCCCAGGTGTTGGCGAATTATACGTTAGGTGGTGCTGATTTGCTGCGCCGTGCCATGGGCAAGAAAAAACCCGAAGAAATGGCGCAACAACGCGAAATTTTTACAAAAGGTGCTACAGAGAGAGGTGTTGCAGCAGAGACCGCCACCAACATTTTTGATCTCATGGAAAAATTTGCAGGTTATGGGTTTAACAAATCCCATTCTGCGGCTTATGCACTGGTGGCGTATCAAACGGCTTGGTTAAAAGCGCATTATCCGGCCGCTTTTATGGCAGCAGTGATGTCTTCGGACATGGACAACACCGATAAAGTGGTTGGTTTTATTCATGAATGCGCTCACATGAACTTAAACGTTTTGCCCCCTTCAATAAACGCTTCTCATTATCATTTTAGTGCAGAGGAAGGTGTTTTAGATTATGATAATATGGTTAACCTGAAAGAAAGAAGGTTCCCTTGTAGTTTGAGATTTGATCAAACTTTAAATAATCAGGATTTGGCCTTGCCAATATTTTTAAAACAAATAGAAGC
>CAZGKX010000020.1:0-744 GCA_964525945.1 uncultured Legionellaceae bacterium
ATGTGCTGGCAATCCCGGTACAAGCGATGCACTTCATCAAGCAATGCTGGATGGTTGGCGTAATGGTCCAATTGTTGTCGATGCGTGGTGTGTTGCAACAAGGTTTGGTGTTGGTGTTGGCCGTGGATGTGCACCAACATTTCACTCAGTTCTTTCACTTTTTGCAAGGGAAAGGGTTGGCCATTGATGTACGATTTCGATCGTCCTTCAGAATAAACAGTGCGCCGCAACAAGATCTCACCATCGTCATTTTCAACGTCATGTTCGTTGAGCCAATTGGCCGGTGCTGAATTGGGATCAAACGAGAACGAGGCATGAATATCGCATTTTTCAGCCCCGGTTCTAATCACCGATGCGTCAACGCGCGCGCCCAATGCCAGCATCAGCGCATCAATCATGATGGACTTGCCAGCGCCAGTTTCACCGGTAAAAGCCGTCATGCCATCTGCAAAATCCAATTCAAGGTAGGAAACAATGGCGAAATTTTCAATGCGCAAAGAGGTGAGCATAATCGATCTCTATTGATTGGAACCCCAACCTAATTTAATTCGTAATGTATCATAGTATTGGTAATTGGTTGGATGCAACAACCGCAATTGTTGAATATTTTTTTTAATACGAATTTGGTGCCCCGGTTTTACCAAATATGAATCATGGCCATCACAACTGATTTGCAATTCAAGCTCATTGCTTTGGCTGATATGAATATCAACAACGGCTTGGCCTTCAATCACAAATGGCCTT
>CAZGKX010000020.1:754-2287 GCA_964525945.1 uncultured Legionellaceae bacterium
GAGAAAACATCGGCACCATGACCATGGCATTCAATTGTGGGTGCATGATAGGACCACCCGCCGAGAGTGCGTAGGCTGTGGAACCGGTGGGTGTCGCTATAATAAGGCCGTCCGATCGGTAATGGCTTACAAATTGCTGATTAATGTGCACGTCAAATTCAATTAAATGAGTCTCATTACCACGGCTTAACACCACATCGTTCAACGCGTCACTTTTAAAAAAGACGTTATTTTGATCGTGCACGGACATTTGCAGTAGGCAACGTTCTTCTTCAACAAATTGCCCCGCCAGCACTTCATTCAATTGCTGCTCCATGTCTTGCGGACTAATATCTGTTAAAAAACCCAATCGTCCGCGATTGATGCCAATAACGGGTACATTGACGGTGATGGCCATGCGTGCGGCGGACAATAAACTACCGTCACCGCCAACCACAATGATCAAATCATGGGCTGAATCCATGTTGCAGCGTTCAAGCAGCGGCAAATTTAACGCAAAGCTGGATGCCGTGTCTATGTCGATATAAGTCGCAATCTTTTTAGCATGCAAAAAATCGATTAACCGCTGTAGCGTTTCATTCACATTTTGATTTGCGCGGTGTTGCCGCGCATATAAAATAACTCGTTTGAAACAAGGTTTGCTCATGAATGCCTCGGCGGTCGTTACTCGTCGCTAGAGGCACGTGATGTGCGTTTGCGATCGTTTTCTTTTAATTCCTTTTTACGCAAGCGGATGGATTTTGGTGTGACTTCAACCAATTCATCGTCATCAATAAATTCCAGCGCTTGTTCCAATGAATATTTAATGGCAGGCGTTAAAATGATGTTTTCATCTGTTCCTGACGCACGCATATTGGTCAATTGTTTTTCCTTGGTGACGTTCACCACCAAGTCATTGTCGCGTGCATGAATGCCCACAATCATACCTTCATAACAAACAGCTTGCGGTTCAACAAATAAACGGCCTCGGTCTTGCAAATTGAACAAAGCAAAGCCACGCGCTGTGCCTTGGCAATTGGCAATCAACACGCCATTGTTGCGTTTGCCGAGTCGGCCTTTTATGGCAGGACCGTAATGATCATACACATGGTACATCAAACCGGTGCCTGAGGTGCAAGATAAAAATTCAGTATGGAAACCAATCAAGCCGCGAGTGGGAATCTGGTAATCAAGGCGTACCCGGCCTTTACCATCCGGTACCATGTTTTGCAATTCGCCACGACGCTCGCCCAATTTTTCCATGATGCTGCCTTGGTGGTTTTCTTCGACATCCACCGTGAGTCGCTCATAAGGCTCTAGTGTTTCACCATTTTCTTCACGCATGATGACTTCGGGTTTGCAAATGGCCAACTCATATTCTTCACGACGCATGGTTTCAATCAAAATGGACAAATGCAATTCGCCGCGACCCGACACCCTAAATTTGTCAGGATCTTCGGTGTCTTCGACGCGCAATGCCACGTTATGCAACAATTCAGTTTGCAAACGTTCGCGAATTTTGCGACTCGTTACAAATTTACCTTCTTGCCCGTT
>CAZGKX010000020.1:2297-24221 GCA_964525945.1 uncultured Legionellaceae bacterium
CCTGCAAAAGGAGAGTCATTGACTTGAAACGTCATGCTGATGGTTGGCTCATCCACCGTGAGCGGTGGCAGTGCATCCACTTGCGATGGATCACAAATGGTGTCAGAGATGTTGAGCTGATCGATACCGGTGATCGCAATAATATCTCCGGCACGCGCTTCTTCAATTTCAACGCGGTCCAAACCTTTAAAGCCAAGCAATTGCAATAAACGACCATTGCGTATGTTGCCGTCTTTATCAATGATTTTCACAGGGGATTTAGCGCCGATATGCCCGCGGCTGACACGACCAATACCAATGGTGCCGACGTAGGATGAATAAGCCAACGAACTAATCTGCATTTGAAATGGGCCTTCTTCATCAACATCTGGAGGGCTAACTTCATCAACAATGGTTTGCAGCAATGCCGTCATATCGCTTGCTTCATCGTCTAAATCCAGTTTAGCAAAGCCATTGAGTGCCGATGCGTAAACCACAGGGAAATCCAGTTGTTCATCGGTCGCGCCTAAATTATCGAACAGATCGAACACTTGGTCCATCACCCAATGAGGGCGCGCGCCAGGGCGATCAATTTTGTTGATGACCACGATCGGGTGCAATCCCCGCGCAAATGCTTTTTGCGTGACGAAACGGGTTTGAGGCATGGGGCCATCCACCGCATCCACTAACAATAAAACACTGTCCACCATGGACAAAATTCGTTCGACTTCGCCACCGAAATCAGCGTGCCCTGGGGTATCGACGATATTAATTTGATGACCTTGCCAATGCACACAGGTGTTTTTAGCAAGAATGGTGATGCCGCGTTCTTTTTCCAGCGCATTCGAATCCATGAGACGTTCAACGCGTGGCGCGCGGTCGTTTAGGGTACCGGTTTGTTGCAATAGTTTATCCACCAACGTGGTTTTACCATGGTCAACGTGAGCAATAATGGCGATGTTGCGAATCTTTTCAATCATAATGACCTTCAATGCGGGATTATAGTGTTGTAGTAGAGGAGAATAAGCCAAGCTACTTGTGAGAGGGGAGTATTATACACTGAATTATTACTGAACCCAAAACAAATATATTAAATTAATAATAATGCATATTGCACAAACTTTACTATAATTTGAGTGAGAGAAAAAAATAGGCGACTGCCATGAGAAATTTGATCCTGCACCCTACCGATATGAGTCAATGGTATGCTTTAGTCAATGAAGCGCAGGCGGCCACGCGTTTGGTTTTGCATGAATCCACGGAAAGCTATTTGGTGTTTTTATTAATGCGGTTTTCGCAAAAAACACAATGGGTTGAATCGGTGATTGCCATGGATTTTTTAGAATCTATGCATTCAGGAGGTAAACGGCAACGTGAATTATTACGCGAGGTGGGCGATAAAAGTTTACTGCTGTGTGGTTTGTTTCCAGGAATAGCCGAGCGTCGTCATGTGACGCTGGACTATTTTAGTGGTATGGGGCGAGCTGCTTATCTAACAGCAGGCGAACTTGAGGAAAGGTCTTTGGCAGAGTTGTATTTCCAATTAAGCGAGCAATTTATCAGTATGCAGTCCATCCTGCAGGCCATGCGAAATTGCTATTGCCCGATTGATGTGCAAAGCATGGATCATACTGATGCACATGTGCAATGATTTTATGTTCGAAATAACAGGGCAATGTCGATCGAATCGAACGTGTAGTTTTGATTGCAAAATTCACAATGGACATCCACTTGTCCTTTTTCTTTGAGCAACTGTTGTACATCGGCTTCACCTAAAACCGTCAAAACTTGCTTCATTTTGGCAACATTACAACGGCAATGAAAGCGAACGGGTCGCGCTGAGTAGAGGCGTAACTCTGTCTCGTGGTACAAGCGGTGCAGAATTGTTTTATTATCCAGAGTCAGTAATTCATCTTCGGTGATGGTTTCACCCAAATGCACGGCGTATTCCCAAAATTGTTCCCGTTGCAAACTGGTTTGACCGGGCATCAATTGCAATAAAATACCGGCGGCTGTGGTGTCGGTAATCGCCAGCCAGACCCGGCTTGCGACTTGTTCGGATTGAGCAAAGTAATGCATCATGTTTTCACTCATCGACAACGAATGAATGGGGACCACACTTTGATAAGCTTGGGTTTGATTGTATTGATTGATGGTGAGTGCCATTTTTCCTTGTAAAAAAGCGGCATTGTAATCAATGTCCTCGCCCTCTTCTTGGTATTTGGCAAAGGCACGAATTTGCAAAAGGTGATCACATTGCACCAAGAGTAACGGCAAGCGTTTATCGCCATGAAATTGCAAACTAATTTCACCTTCGAATTTGATGCTACCTGCCAACAATAAGCAAGAAACGATGGCTTCTCCTAGCAAATGCTTGACTGAAGGTGGGTAGGGTCTTTGGTGTAAAATTGTTTTATACGTGTCATCCAAATAGGCAATTTCACCGCGAATGCTTGCATGTTCAAACATAAACCGTTGCAGTGTATCAATTTCTTTCATGAGGCACTCAAACAAAAAGAATGATTCTACCACAAGTGCGACGGGTATAAAGAGAAGATTTATAGGTTTGATGAGGGTTCAAATGGGTGTTTTATACCCTCTTCGGTTGCGAAATATTTAAAATGTCGTAGACTGCGGCCCCTGTCCTTCATTGTGAGATCTTCCATGCTTAATCCACAGCAAATGGCTGCTGTTAAATACATTGATGGGCCATTGTTAGTGTTGGCGGGCGCTGGCAGTGGTAAGACGCGCGTTATTACCCAAAAAATTGCTTATTTAATTGAGTCTTGTGGCTATGCGGCGCATAGCATTGCCGCGGTTACCTTCACCAACAAAGCGGCCAATGAAATGCGTGGGCGTATTGCAGCTGTTTTGCCAGCCAATCATCGTCGAGGGTTGCTGGTTGCTACGTTCCATACCTTGGGGCTCAATATTATCAAACGCAATGCGGATCATTGTGGTTTAAAACGGGGATTTTCTATTTTTGACAGCGAAGATTGCTTGCAAATGTTACGCAATCTTTTACCTGCTGCACGCGCCAATGATCGAGACGAATTGATGCGTGTTCAGCAACACATTTCGAAATGGAAAAATGAGATGCTAAGCCCTGAGGATTTATTCTCGCAAACCGTGGATACACTTGCTGCGGACATTATTCCTATTTATGCACGGTACCAACAATCGTTGCAGGCATACAATGCCGTGGATTTCGATGATTTGATCCGATTGCCTGTTGTGCTCTTTAAACAACAACCTGCGGTTCTGGAACATTGGCAAAATAAAATTCGTCATTTACTCGTTGATGAATACCAGGATTCCAACAGTTGCCAATATGCCTTGGTGACTTTATTGGTGGGTGTTCGTGCCGGATTGACCGTGGTGGGTGATGATGACCAATCCATTTATGCTTGGCGAGGGGCAAAACCTGAAAATTTAGTGCAATTGCAAAAAGATTATCCGCAATTAAACATCATCAAACTTGAGCAAAATTATCGCTCAACCGGCCGTATTTTGCATGCTGCCAACCACCTTATTGCCAACAACACCCATTTGTTCACGAAGAAATTATGGAGTGAATTGGGTCATGGTGACTTTTTAAGGGTATTGTGTTGCAAAGATGAGCAAGATGAAGCGGAGCAAGTGGTTGCTGATCTAATTAGCCAAAAATTACGCAACCGCGTCAATTATGGGGATTTTGCCATTTTATACCGCGGCAATCACCAATCCCGAGTGTTTGAAAAAGTGCTACGCCACCATGCAATACCTTATCGAATCAGCGGGGGGCAATCTTGGTTTGCTCGAACCGAAGTAAGGGATATCTTTGCTTATCTGAAATTGCTGTGCAATGAGGCGGACGATGCGGCTTTTTTACGGGTTATCAATACACCCAAACGTGGTGTAGGTGACACCACATTGCAAGTACTCGGTCAATATGCCCAAGAACGCGGTCAAAGTTTGTACAGTTGTTGTGATCATATGGCTTTAAATGGTCGCATCAGCGACAAACCGCGAGCCGCTTTGCTCGCCTTTAAGAGCTGGTTGCAAACCATTAAGCACCGTTGCCAGCAAGAATCGGTGCTGGCTGTATTGCGTGATCTCGTCGACGATAGTGGTTATGAAGCTTACATTTATGAGCAATGCGATACCCCATTGAAAGCGCAAAAACGCATGGACAATGTTTGGGAGTTATTGGAATGGGTGGGGCGCTTGCTTGCTAAAAGCCCTGATAGCGATTTAATGGATATCATCAATAAATTAATTTTGATTGATATTTTGGAACAAAATGAACAAGTTGATGCGGACACGCTGCAATTGATGACGCTGCATGCGTCGAAAGGGTTGGAGTTTCCTTTTGTGTATTTGGTGGGCATGGAAGAAGAATTATTGCCCCATCGTGTGAGCATTGATGAAGAACAGATCGAAGAAGAACGACGTTTGGCTTACGTGGGCATTACCCGTGCTCAAAAAGCGTTGTGCCTGACGTTGGCAAGGCAACGGCGCAGGGCAGGGGAGATGCAAGATTGCCAACCCAGCCGTTTTTTAGACGAGTTGCCTCAAGATAGTTTGGAGTGGTTTGGTAAAGGTGGTGTCCGCGATGAAGCCAAGTCCAAAGCCTTGGCGCAATCGCATTTGGGGGGTCTAAAGAATTTATTAGAGTAGCCTCGTTTACCGTGGGCTGCTAACGGCATTTTTAAACGTTATTTGCAGGTGAAGGTGATAAATTACTCGCAGCAGGAAGGTTTCCCGCCTTGCTATTATATTTAGCAATCGCGTCCAAGAATGAAAATGGTTTAGTTGGTTTGCAATCTTGGTCTGCGCAATCGGGCCCGCAGTTTCTATTTTTTGCAGGTGTTGTGGAGGGAGGTTTTATTGGAATGAAGCCGCCCCCGGTGTCGTCATTTGACGATGCGGGCAATGCGCCATCCTCGTCAAAATTGTCTATATCCATCACTGATGTTGGACTTTTCGTACGTTCACGCAAATTTTCGAGAAATTGATAGGTGTTGGTGGTTTGTCCGCTGGCTAAAAAGGTTGGTGTATAACGATGGGTGTTGTAAATGGGCTTGTTTTTTTCCAACGTCAAACGTGCGTCGACTGCATCTGTATCGGACAAGTCCAATGTCTTATTGTAAATTTCATCTTCCAATAGGTCTAATTCGTCCCGTTTTGCAGCAGCGATGCCTGTCCCTGCGAGTTTTTCTTTTTGCTTTTCTATCAAATGAATAATATGTTGCGCTTGCCAATCCAACGAAGGGGATACGGCGTCGTCTGGCAATTCAAAGGCCTCTTCAGGGGCAACGCCCATTTGTTTGTCCAATGCCTGAGCGTAGCTCAGTGTAGGATTGCCTTGTTGATCGAGCTTGCACGTCAAATGATCCCACAGCGCTGCGGCGCAATACAAGGGATAAAAAATTGCTTTTAAAATTTTCGTGGGAATATCTAGTTCATGGCTGTGACCAGCGTCCGCGCCCAGCCGCTCTTTCAGCAAGTCTTCGGTCGCATGGCTATGAGTATGAGCATGGCCATCGCCCCCATTGACGAAATAGTGTGCATCTTCAAAACCTTCACTGATGATACCCAATAGGGCGGATACAATCTCAGGAATACCTGGGACGCGATCAGACGTGACACCGATGCTCAATAAATGGCCGAAAAAAAGCAGGATGCGCAGCGGGGTAATGGTTAACTTGAGTAAAATACGAAAAGGGTTGGCCATTTGCCAGGCGGTTTCATTGGCTTTTAACCAGGCGAAGCCATTTTTAATGGATTGGATGGTTTTATTAAAAAAATCAGGCAGATCAATGTCTTTGATCAAATCCAACGTTTCAAAGGCATTTTCGATATTAAAAATAAACGTGGCCACGCCAATGGTGCATGCTACAACGCCTTGCGCAATCAAGGTTGGAATCTTTTTAAACCAATTGAACAGAGGTGGTGTTTGCTTAACAACAGTCCACCACGTCCCTGCGGTGCAAAGGGTTAACGCAAACGTCAATGCCAATAAAGCAACTGCGGCAATCGTTAATAAAGTGTTCTGTACGGTGATGCCTTTGCTTAAACTATCGCGTAGGTTTCGATACCAGCGACTCATGGTGTCGTTGGTGATCATGTCGGTGACGGCATTGTACGTTAATAAGCCATACGCTGTACCGGCAATCACGGCCATGGGAAGAATAACAGCCGGTAAAAGAGTTAAAGGCAGGGCTGCTAATAACGGTATAATTGTAAACGCTTCAAGAAGCAAAAAAGTGGTGCCAAATATCATGCAGATGCCTGCAAATGCACTACCCAGCTGTGCTAAGCGGAAAATAGTTTGTTGATCGTCGTATTTTTGTTGCCAGATCTCTAAATCGTTATCCTCTAACCAATCGAACAATTCTTGCTCATACGGGGTGCGTTTGTCTTTGTCATTGAGCAACACTTTGGCAAACCATTTCTCCATGTCGCGCAATGTTTTTTCAATTTGTTTTTTACGTGCGCGGCCTTCTTTATTCAGGCGGCGTTTGTCTTTGGCAACAGGGTGTTCAAAATCGTCAAATTGGTGCAATAAAAAGAGTTGATTTTCATAATCTTTAAAAAATTGCGGGCAATTTTTAGCAGTGGTATCCGGAAAATTTGAGAGTAAATAGTCTTCGGCCAATTGGCGCTTTAGATAATTGGGTTTAAATAACTTGCTTAATGCTCCTTTGATATTTTGTAAATAAATTTCACCTTCGTAGGCAACGGATAACGCAAATGCGCCTAAAGCCAATGGGATAATAGGCCATAAAGCAAACATACCACTAAAACTTAATAATCCAAGAATTAAACTCGCGCCTGAGGTAAGAAGCAGCAATAAAAGGTAATAAGGGATTTTTTTTAGTTTCATGCCGGCCCGTCCGAATGCTTGTAAAAGTGATACTTTATATCAAATGAAAATGATTATCAATAACAATCAGGAGATCAGGGCAACCGCATGTAAATTTGCGCATTATTTTAATTGACCCTTATTTGGTAGGTAGGTAGGTTGGTTGGGCCTTGGCCCAACGCAAGAAGGGTATGGAATAATTGTTGAGCTAAGGCCCAAACCAGTCAATTTAAAATCCACGCAGTATAGAGTCCGCCAGCGTGTTGTTCAACATCACCGTATTCTTAAGGCCCTGCCATTAATTTAGGCAGTCCCTGTACCGCATGTTCAATGGAACAGAGTTTTCGCGCCGTGTCCGGCTTAAAAAAACTTGCGGCATAGCTCAATCCTACGCTGCTGAGAATAGCGTCGATGATGCTTTTGAAGCCCCAGGAATCTTGATGTTGGCACAACACATCTTTGACATCGACCCGTTCTATAGACGAGTTTCTGTGGAGGATTATTTCGTCGTCTGTAATGCTTACCACCTGCTGTTTAAAGGCTTGCACCGTTATCTTATGATCAGAGATATAATTTTTTTTCAATTTCATCAATTGTTTAAAAACATGAGATGCGACGTCATATTTGTTTTGTAAAACAAACAGTTCTTCACGAAGTTTGATGGCTTGTGCCGATACTGGGACGAGTGATTTAGCTTGCTCAGACAAAGTCTTGATCGCTATTTGTAATTGTTTGGTTTTTTGTGCGAAAGCGTTTAACGCTGGAATAAATGCAACTTGTAATTTATTTTTACGGTGCTCGATTTCATTTTTACGTTGTTTATTAAATTCTGGCAGCAAATTAATAATGTCTTGCTCTAGGTTGTCCAGTGCATCCTTTTGTTCATCCGATAAAGGGGCCGGATTAAACGATGCTAATTTTTTGCTTTTATAATAGTGCGCAACGGTTTGTGCTTTATCAGCCAAGCTTGTTTTCGTATCGCTAAGACTGAGCACCATTTTATGCCGAGTCTGCATGGCCAGAATAAAGTTTGTTAAACATTCATAGCGAGCATCATCTTCGTTTAATTGGGTTGTTTTTTTCTCGGAAACAAATAAATCACCGTATTTTTGCGTGTAATTTTCAAACGGGTGAAGATTGACTAAGAGAATTTTTTGTTGAAAAGGCACGCTGTCATCATTTAAGGTGGCGATATGCTGAGCTCTGTCCTTCATCGCTTGTTCTGCCACGGATAAAAGATTGGTTTCCAAGCTGATTGTTCTATGGGCTTGTTGGACTTGTTTGATCAATTGGGCAATTGTTTTGTTTTTTGCGGACAAATCGCGGGTCCAATGTGGCTTCCACTCGCGGTTCGCATAATCGCTCGTTGTTGGCTCAACCTTTTGGCAGGCGGTGTGCTGTTGCAGGCATTGTTTCAAAAGATGAAGTGGTTGTGGGTGCTTTTCATACGTTTGCAGAGCGTGTTGTAAGGCATGGATCAAATTGTTTTTGGTCACGTGAGCATGATCATAAACAATAGAAACTTGTTGCAGGGTGACGGATAATTTTGCCAGCAGCGGTGTTATTTTTTGTTGTTCTTCTTCTATCGTTTCAGTCCAAACGGTTTGCCAATCGGTATGCTTAATATCTTCTGCTGTGGGTTGTATCAGCAAGCCCTGTTGATAGATTGCAAAAGCATCCATTAAACGTATGGACGGGTTTCTGTCATGGCGATACTGTTTCAGCGCACTGGTCATTTGAGCAATGGTTTGTTGATTGATGCGCGTTACTCTATCGAAATGGACATTTTTTGATTGGTACACCTCAGTGAGTTGTTTTTTTAACCGCACCAGCTTTCTATCTTGTTTGGCAAGGGCATTGGTCCATTGTTTATCCCAAAGACGGTGTTCTAAGTATTTATGAGAGGGTTTTTTCACGGCCTCAAGCAGATTCAATCCAGTTTCCAAGCTTACCGACGGGTGTTTTTCTTTGGTGTATTGAGTTAATGCCTCGGTGATGCTTTGGATGGCAGCTTTGCGCTGGTTGTGAGCTTTTTTATAAGTAGCTATAAGATCTGCTGTTGTTAGCATAATTTTGACCGTTAATTCGACTGGATGCTCTTATAATACGCTATTTGTGACAATTAAAAAAGCACTTTGCTTGAAATGTTTTTAATTAAGGATAAAAACGAGCGAATAATGCTTTTAAAAAGAGAGGGGCGAGAAATCCTTGGGCAGGATGCCCAAGGTGCTGGAATGATACCGGTGCATGCATGGAAGAGCGGTGATTGAGGAAAATAACACCCGCTGTGTGTGTTACCCTTTGGCCGTTTCGTTTGGTTTGGCCACAGGGGGACAATGGTGTTCCGCTGTGACTTGGCCTGTCATGTCTATGGTTTTAAGTACGACAGGAAATTTCCACAAGCTGTATAAATGTTTTAAAACATCTTGGGTGGATTTGCCTAAGGGGATGCGATTTTGCTGAGTATAGTGCAACGTCAATGACCGGTCTCCTTCGATATCCACAGCAAAAACTTGAATGTCTGGTTCTAAATTACCCATATTATACTGCCCCGATAAGGCTTCGCGAATGTGTTGATAGCCTTGTTCGTTATGGATAGCACCCACCACCAGTTCAGGGTGCTGATCATCGTCGACAATATGAAACAATTTTAAATCACGGATCATTTTGGGTGATAAATATTGGCCAATAAAACTTTCATCTTTGAAATGACGCATTGCCCAGTCCATGCTGGTCAGCCAATTGGTGTTTGCCAAATCCGGGAACCAGCGTTTGTCTTCGGCGGTGGGCTGCTCGCAAATGCGTTTGATGTCTTGCATCATGTGATAACCTAACGTGTAAGGATTAAGACCATTGTAATAAGGGTGGTTGTAGGGAAGTTGCATGATCACATTGGTGTGTGTTTGCAAAATTTCCATCATGAATTCATCGGTGACTAATTTTTCATCATACAATGCATGCAGCAGGGTGTAATGCCAAAAGCAAGCCCAGCCTTCATTCATCACTTTGGTTTGGCCTTGGGGATAAAAATATTGGGCAATTTTTCTAACGATGCGCACAATTTCGCGTTGCCAGGGTTTAAGGAGAGGGGCGTTTTTTTCGATAAAATAAAGAATGTTTTCTTGCGGTTCTTCTGGGAATTTTGTTTTATCACCTTCGACGGCTTCCACTTTGTGGCGCGGAATAGTACGCCATAATTCATTGATTTCAGATTGAAGATAAATTTCACGGTTTTGTTGTCGAATTTTTTCTTCTTGAATGGATAATGCGGGTGGATGTTTATAGCGATCGACGCCATAACTCATTAAAGCATGGCACGCGTCCATGATGTTTTCAACTTCGTCGATGCCATAGCGCTCTTCGCATTCGCTTACATAATTTTTGGCAAAGACCAAATAATCGATGATCGCATCGGCCGCGGTCCACATTTTAAATAAATAGTTATTTTTGAAAAAAGAATTGTGACCATAACAAGCATGGGCAATGACCAAGGCTTGCATGGCCATGGTGTTTTCTTCCATCAAATAGGACACACACGGATTGGAGTTGATCACCAATTCGTAAGCCAAACCCATTTGCCCACGTTGGTAGCTTTTTTCAACGCTCATGAAATGTTTGCCAAAAGACCAATGATGATAGCCTATTGGCATGCCAACAGAAGCATACGAATCCATCATTTGCTCGGCGCTAATGACTTCAATTTGATTGGGGTAGGTGTCCAATTTAAAATCTTTGGCAATGCGCGCGATTTCGCGATCATAGGTTTGAATCAAGTCAAACGTCCATTCGGACCCGGTTGACAACGGTTTTTTTTTCATACCGTTTTCCTTTTAAACAATTCACGAAATACGGGATAGATATCCACCAAGCCATCAATATTTTGCATGGCAAAATTAGCGTATTGAGCCCCCACTTGTTGATACACTTCCCATAAACTTTGATGATGCCGGGGCATGATTTCAATGTATGCAAAATATTGCAACAAAGGCATGATTTTATCGCGCAATAATTCTAAACAATAGGGTGAGTCGGCGTTCCAATTGTCGCCATCTGAGGCTTGAGCGACATAAATATTCCATGATGCGGGATTAAAACGTGTTTCAATGATAGTGCTTAGCAGTTCGAGTGCGCTGGAAACGACAGTGCCCCCAGTTTCTCGAGAGTAGAAAAAATCTTCTTCACTGACTTCTTTGGCAGATGTGTGATGACGAATAAACACCAATTCAATTTTGTTGTAATTTTTCGTCAGAAAAAGATAAAGTAAAATAAAAAAACGTTTCGCAATTTCTTTTTTAGGTTCGTCCATCGAACCGGAGACGTCCATGATGCAAAACATCACGGCTTGTGTGGATGGCGCAGGAATGCGGACCCTATTGTTGTATCGTAAATCAATGGTGTCAATAAATGGCACAGAGCTGATTTTCTTTTTCAGCACGTCTATTTCATTTTTTAATTCGAGAATCTCCACTTGATCCGGAACGGGTTGTTGCAAAAGCAACACCAGTTTTTCTTCCGCCTCACGTAATTTGCGTTTATAAGGAGAGCCTAAAGCCATGCGACGACCGGTTGCCTGGCGCATGGAGCGAGGAATATTGATGTTGGTGGGTATGCCGCTGGTGGTAAACCCGGCCCGCACGGTTTTATACGTGTTGATACGTGCTAATTCTTTTTTGACCAGATCAGGCAATTCCAAATCTTCAAAATACAATTCCAAAAATTCTTCGCGGGATATTTCGAAAATAAAATCATCTTCCCCTTCCCCGCTATTGCTTGCTTCTGAACCGCCCCCTTGACCGTCGTCACTGCTGGGTCTTCTTATTCTGTCACCACTGACAAAGCTATCATTGCCTGGTAAGACCCGTTCAATTTTACCGCCCTGACCTTTATGAAAACGGGGTTCCGCGGTGTCTTTGGCGGGAATGGAAATTTTTTCGCCTTTATCGATTTCAGTAATACTGCGTTTGCCAACGGCTTCGGATACCGCTTGCTTGATTTGATTTTTATAACGACGTAAAAAGCGTTGTCGGTTGACCGTGCTTTTTTTCCCTGCATTGCGTCGTCGATCAATTAGTTGAGTCATGTTGCTTGCCTTAGGTGCTAACCACATCCTATTCGTTAGGAAAAAATCAAGTTCATCTTGTCGATGTCAATCCATCTCCGCTTGCGCGGAGACAATCGATTTAACAAGAACCAGCGAGCAAGTTACTGGGATTTACGAACGCGTAAATACCATTCACAGAGTAACCGAACTTGTTTAGGTGTATAGCCTTTATCAACCATACGAGCAATAAACTCCTCATGTTTTTTCTTGTCATCTTCAGACGCTTTGGCGTTGAACGAAATGACCGGCAATAGGTCTTCCGTATTGGTGAACATTTTTTTCTCAATGACTGTTCTTAATTTTTCATAACTGTTCCATTTCGGGTTATTGCCATGGTTATTCGCCCGAGCACGCAAAACAAAATTAACCACTTCATTGCGGAAATCTTTGGGGTTGGAAATACCGGCCGGCTTTTCAATTTTTTCCAAATCAGCATTGAGCGCTGCTCTGTCAAAAATTTCACCAGTGTCAGGATCGCGGTAATCTTGATCTTGAATCCAAAAATCAGCATAGGTGATGTAGCGATCAAAAATGTTTTGGCCGTATTCAGAGTAGGATTCTAAATAAGCGGTTTGAATTTCTTTGCCAATAAATTCCACGTATTTTGGAGACAAAAATTCTTTGATGAAGGTTAGATATTTTTCATGGATTTCTTGAGGAAGTTGCTCTTGCTCAATTTGCCGTTCCAACACGTACAACAAATGCACCGGATTTGCTGCCACTTCGGTGGTGTCAAAGTTAAACACTTTGGACAGAATTTTAAAAGCAAAACGTGTGGAAATACCGCTCATGCCTTCGTCGACCCCCGCAAAATCTCGGTATTCTTGATAAGACTTCGCTTTTGGATCGGTGTCTTTTAAACTTTCGCCGTTGTAAACACGCAATTTAGAATAAACACTGGAGTTTTGAGGCTCTTTTAAGCGGGTTAGAACGGAAAATTGCGCCAACATGCTTAACGTGCCTGGGGCGCAAGGTGATGCATTTAACGAACTATGCTCAATGAGTTTTGTGTATATTTTTTGTTCTTCTGACACCCGTAAACAATAGGGCACTTTGACAATATTAATACGGTCAATAAATGCTTCATTGTTTTTGTTGTTACGAAATGTTTGCCATTCTGATTCGTTGGAGTGGGCTAAAATAATCCCTTCAAACGGAATGGAAGAAAGTCCTTCCGTGGCGTTGTAATTGCCCTCTTGGGTTGCTGTTAATAATGGATGTAGAACTTTAATCGGGGCTTTAAACATTTCGACGAATTCAAGCAAGCCGCGGTTAGCACGGCATAATCCGCCGGAATAACTGTAGGCATCAGGATCATCTTGCGAATATTGCTCCAGTTTCCTGATGTCCACTTTACCCACCAAGGACGAAATATCTTGGTTGTTTTCATCACCTGGTTCTGTTTTAGCAATTGCAATTTGCTTTAATCGGGATGGCTTCACTTTAATCACACGGAATTGAGTGATATCGCCATTGAACTCATGCAGCCGTTTGACGGCCCAAGGTGACATAATATAACGTAAGCAGCGCTCGGGTATGCCATACCGTTCAGCAAGCAATGCCGCATCTTCTTCGGGATTGAAAAGGGACAATGGTGACTCATTGACTGGAGAGCCTTTAATGGCATAAATGGGCATTTTTTGCATTAAATCTTTGAGCTTTTCTGCAAGTGATGATTTACCGCCCCCGACAGGGCCTAATAAATAAAGGACTTGTTTGGTTTCCTCCAAGCCTTGCGCGGCATGTTTTAAAAAGCCGACAATTTGCTCGATGGGTTCTTCCATGCCATAAAAATCTTTGAACACCTCGTAGCGATGGATAATTTTATTGGAAAAAATCCTAGAAAGCACCGGATCATGGCGAGTATCGATGATTGTAGGTTCGCCTATCGCCATTAATAAGCGTTGAGCTGGATTGGCATAAGCAGAGGGATCCGTTTTGCAGAGCTCCAAATACTCATTTAGACTCATCTCTTCTTCTTTATTGTCTTCATAACGGCGAGTGTAATTGGCTAAAAAATCTTGTGTGCTCATGAGTTATCCCCTGTTGCTCATCCCGATAGGGTGAAAAATAATGCTTATTAGTCGTGGACTGTTGCTCCTTACTATCTGCATGGTGATTAGAAAAGTCAACAGTCCTTTGTTTATTATCTTTTTGCATTTCGCGAGTAAACGCGAGACACTCATCTTAATTTCAGTATAGAACGAAATTAAACGATTGAGACTATTTATCAAGTGTTTATTGCAAAAAAAAATAATAAAGGAGAGTCAAATGGCAAATACAACCATTTATCTAAAAGACTACCAACCGCCGGTGTTTTCTATTGAGTCAGTGAAGCTTGATTTTGATCTCTATGACGATCGTGCAGTGGTCACCAATGAAATGAAATTGCAACGGCAACACCCTGGCGAACTTTATTTGCATGGGGAAGACTTGGAGTTAATCAGCATTCAAATGGATGGTCAATTTTTATCCAGAAATGCCTATGATTTTGATCAAGGCAATTTAAAAATCCAAACGTGTCCAGATCTGTTTACGCTGACCATTGTGACTCAACTCAAGCCGCAAGAAAATACCCAATTATCAGGGCTTTATCGTTCCAATAATCTATTTTGTACCCAATGTGAAGCGGAAGGTTTTCGGCGTATCACTTATTTTCCTGACCGGCCGGATGTTTTGACAACATACACCACGCGCATCACCGCTGATAAATTACAATTCCCTGTTCTGCTGTCCAATGGTAATTTGCACGCTTGGGGAGAATTAAATGAGGGCAGACACTGGGTGCAATGGCATGATCCTTTTAAAAAGCCGTCTTATTTGTTTGCATTGGTAGCCGGTAATTTAATTAAAATTTCTGATCAATTCACCACCCAGTCAGGTCGAGTTGTTGATTTGCATATTTATGTGGAAGCAGGCAATGAAAGCAAATGCAGCCACGCCATGCAGTCGTTAAAAAATGCCATGCGTTGGGATGAAGAGCAGTATGGGCGGGAATACGATTTGGACATTTATATGATTGTTGCCGTCAGTGATTTCAACATGGGGGCGATGGAAAACAAAGGTTTAAACATTTTTAATGCCAAATACGTGCTGGCTCTGCCAGACCGGGCGACGGATCTTGATTATGCGGCGATCGAAGGTGTGGTTGCTCATGAATATTTGCACAATTGGACCGGTAATCGCGTAACGTGCCGTGATTGGTTCCAATTAAGCTTAAAAGAAGGCTTGACTGTTTTTCGAGATCAAGAGTTTTCGCGGGCTATGAATTCGCGGGATGTTGTTCGAATTTTTAATGTGAAAGCATTGCGCAACAGTCAATTTCCAGAGGATGCTGGGCGCATGGCACATCCAGTGCGTCCCCTATCTTATCAAGAAATCAATAATTTTTATACTGCGACCATTTACAACAAAGGTGCAGAAGTTATCCGTATGCAAGAAACCTTGCTGGGGCCGGAAGGTTTTCGCCGTGGCATGGATTTGTATTTTGAACGCCATGACGGGCAGGCCGTTACCATTGACGATTTTGTGGCGGCAATGGAAGATGCTAATCAGATGGATTTATCGCAATTTAAGCGTTGGTATAGCCAAGCCGGTACGCCCGAAGTTTGGTTAACGAGTCACTATGACAATGGTTGTTTGACGTTAACGTTAAAACAATCTTGCCGTCCAACAGCCGATTGTGCTGAAAAACAACCTTTTCATATTCCTATTCGCATGGCCTTGTTTGATCAACAAGGCAGGCAATTGCCCGTGGCCAATGATTTATTGGAATTGCGTGACGCTGAGCAATCCTTTCAGTACCAGGGGTTGAAAAGCAAACCGGTTGTGTCATTGCTCAGAGGGTTTTCGGCCCCCGTGATTTTACACCGCGATACCCATCAAGACGAATTGTTGCATTTATTGCGTTTTGAAACCGATGGGTTTTCTAAATGGGATGCGGCACAGCAATTGGTGCTCAATTGCTTGACGACCTGCTACCATGCCCCCGGCGCAGAATGGGGCATTCCTTCTGAACTGGTGGAAGCGTTTCATCAGGTGTTGATCGATGAGTCGTTGGATCCTTGTTTGCGAGCAGATTTGCTGACGCCCCCGGGTTTTAGTGACTTGGTTTTGGCGTTGCCTGAGGTGGATGTGGAGCAACTGGAAAATGTTCGAGACTTTTTCCGTATCGAGCTCGGCCAAGCCTTGCATGCGAGCGCATTCACTCTGTACCAAACGTTGTCTCAACAAGAAGATCATGCCATGCATGCGGCGGCTTTCAGTCGGCGTAAATTAAAAAATGTGTGCTTAAGCTTCATCATGAAAGGCGATGAACTTACGGCATTGCCTTTATGCAAACAACAATTTTCAAGTGCAGAAACAATGACCGACAAGATGGCCAGTTTTGCAGGCCTGATTAACTGCTCGGATGAAGCTATACGTCAGCAAGCAATTGCTGATTTTTATCGTGATTGGCGGCACGATGATCTGGTGCTTGATAAGTGGTTTGCTTTGCAAGCGGCAGCAGAATGGCCGGATGTACTCGAGCACGTCCGTTCATTAATGACGCATCCTTCATTTAACATCAAAAATCCAAATAAAGTCCGAGCGTTGCTTTGGAGTTATTGCCAGTTGAATCCTCGCAGTTTTCACCAAACGAATGGCATGGGTTATTCGTTTTTAACGGATGTTATTTTAGCCGTTGATAAAATCAATCCGCAAATGAGTGCTGGCCTTGCCATGCCCTTTACGCGTTGGCAATGTTGGGATAAAAATCGCCAGGAGTTGATGAAACAGCAATTGGCCACGTTGACCAAAGAAAAACTGTCCAATAATTTGCAAGAGTTGGTGACCAAAAGTTTGAACGTTTAGGTACGAACAATGAAAAAATCAAATTTTGCTGTAATGGGCAAACCCATTTCTCATAGCCTCTCTCCGCGCATTCATCAATTATTTGCCGAAGCGTTGGCTATCGAATTGCACTATGAAAAAATTGAAATTGACCTGGATCATTTTGAACAACAAGTGCAACTTTTTTTTGAAAAAGGAGGGAAGGGCTTAAACATTACGCTCCCTGGCAAGCAACGCGCATTTGCTATGGCTGATATCCGGAGCAACCGTTCGTTACAGGCGAAAGCGGCGAATACGTTATGGCAAGAAAACGGTCTGCTCCATGCCGATAACACCGATGGTGTAGGGTTTATGCGCGATTTAAACCGTTATTTCAACGTTGCTCATAAAAAAATTTTAGTGTTAGGAGCGGGGGGCGCCGCCGCTGGTATTTTGGGCCCGTTACTCGCCGCCCAACCGGCAAACATCACCATTGCCAATCGAACGCTTGAAAAAGCCCAGCAATTAAATGCAAATTTCAACAACCCATGCCAAGTATGCCCCAGCCATGAGTTGCACGACGCGTTCGATCTTATTATCAACACCACGGCCGCCAGTTTGAGTCAAGAGTCAATAATTTTGCCGGAAATAACAACCCGCCATCATCCTTTTTGTTACGATTTGGCGTATCAATTGCATGAACCCACTGTTTTTGTTGCGTGGGCCCAATCATTGCGTTGCCCTGCTGTGGACGGTTTAGGCATGTTGGTCGAACAGGCTGCTGAATCTTTTTATCTTTGGCACCAAAAAAGACCAGAAACTGTACCCGTTTTGGAGATGCTTAGACAAATGAGCAATTAGCTTGGAGCGTGTGGATTAAATATTTTCCGGAGTTGGCGGATGTGTTAAGATGCATGCCCGTCATACGTTATGATACCCCTTTTAATGTTCCGAACAATGATTAAAACACCAGAGGCTGGCGATCGTTTTATTCCCGTACGCCAATCAAATGACTTGCTTCCATCTCTGGAATTGACAAACAACCCACACCAGACCGCTCACAACACCATGCTTATGGAAGGGCTTTTGGGTGTTACCCCCGCAACATTAAAAACACAGCGCCTTTTGTTTTTTTCCCAGGAAGGTGCCAACAAAGCGAAAAAGCAACGACTTAAGATTCAAAGTAAATACGATGTTTTTGACCATTTATCTTGTCGGTATCCATGCAGTGCAATTTCATACCCACGACAAAAAAATATAATAACACTCTCAACGTACAAAATACTCGATGTTCCAGATTTGCTTAATGATTTTTATTGCAATTTGTTGTCATGGTCTGACGTGGATCGGATTTTTACAAGCGTAAACATGGACGCTGGTTGGGCCATTGCCAGTAGCCCTGCTACGGAATTAAAATCCGATAAATTTGGGGAAGTGGTTGTATTTACCTCTGTTCCCACATGCCATCCTACGGCGGTCCTGGCGGTAGGAGAAGATAAAGTTATTTCCGGATGGAGTGATGGTTCTGTAAAACTGTATGTGCTTGACCAGACATCGCTTGCGCCTTGCTTTGAGCAATGGACTGAAACCGCCGATCGGATTGAAAGTATCATTGGTATGAGTCTCACGACGTTTGCTTGTGGTTATCAAAATGGTCAGTTGAGCTACCTTGATTTAAGAAAAAAAGACGGCATAACTAGGCAAAATTACGAGTTACCCAATGTTGGTAACATACATCTTTCAGGACTTGCCTACGATGGGGAGTATTGTTTGGCCTCAGGTTCAAATGATAATGCTGTAAGACTTTGGGACATCCGCGCCCTTCAACAAGGGCCCTATTTTACCATGACGGCTCATCAAGCTGCCGTAAAAGCCTTGGCGTTTCACCCTCAAAATACATCGATCTTGTTGTCGGGTGGTGGAACGGCCTGCACCGGTATTTATGAAACAAATACCAAGACAACGGAGTCTGTTTTGCTCAAAAAAACCTCTAGCCAGGTAACTGGGCTTCATTGGTTTCCTTCTGACCCACGTTATCTGGCTTCTAGCCATGGCTATGGGGATCACCATCCTGTCCAACTTTGGTCGTATCAAGCCCAACAGCCGTTGTTTTTAGAGAAAAAAGTGTCCATTCCAGATCATCGTGCATTGTTTTTAGCAGGTTCGAAAGACAAGCCCTATTTTGCGGTGGCGACCTCAGGCGAGGCCCTTCATTTTTTTAAGGCCAACGGGGTAAAATCAAAATCTCGGTATTCAACGGAGGCACATTCTACAAAGCAGCCTATGCTGGCGTCTTGTCCTTTAACAATACGTTAAAGCGAATGAGACGAACCTCAGGGAGCTCGCTTTTTGAGTTAATTCGCAAAAAAAGCAGTGATTGATGGCGCGGACAGTAAAGTATCGTTGTAACCCAACTCAATCAATTCTTGGGTAAATTCTTTTTCAAACAATAAAAAGCTCAACAAATCGCCAGAATGACTTTGTGCGCCTAACATATTTAACATGCCACGCAGCAGGGATGGCATGGTTTGGTAATTGCCTTGCGCCATTTTGGCAAGATCAGTGCTGGGACGTAAATGCAGCGTTTCAATGGGGCGCCATGGGGAACTGCGCTTTTTCCAGATGGATAACAAGCGGGCGATGTCGTTCATACGGTTCACCATTTCGATATCTCTGTCTAAATTATCGAGAAAAAGCCCATTCAACATGTTTCCTAAAATATGGGCAAAGCCAATGTCTTTACTGCGGAATTCCTCTGGAGGTTCAAAGACAGGCATTTGTCGTGTGCCCAAAATAAGAATTTTATCCACATTAAAACGCAACGCCCCACGTAGCGGTGAAACGAGACCCATGCTGCCGTCGCCATAGTGCGAACCTTTTATTTTTACTGTGGGAAAAAAGAGCGGCAAAGCGCTGGACGCAAGAATATGTTCCATGCTGAAGTCAACACGCTGGCTAATATGGCGCGGGTAAAGCCAATCTTCAAAGGGTTCATGGTGTTGATAAAATGAGACCGTTTGTTGTGTTTCGTAGCAATGGCTAACCACTTCAAAGGTTTCAAGCTGTTTGTTTTCAATGTGGGCCTTAATGCTGTTGAAATCAATATTTTCATTGATGAATTTATGCAACGGCATGGTGTCTAATAAATGTCCGGCTTCTGGGCCTTGAACAAAAAGGTGTGTGACATTGCGCAACAATGATTTACCAAAATCATAATTGCTGGCGTTAAAAATTTGCTGGCAATGAATGCCTCGCCATAAATCTTCGAGTTTAGCAATGCCGGTGTTAAAATTATCGGCATGCTGCGTGAGAATGGCCGCATTGATGCTGCCTACACTGACGCCGCTGACCATTGCAAAAGGCAATGATTTTACTTGAAGAATGTGGCTGATGGCTTTCAAAATGCCAACTTGGTAGGCCCCGCGCGCGCCGCCTCCGGCAAGATATAGGGCTATTTTAGCCATACAAACGAACTGTTCTAAAAAGTAAGATATAAGAGAAATATAATGGAGTGCAGAATGGATAGCAAGGGAATAAAGTAAGTATTGTAGTGGATTGTTAGTTGCGATAGATTAATTGAATGGTTCATGAACAATTGAGACAGCATGCTTGCTATGTTTCGCGCCCAACCTCGTCCTTTTTATATGATTTTTATGTTGGAAATCTGGGAGCGATTTGGTTTTTATACCATGCAAGGTATTTTGGTCCTTTATTTTATTCGATTTTTAAACACCAATGACAGCACTGCTTATTACACGTTTGGTGCCTTTTTTGCGTTGGTGTATGGAATCGTGCCTTTGGGTGGTTACCTTGGTGATCATATTTTGGGGACGAAACGCACCATTGTTTTAGGGTTAGTCACGTTAATGCTGGGCTATTTGTCACTGGCTTTAGCAGATAAAGCCCATGTTTTTTATGCTTTAGGGCTGATCTGCGTAGGCAATGGTCTTTTTAAAGCAAATCCTGCCAATTTATTATCAAAATGTTATGAAGAACGCGATCCTCGTTTGCATGCGGGCTTTACTTTGTATTACATGTCGATCAATTTAGGTGCCATTTTTGCGTTGCTTATTGGGCCCAATGTTGCTAGCAAATACGGTTACTCCTATGCATTTTTTATCAGCTCCATTGGTATACTGTTGGGTCTTCTGAATTATGGGTGGCAGCGCGGCAGGCTCAGCAATATCAATACATTGGCTGATCGCCGCAACATTGCCGTATGGCACTGGATTGTTATTGTGATGGGAATCCTGCTCTTAACGTATCTTTCTGCGTTGTTATTGCAACACACCAAGATAGCCAAGCAGCTGATGATTGTGGTGATTTGTATCATTGTCGGTATTTATTTTATCTCGATATACCGAGAGTCGAAAGAAGCTCGTTTGCGGATGGTTGTGGCCTTTGTCTTAATGTTGGAAGCGGTTGCTTTTTTTACCTTGTATCATCAAATGCCAACGTCGATTAATTTGTTTGCGGTTCATAATGTTGATCCTTACCTGTTTGGGTTCCACCTTGATCCGCAAAGTTTGCAAGTTTTAAATCCATTGTGGATTACCGTTTTAAGCCCAATATTGGCAGCGCTCTACGCAAAGTTATACCGAGAGGGCATTTCTTTTCCAATTCCTTATAAATTTGCCGCGGGCATGACGTGTTGTGGCATCAGTTTTATCATTCTCTATTTTGCCCGCTATTGGCACGATACCCATGGTATTGTATCGTTCTGGTGGTTGGTCTTGAGCTATTTCTCGCAAACGCTAAGCGAGTTATTGGTGTCCGCTTTGGGCGTGGCCATGGTTGCCGAACTTGTTCCTCCACGTATGGCGGGATTTGTGATGGGGGTCTGGTTCTTAACGTCATCCGTGGCGGGGTTTACGGGAGCTGCTGTTGCCACTTACACGGCGTTGCCTGTGAATGTACAGCCGGGAATGGATTCTTTGTATATTTATACGCATGCATTTGCTTATATTGGTGGCATAACATTGCTGCTGGCCATTTTTTTATGGTCGATATCGCCATGGTTGAAAAAATTAATGCTCTAATTTCATAGAGATAATAGTATCTTAAGAAAATTCTTATAAAATAACCCTATTTTTCCATTCAAAGGCATCGAGTTATTATGACTTGACGCTTAAGTGTTGCTCAATTGTAGGATCAATCAGTGGTGAATTTCATAACATTTAATGAG
>CAZGKX010000020.1:24231-36744 GCA_964525945.1 uncultured Legionellaceae bacterium
CCATACTTCACACGCCTCACCGCCAATTTCTTATCAAATTGATAGCAACGGTGAATGTTATATGGCGCGTTCGGATATTGTTGATTGGTTGGTTGATACCCAACAGACCCATGACCGTTTTTTAAAAGAAACGATGCGTGCTTTGCTATTGGACAAATTGCTTGAATCATTATTGAGTCCTACCGCTTTGTCTGCAAAAATCAACAAAAAAAAACCAGACTGGGGGGCTTATCTAAAATATATATTGCTGGGCTTGGCTGGCACAATTTATGCCATTTGTGACGGGTTTGATGGTCTGACTTCCATTTTGTTTTTATTACCAGGGGTGCCACTTTGGTCTATTTTTGTGATGGGAATTGCTTTCTCAACACTTTCCGTTGCTGTTTTTTTTGGTTTTGATCTGGTTGATATATCAACCAATTTGGATGTAAAGCTCAGTCATTCTAGGCATTTATTGGATGTCTTGGTCGAGCAAACCGAAACCATCACACAAATTAGAAAACAAATTAAGCATTTGTATAAAATGGCTGATCAAGATGAACTCACGGAGTTGCATGATTTAGTGAACATGTTGATGCTCCGTTTTGGTGAGTTGGATGATGCCCGTAAAATTTACACGGATGAATTGGATAAAACCTATTTAAAGGGGCTCAAATTAACAGTGGCTGCTATTTCCGGAATATTGTATTTCAGTTATGGTTTTTTCTCTGGACAGTCATTTTTGATCAATCTTGCCGTTTTTTTTGGTTTATCGGCCATGACTGGATTTTGGCCGGTGTTAGCGGCGGGAATGGTCGTTGGCCTTTCCGCTTTAAGCATATACTGGTTTCTTGCACGTCCTGCCATTGAGAATTTAGTGGGTCGCTGGTTGGGGTTTGATGAAGACAAAATCGCTTTGTTGGCGGGTGAGGATCTTGTCGAAAAACAACGATCTAAGCTAGAACAATTGGAGTTGGATATTGCGGCAGCAGAGGAATGGGCTAAAGGGAGGGCCGACGGCAATGTTCCTCATCATCCACTCCCTTCTACCTTAACGGCTTCACACAGCGGTCCATGGAGAGGAAATCAAACGGCTGCCGGGTATTCCGGGCGGATTTTTCCTCAACAACCAACAACGGCCAATGGCTATATGCCGGTGTCTTCATTGCCCGCAACGCCGACTTCTTTTTCCCCGTTGTTTCGCAAATAACTGCCCTGGATCAGCGTCCATGGTCAGCAGCCCTGTAAAGACTGCCACAATGCGATATGGGCAGCCGTTGGGTTCAGTTAATGAGCATGCTCTACGTGTTGAGCTACTTTAATATAGCATGCTTCCAACACGGCGACCGCCGGCAACGTTTTCCCTTCCAAATACTCCAGAAAAGCGCCTCCTCCTGTGGAAATATAAGAAATTTGCCCCGTTAAATTGTATTTATCAATGGCCGCCAGGGTATCACCGCCGCCTGCTATGCTGAATGCTTCGCAATTGGCAATGGCTATGGCCAAAGCGCGGGTGCCGTAACCAAATTGCGGAAACTCAAAAACGCCAACCGGGCCGTTCCAGATAATGGTTTTGGCGGTGCTTAAAACATCAATATAATCAGTGACTGTTTCAGGTCCGATGTCCATGATCATGTCGTCTGTGGCTACATTGGCCAAGGTTTTATTATAAGCCGGGCAATTATCACTGAAGGCTTTTCCCACCACCACATCAGATGGCAAAAGAACCTGACACCCTGATTGTGCGGCGAGTTCAAGAATCATTCGCGCTTCGTCCAATAAATTGTTTTCACACAACGACGTGCCAATTTCATTGCCCTGCGCTTTTAAAAATGTATTGGCGATGCCACCACCAGGAATCAATACATCAACGCGTTCCACCATTTGCTTTAACAAGGTTAATTTTGAAGAAACTTTGGCTCCACCTACAATAGCCATGATGGGTTTTTTAGGTGCTTTAAGTGCCAGGTGCAAGGCTTCTAATTCACGTATTAACAGCGGGCCTGCTGCAGCAATAGGGGCAAAAGAGGCGACGCCATGCGTTGAGGCATGTGCACGATGGGCTGTTCCAAATGCATCCATAATAAAAACGTCGCATAATCGGGCTAGTTTTTGCGCCAATACCGTATCATTGGCTTTTTCACCAGGATTAAAACGAACGTTCTCACAGATCACCAATTCGCCGGGAGCGACAGCAACACCCTCTAAATAATCGGTGACGAAATGAACGGGTGCCTGGAGGTGACTGGCGAGATAATCTGCAACGGGGCGCAACGAAAATCGTTTGTCCACGCAGCCTTCTTCCGGTCGTCCTAAATGGGACAAAACAATCACTCCAGCCCCTGCTTGCAAGGCCATTTTTAAGGTGGGCAATGCGGCTTGTAAGCGTTGATCACTGGTAATGATGCCATCTTTAATCGGTACATTGAGATCTTCTCGGATCAGAACGCGTTTATTGTAGAGATTAACATCGCTCATTTTAATCAGGTTCATGGTTGTTCCTTAAAGGTTCATCATGTAATGGGCTGTGTCAAGCATACGGTTGGAAAAGCCCCATTCGTTGTCATACCAAGCAATCACTTTAACCAAGTTGCCCATGACTTTGGTTTGGGTTGTATCAAAAACGGCGGAGGCTGGGTAGTGGTTGAAATCACAAGAAACAAGAGGTTCTTCGTTGATGTGCAGCACGTCGCTTTGCGCTTTACGCATAATATCATTGATTTCATTTACGGTTGTAGGACGTTTTGGAATAAATGATAAATCAATGGCAGAGACATTCATAGTAGGGACACGCATGGCAAAACCATCCAACTTACCCGCCAATTCAGGCAACACCAATCCTAATGCACTGGCAGCCCCTGTTTTTGTGGGGATGATGGATTGTGTGGCGGAACGGGCACGGTGGAGGTCTTTATGACTACCATCCAAAAGCAATTGATCTTTGGTGTAGGCGTGAATTGTATTCAATAATCCCGATTCTATGCCCAAGGCTTCATGCAATGGTTTTACCACGGGCGCCAAGCAATTGGTGGTGCACGATGCATTGGACACGATGCAATCTGATGCTTGCAATGTTTTATGGTTTACGCCATAAACCACGGTGGCATCAACATGCTTTCCTGGTGCAGAAATGAGTACTTTTTTGGCACCTGCTTGAATATGCAGTTTGGCGGCCTCGTATTCTGTAAATCGGCCTGTGCACTCAAAAACCAAATCAATACCCAGCTCTTTCCAAGGCAAATCAGCGGGGTCTCTTTCTGCGGTAATAACAACAGGGTGACCATCAATGAGCAAACGATTGTTGTCAATGTCTACTTTACAATGAAAGCGGCCATGGGTGGAATCATAACGGGTAAAATGAGCCGTGCTGTTTATACCGGATAAATCATTGATAGCAACGATATCAAAATCGTTCAGCCGTTGGGATTCGAAAATTGATCGTAAAATACAACGCCCGATTCGACCATAGCCGTTGATTGCAACTCGTATTGTCATGCTACTTCTCCGAATTTTTATAAATTAATGTGTGAATAGCGCTCACCGTTTTTTCGGTGGTAACGCCTAAATAGTTGTATGCGTCTTCAGCGGTGGCTGAAACCCCAAAACGATCGATCCCTATCACGGCGCCGTCGAGCCCAACAAAACGATACCAATAAGCGGTGGATCCTGCTTCAATGGCAATGCGGTGACGTACTTGGCTGGGCAAAACATGTTCCTGATAATGCCGATCTTGTGATAAAAATTGTTCAACGCAAGGCATTGAAACCACACGAACCTGAACGGTGGATTTTAACTGTTCTGCTGCTGCAAGGGCAATTTGAACTTCTGAGCCTGTTGCAATTAAAATGACATCCGGTGTCGCCTGGCAATCCAAGAGGATATAGCCGCCGCGTCGGATGTGTGATGTCGCGTCTTCGGGATGTTGCAAGGCGGGTAGATTTTGTCGGGTCAACAGCAGACTCGATGGGCCATTATGGCGTTCTATGGCTTGCTGCCACGCAACCGCCGTTTCCAGCAAATCAGCGGGGCGCCACACGTGCATATTGGGGGTCATGCGCAGGATTGAGGCATGCTCAATCGGTTGGTGGGTTGGGCCATCTTCCCCTAAGCCAATGGAGTCATGGGTGTAGACATAAATCACCCGTTTTTTCATTAAGGCACTTAATCGCACCGCATTGCGGGCATAATCGGCGAACACTAAAAAAGTACCGCCATAAGGAATAAATCCACCATGCAAGGCCAACCCATTCATCATGGCTGACATGGCGAATTCGCGCACCCCGTAATTTAAATAATTACCGCTGAATTGCTCTTTAGAAATAGAGCGACTACCGGACCAATTGGTGTTGTTTGAACCGGTCAAATCCGCCGAGCCGCCTAACAGTTCTGGCAATAATGCGGCCATGTTTTCTAAGCATTGCTGAGAGGCTTTGCGTGTGGCGATGGCGGCTGTGTTTCGTTGGCAAATAGTGAGAAAGTCATTTATTTTCTGCGACCAACTATCCGGCAAATCGCCATTGATGCGGCGTAAAAATTCATGGTAATTGCTCGGGTTTTGTTGTTGAGCGTGATGGCAGATGGCCAACCATTGTTGTTCATCATGCAGGCCCTGTTCCACGTGATTCCATGCCGCATATATATTTTCGGGAACGGTAAACGGTGGATATGGCCAGTCAAAACGTTCACGGATTTGTTGAATATCATCGGCGGTAAGTGGGGCGCCGTGAACTTTTTCATGCCCGGCATGTTGTGAACCGTAGCCAATAATGGTTTTGCAAATAATCAATGAGGGTTTTGATGTTTCTTGCCGAGCTTGAACAATGGCTTGTTCGATGGCGGTATGATCATGACCATCCATTTGATCGATCACGTGCCATTGATACGCCCGAAACCGGCTGGCGGTATCGTCCGTAAACCAACCTTGCACATTTCCATCAATGGAGATGCCATTGTCATCATAAAAAACAATCAATTTTCCTAAGCCCAGCGTACCGGCCAAGGAACTGGCTTCATGAGAAATCCCTTCCATTAAGCAACCATCACCGACAAACGCGTAAGTGTAGTGATCCACTAATTTTTGATCGGTACCGTTATCATTAAACGTGGTGGCCAGTACTTTTTCAGCAATCGCCATTCCCACAGCATTGGCCAAACCTTGACCCAATGGCCCCGTTGTTGTTTCCACGCCGGGTGTATCAGTGCACTCAGGATGGCCTGGCGTTTTGGAATGAAGTTGGCGGAAATTTTTTAAATCTTGAACACTTAGATCATACCCGCTGAGATGCAACAAGGCATACAGCAGCATAGAACCATGTCCATTGGACAACACAAAACGATCCCGGTTAAACCAATGAGGGTTTTTCGGGCTGTGTTTTAAAAATTTTTGCCACAATACCGTTGCAATATCTGCCATGCCCAAGGGCATGCCTGGATGGCCGGATTGGGCCTGATTTACAGCATCAATACTTAAGATTCGAATGGCATCAGCTAGTTTTTTGGAAATACTCATTGTTTTTCCTGGCATCAAGAACGGCACTATTGTCTCTCAGAAGCCTGTTGTCGGCAAGTTGTTGGTGTAAAGTCCACAGAAAGTAATTTCATTGTCGATGATGCCAAAATTATAGACATAAAGCCGGCTATTATTTACCATGGACAAAGAGGTGTTATCTTATCATGCAAATTGATTTATATTTTGTGCACAGTGTGGTAAAATAACGCAGTTATGACGTGTGGTGAGACATGACAAATATATGTTAAGCGTGCCAATTTTTACCCAAATTCGATCGCTTGTTGAACAAGACTTCACCAAAGTCTCTTCGAATGAAGACGCTTTGCCTGATTCATTTATTGATGAAAGCAATGGTGAATGGACGTTTTCCACATTTATTGGTGCCATGTCAGAAGACAATCCCGCATTTTTCGAACCGTTGATGCTGAATCATCGTTTGCTCATGATGCAATACCATGCCCTTCGCGATGAAATCAGCGACGAATTATCAAAAAAAGACAGAAACGAACCCTTATTGATCAAACAAGTGCAAGCAGCTCTGGCGGTGGCAGAGTTGCTCGAATGCATTCAGCAGCCCGATGCCATGGACACATGGCAGGCCCTTTCTCCACTAAGAAACGATCAACAAAGTTACCGCCAATGGTTAGAGGCTCGCCAATTTAAATTTTCTGATGCGCCGGATTTAACCCGCGGTATCTCAACGGGTGATTATTGGTTCCAAACCAAACCCATTCGTGAACATTATGATTGGGTGAATTTTATTCGTTTATCCGTGGTAAGAATGCGGCGCGCTTTTTTGTTGTTGGCGGTGGTTTTGAATGATCCCAACAATTATGGTTTTTGGTTAAGTTCCATCGAGCAATACACGGGCCCATTTTTTGCATACGTTGCCTGGGTATTTTTCTCTCCACGCTTGGTGACCAATCTTGCTATCATGGGTCGGCATGTTTTTTTTCCAGGGGATAAAGAGGCTGGATCATGGTGGGATCGTCTGCAGGTGCAGCTTTCGCGTCGTGGTAATGAGGTTGCTAACGATGTTGCTTGGTTGGTCAATGGCATAATGACTTGTTTCATCTTGGTTGGTCCTCTCTTGCCGGCTGCCATTTATTTAGCGGTGATGATGCAATGTTATGATTTTATGATGGCAGGTGTGCGTGCGATGCATGAAATTGCATGCTTACGCGATCTTGAAATGGATTATTTGGACATGCGCGCAGCGGCAGTTAAGCGCGGAGACAGGGCAGAATGGAAAGAAATCGATCGATATTTAGTCCATTTACGTCAGCGCATGGTGCAAAATGAAAAATTGCTTTATTTAGGCGTGTTCAATTTTGGGGTGTTATGTTTTGCTATGGCCTTGTCATTGCCCTTTATTGCTGCGATTAGTCCCATTATTCCATTGGTGGGTGCTTTTATGGCAATCGCTGTGACTTTTTATAATTTTTACCAGCGCGAAGCGTTGCGAGGGTCTATTCCGCCTAACCAACTGAATGCCAAACTTGCTGCGGATAAACGACCTAAAAATAATGAAATGGACAAGCCTGCGTCATTGTTGCAAGGTAAACACCACCGCATGTTTAAGGTAGCGCCAGACGCCAATAAAGAGCACGGGGCGTTCAGCAGTAAAAAAAAGCTTCAATCTAGAAGTACAACAGCGCTAGGCCAATCCAGCACAACGGTTTTTGGTATTTAACCTGCAAGTGAATGTTCGTGCGCTATTTTCAATGCTATGCTATGGATTTATGAATAGCAGAGCGCCCTATGGATAACCCTATTTTACCAAAATTCACGACCCTTCATGTTGCTGGCTTTGTTGAGCAGCTGGATAAAATGTTAACGTCCCATTTGCAACAAATAAATGGGTTACTTGCCGATCTCCGCACTTACACCTGGGAAAATTTAATTCAACCCTTGAATGAAATGGACAATGAGCTTGAGCAATTATGGGCGCCTTTAGGGCATTTACAAGCGGTGATGAATTCACCAGCTTTGCGGGAATGTTATCAAAATTGTTTGCCAAAATTATCGGCATACCATGCAACCATAGGCCATAACCAGGCGTTGTACGACGCGATTAAATCCATTGATAGGGCACCATTAAATAAAAGCCAGTGCAAAATATTGGATGATTTATTGCATGGTTTTGAATTGTCCGGCGTGGCACTCTCTGCGCAGCATAAGCAACGTTTTGAAGCAATATCAACGCGTTTATCGGAGTTGTCCAATCAATTTGATAACAACGTGCTGGACGCTGGTCACGCTTATTCATTGCATATCACCGATCAGCAACGTTTAAGCGGGCTCCCTCAACACGCATTGGAAACCGCGGCGGCATTGGCCAAAGAAAAAAATTTGGACGGCTGGGTGTTGAATTTGGAGTTTCCGTGTTATTTAGCCGTGGTGACTCATGCTGATGATCGCAATTTAAGAGAGTCCCTTTATCAAGCTTATGTCACGAGAGCCTCTGATCAAGGCCCTTCTGCGGGGCAATTTGATAACACCGCGTTGATCAATGAAATATTGGCGTTGCGTCACGAAGAAGCGCAATTATTAGGTTTTGCCAATTACGCTGCATTATCGGTGGCCACCAAAATGGCCGCATCCACCCAACACGTGAATGATTTTTTGCGGGATCTCATAGACCGGGCTCATGCCCAAGCAACCCAAGAATTTGAGCGACTCAAAGAATATGCTAAACAAGAGCACAAGTTGGCTTCTTTGCAACCTTGGGACATTGCTTATGTGTCAGAAAAAAAGAGACAAGCAACTTACGCGGTGTCTCAAGAGGAATTACGGGCTTATTTTCCTCTTGCCAACGTCATGAATGGGCTTTTAAATATTCTCAACCATTTGTATGGCATATCTTTTGAAGAAATCCATGGCGTGGATACTTGGCACGCGGATGTACAATGCTATCAAATAGTAGACGAGCATCAAGCCATTCGCGGTTACATTTACATGGACTTGTTTTCCAGGCCTCATAAACGCAGCGGGGCGTGGATGGATTCTTGCCAACACCGTTACAAAAAAGCCGATGGCACCATACAGCTGCCCATTGCCATGCTAACGTGTAATTTTGCAAAGGCTTCAGGGAACAATCCTCCGATTTTATCTCACGAAGAAGTGGAAACGTTGTTTCATGAATTGGGCCATTGTTTACAGCATGTCCTCACAAAAGTGGATTATTTAAACGCGTCGGGGATCAGTGGTGTGGAATGGGATGCCGTTGAATTGCCGAGCCAGTTTTTTGAGAATTGGTGTTGGGATGAACAAGCCTTGCAATGGCTAACATCGCATGTTGAAACGGGGGTACCACTTTTACCCGAGCTGTACCATAAAATGATGGCTGCTAAAAATTTCCAATCGGCCATGGCAATGATGCGACAATTGGAGTTTTCTTTGTTTGATTTTCGTTTGCATGAAAATTATACGGCTCAGGATCCCCATTTTGTTGCAAATACACTGGCTGATGTGCGCCATAAAACCACGGTGGTTCCCGTCGCGTCGTTTAATCGCTCGCAACATAGTTTTAGCCATATTTTTGCTGGGGGTTATGCTGCTGGCTATTACAGTTACAAATGGGCGGAAGTCTTGTCAAGCGATGCATTTGCGCGCTTTGAAGAAGAGGGCGTTTTTAACCCTATCACCGGCCGTGATTTTTTGCATTGTATTTTGGAAGTCGGTGGTTCGTGCAAGGCCGCGGAAGCTTATTTGAATTTTCGAGGTCGCGAAGCCACCGTGGACGCGCTATTAAAACAAAATGGTATTTTTTGAGGAGGAATCATGGCTGAATTGTATGATGTTCCGGTGCAAAATATCTCGGGTGAAATGACAACGCTTTCCTCTTATCGAGGAAAAGTTCTCTTGATCGTGAATGTTGCCAGTCGCTGTGGCTTTACACCACAGTACAAAGATTTGGAGATGCTTTACCAAGATTACCAACAGCAAGGGCTTAGCGTGCTTGGTTTTCCTTGCGATCAGTTTTTGCATCAGGAGCCAGGGAATAATCAAGAAATCAAAGCATTTGCGGACAGTTGTTTTCGAATCACGTTTCCTTTGTTTGGTAAGTTGGATGTGAAAGGTGCCCAGCAAGCGCCACTTTATTCCTATTTATCTCAACACATTGAAAAAAAACCGTTTAAATTCATTCCCTGGAATTTTACGAAAGTCCTGGTGGCAGCGGATGGACGTGTGTTGAAACGTTTTCTTCCCACCACCTCGTTTAAAAAAATACGTAAAGAAATTGACACATTACTCTCCCATTGATTTTTGAAACAAGTTCTTTCTCTTCAAACCATCTGGTTTTGGATGAAAGAATCCAACTAAAATGGATAGGGTGGGAGCATCGTGCTTTGCCTGCCCTCCATAGGCTCTTTTCTTCAATAAAAAATGATGGGAGTTATTTCAGGGAAGGAAATTTTAACCTATTTTTTGTCTTTTCGACAAATACAACTCCCAATTGACTTATTTGTGGACATAAAGTATTATGGCGGCTCGTAACGATTGTCGTGGAGCAAGTATGACCTTTTTTTATTCTAAAAAAACCGATACAGAAAGCAACATTCCCCATATTTTGGACGCTTTGGATCATTACAAGCGTGAAATTAAGGCTGTATTTACCCATGCCGATCCCATAGCAGATAATGAGTCCTATCAAAAAATTTATCAGCAATACAAATTTTTTCTGCAATTAGAATCATTCGCGCGTGCCTTGGCAAGACACTCGAAAGGACGAGAAATATTAGAAGATACTTATCAATCGGGGGTGGGGTTTGAAGAATATGTTAAAAATTTACCCCAGGCGTTGGTTCCCAATTTAAGTGAAATACGCCAGTTTGGAAGGTATGAGCAGGGGGCATTGGGTGTAGCGGCAACAGGTTTTGTAATCACTTTGACACCCGGTCTTGAGGTCTTTCTTTTATGTTTGCTTGCCTGTCCGGTCGTGGATGTTGCGGGGGTTATTGTCGGTCTGTCCTTTATGGCTGTAGGTTTAGCGCTCATGGTGGCGGCCTTAAGCCAAATGTCTTTGGCTGGTTTTGCCATCAACGGGAGCTTAGAAAAAATCACACAAGCCATGGATGCTCGTTACGATTCAGACATCGATGATTACGTGTTGGGTTTAGGTTTGGACAAGCTAGAGGGCGCATTAGGCAAGGTGGTTGAACCTGCATCGACACAAAATTCACAATATTCCGTCGTAGCTCTCTAAACATGCTGTTTGTTATTGTAATAAGCCGGCATGATCAGCTAATTTTTTGCCATGCCGGTGTTTGTCATGCGGTTGCAAGGTATAGTTAACGGTTCGTGGCTATTTTGTGTTATAATTAAAGTGTATCCAATATATGGGGGCGACCTGGCTTCGACGTGGGTTGCGAAACCTGAGGTGCATGCCGAGAATGAGATCTCTCGTAAATAAGGCTCACTAAACACAAATGCAAATGATGAAAACTTTGCTGGAGAAGCTATCGCTGCGTAAGCTTCGGTAGTTATCCACACCGTGCGCTGCCAAAAACCAGCGCCCCGTTGCCCACGCCTGCTTATAGGTAGTGGAGCCAACGGTCATAGAAGATAAGCTAGCAACCTGATTCATCCCGAGTCAGATTGCGAAACTCAGGGAATCGTCGTGTATGATCCTGCCAGTCGGAGCATCCACGATTAAATTAAAAGACCAGGCTAAGCATGTAGAACTAAAGGCAGAGGATTTGCGGACGCGGGTTCGATTCCCGCCGCCTCCACCAATTAAGTTGTTGATTTATAACATAAAAAACCATACCATTCCCACTTGCGGCTCCGTAAAGGATCCAATGTCATCAAATACCAGTCTTTCATCAGGTCTTTCTCATGAGAAAAATTGCTTTAGATACGAATGTTATTAATTTCTGTTGTGACAATGGTATTCATGCATGTGATTTTGCTAATTATTTGGATAACGAACAATTAATACCCTTCGTAAGTCCATATGTGATTTATGAATTAGCCCGAAATTTTTCGGGTAATAGCAAAACCAAAGGGCAAGAACTTTTTTCATTTTTGCGAGATTTGAAACCTAATTACATTACAAGACGAGATATTTTATACGTTTTGGAGTATGAAAAGTTAAAAAATGACGTAAATGTTAATTATGTAGCAGCTGATGAATTAATCGGCATAATTCAAATTAGAGTGGACTCCTATTCAAGAGGTGTTGTTCCTCATTTTGCCGACGAATTTATTTCAGCAAGACAATCTTCATTGCAGGATACGAAGCAAATTTGGGTTCCCAGAGGAACTAAAAAAACGATAAAGGAAAAATTTAACGGTAGTTTTGAAGCGCTAATAAATAATTTTTTTGATCTAATTTTGGATAGAGATCCTATTCGACTTGAATATATGAGAAAAGTGATTTCGCTGTCATCAGAAGGAACCATTAAACTAACTGATGATGAAGTTGTAACTATTGTACTTAATATGAGTAGTTACCCCGCTTTGATAACAGTATTTAGATTGTATGCTTATTTAAATTTTTTAACAGAAACCAATCAGAATGTGCCTAGTGAAGATCGCTTTACAGATGGTTTAATAATGATTGAATATTCATATTGTGATTTATTTCTAAGCAATGATGAGCGGCTAGTTAATACACATGCTAAAAAGATAAATCCAACAATTGAAGTGAAGAAAATCACTTTTTTGACGGATCCAAAGTACCTAAATGAGTCTCCCAATCATGAACAGGGCGATATCCGGATTGAGCTGATTGATCAGGGAGCCACCGTCCATAAGTCTTTATAACCATTTCCACATCTACATGTCCCATTTGCTTTGAAACCCACATGATGTTTTCGCCTTGCGACAGCATCATTGAGGCATAGGTATGGCGCGTTTGATACGTGTTGCGATAACGAACCTTTGTCTTCTTTAATATGTGCATCCATTGCGTACGGCGAACTTGCTGAGATGTTTCCCAAGGCCTGTTGGTTTGGGGGTTATGAAAAACTCTGCCCTGTAATGAAAAGGTATATTGTTTTTGTTGTTCTAAAGCCGCC
>CAZGKX010000021.1:0-3751 GCA_964525945.1 uncultured Legionellaceae bacterium
AGGAATTCATTATTGATAATCAAGGCAGTATCCGTGAACCCATTGGTATGGCTGGGGTGCGATTAGAGACACGTGTTCATTTGGTCACCGGATCTGTGAGTGCTGCACAAAATATTGTTAAATGCATTCGACGCTGCGGCCTTGAAGTCAAAGACATTATTTTGGAGCAATTGGCCTCCAGCCATGCCGTGTTGACTGATGATGAAAAAGAATTGGGTGTCTGCTTGATTGATATTGGGGGTGGCACCACGGATATTGCTATTTTTTATGAAGGTGCTATTCAATACACGGCTGTTATACCGATAGCGGGTGATCAGGTCACCAATGACATTGCGATGGCACTGCGCACGCCCACCAAAGCCGCTGAGAGCATTAAAATGAGTTATGGTTGTGCCATGCCGGAATTGGCCAATGCCAATCAAATGATTGAAGTATTAAGTGTCAATGAACGGCCTGGTCGTAAAATTTCCACCAAAGCACTTTCTGACGTGGTGTCAGCCCGTTATGAAGAGCTCTTTACTCTGGTGCGCAATGAAATTCGACGCAGTGGTTTTGAAGATTTAGTGGCTGCAGGAATTGTACTCACAGGTGGGGCTTCCAAGGTTAACGGGGCTATAGAATTGGCAGAAATGTGTTTTGAAATGCCTGTTCGGCATGGCTGCGCACAACAAATGCCTGGGTTGGCAGAAACAACAAGCAATCCATCTTTAGCGACCGGTGTTGGATTATTGCTGCACGGCTTTCAACAGCAGTACGAAGGTGGTTATAATGTACCCGTGTTGAATGATGGCAGTAGCGGGGTGTGGCTACGAATGAAAAAATGGTTTAATGGTAACTTTTAAACTTCACCTAACTGGAACCACGAGAGGTATGTAATGTTTGAACTAATGGAAAGTCAATTGGATAATGCCGTAATTAAAGTCGTTGGTGTTGGTGGCGGTGGAGGCAATGCTGTTGAACACATGGTGGTTGAAAATATAGATGGTGTAGAATTCATTTGCGCCAACACCGATGCGCAAGCACTTAAAAATTCAAATGCCAAAGTGCTTATTCAGTTAGGTGATGAGTTAACCAAAGGCTTAGGTGCCGGTGCAAACCCACAAATTGGGCGTGAAGCTGCAGAAGAAGATCGCGAGCACATAAAAGAAGTGTTGCAAGGCGCTGATATGGTTTTTATCACCGCCGGCATGGGTGGTGGAACAGGCACTGGTGCCGCACCGGTGTTTGCTGAAGTCGCCAAAGAATTGGGTATTCTTACCGTAGCGGTTGTGACCAAGCCTTTTTCTTTTGAAGGTAAGCAACGGGCACTGGCAGCGGATGAAGGTATTCGGCGTTTGGCTGATCATGTGGATTCGTTAATTACTATTCCCAACAATAAATTACTCAGCGTTTTAGGCAAAAACATCAGTTTGTTAAATGCTTTTAAAGCCGCCAATAACGTTTTATTGGGCGCGGTTAAAGGTATTTCTGATTTAATCACCCGCCCAGGTCTTATCAATGTTGATTTCGCGGATGTGCGCACCGTGATGTCTGAAATGGGCATGGCCATGATGGGTACAGGGAGTGCTACTGGGGAGCAGCGTGCTCGCCAAGCTGCTGAAGCTGCCATTGCTTCTCCTTTGCTGGAAGATGTAAATTTTTCAGGTGCGCGTGGTATCTTAGTGAACATAACCGCTGGTTTGGACATGTCGATTGGTGAATTTGAGGAAGTGGGCGACGTTGTTAAAGCCTTTATTTCTGATGATGCCACGGTAGTGGTGGGTACGGTCATTGATCCGGAAATGACCGACGAACTGCGTGTTACCGTTATTGTGACAGGTTTAGGTGATGCTAGGCAGCGTCATGCGCAAGCAAGCGCACCCGCAGCGGCTGCCAAACGTTTGGTTGAAACACGACGTGGTGATGGTTCTTTGGACTATGAACAATTAGAGCGGCCTGCCGTGATTCGCAAACAAGCAGCGGCTTCTTCATCTTCCTCCTCTTCTTCTAGTCATTTGGCAACCAAACAAAACAGTGACGCCGTCCCTGATATTGATTACCTCGATATTCCTGCGTTTTTAAGGAAACATGAGGAAGCATAATCCTTCTTTCTTTGTCGAGCCGCAGTTCTATGCAGTGGCGGCTCGAACAAGCCTTTGCTGTTTTTGTTCATAGAACAAGAATAATCTGCTGCTGATGCAATGGTCGTGTTATTTGAAAATGAATAAATAGACTTATTTATAAATTATTGGTACCATTTCGGGCGATTTACGCATGCGATAAGGAGCAAAAAAAAGGTGAAAGCTGAATGACAAAACAACGAACCCTCCGAAATTTAATTCAGGCGACTGGCGTTGGCTTGCATTCGGGTACCAAAGAATTTATCACCTTGCATCCTGCCCCACAAAACACGGGTGTTGTTTTTCGGCGTATCGATCTTGATCCTGTTGTTGAAATTCCTGCAACCTTTGAAAACGTTTGTGACACCTTACTATGCACGTCATTGCAGCATAATGGTGTAAAAATTGCAACGGTGGAGCATGTGTTGTCGGCCTTGGCGGGTTTAGGCATTGATAATGCTTACATCGATGTAAACGCTGCAGAAATTCCAATCATGGATGGCAGTGCGGCACCGTTTGTTTTTTTAATTCAATCAGCCGGTGTCCGTGAGCAAGCGGCTCCTAAACGTTATATTCGAATATTAAAGCCGTTGCGTGTTGAAGAAAAAGGTAAATACGTGCAATTTTTGCCTTACAATGGTTATAAAATTTCGTTTACCATTGATTTTGATCACCCTGTTTTTAATGATAAACCACAGCAGGCTGTGTTTGATTTTTCGTCCACCTCTTATGTCAAAGAGGTTTGCCGTGCCAGAACATTTGGTTTTTTATCGGATTATGAAAAATTACGCGAATGTGATTTAGCCAAAGGTGGTAGCCTCGATAATGCTGTTGTTGTTGATGATTACCGCGTTTTAAATGAAGATGGTTTACGCTTTGAAGATGAATTTGTCAAACACAAAGTGTTGGATGCCATTGGCGATTTATACTTGCTGGGTTCTAATTTAATTGGTGCTTTTGAAGGCTACAAATCTGGCCATGAACTGAATAATAAATTATTAAGAGAGTTGATGGTGAGGCAGGATGCCTGGGAATACACTTCGTTTGAAGAGGGTCAACCCTACCCCTCGGTTCAACCTGAGCTTATGTACGTCGAAGCTTGATCTCAAAATTATTTTTTACTCAAATGACGCATGGCCTCTTGCAACGGCGTGTAATCGCACAATTCACTTGCTGTGTGAATAACATCGCGCGCAAACTCGCTTAATTCCAATTTGGGCGTGGTCCGTATAGGGTCCATCTTTTGTTCTGCCGCAATGCTAAGTTTAATCGATCCCAACTGATACAACCCACCTTTAGAACGTAAGTTGTCGCGAAGTTCAGGAAGAAGATAACGAAGTTGAGACGCCCAAATCGCATCCATGACCACCAAGGTTAAACAGCCATTGGTAAAACTACCGACATGGCAGTAGGGCTGCAAAGTTGGCGGCAATAAGCCCATCAACTTGTTGTTTAATTCTTCTATTTGCATTGATTTTTGACATATGGCTAATAAATTACCATTCAAACAGCGGGAAACATGGCGCATGGGCCCTCACTTATACATACACTGGAGTAGGGTGGGCAAAGAAGCGCGCAGCGACGTGTCCCCCGGTTCAAAGAGCTGCAAAATTATTTCTTCGAACCGGTGGGCACGCGATGCTTTACCTACC
>CAZGKX010000021.1:3761-14836 GCA_964525945.1 uncultured Legionellaceae bacterium
ACCCTACAATGGCTTTTAATTCTTCGATTTGCAGTGATAATAAATTATCATTCTAACAGTAGGAAACAAGACGCATGGGCCCTCACATGGAATAGGGCGAGCAAAGAAGTTCAGCGACGTTCTCACCGGTGCCGTGCTTTGTGTGCAGTATCCACACGACGAAACTAGGGTCCGCGCGCCATTCCATCTTCCCTTATTATGCCATATCATATAGACAATCAAAATCCCTCATACTCTTTCAAGGACTCATGATGACTGAAAGCACCATTGTTTATCAGGCTCGACTGCATCGCATACTTTTTTTTTGGCCGACGCTGTTTTTATTCATTGCACTTTTTATTGGGATCTTTTTTGATCGCTTTCTTTTTCCATCGTCGATGGTGGTGTTGCTGGCTTTAATTTGGGGTGGAATGGTTTGGTTAACGTACCATTTTTCCGCCCTCACCATCAAAAAAAAGCAAGTGATCTTAACCACCGGTATTTTGGTGCGTCAAACCATCGATATACCCATGAACAAAATTGAAAGCATTGATATCCGGCAATCGGTGCTCGGCAGTATCTTGCAATACGGTTCTTTGGTCATCACAGGGACCGGTGGCACGCGACAATACATCAATTATTTGGATAAACCCCTGACTTGTCGACGTTATATAGAACAATCCATGCACGAGTAGCGCTTCACTTGAAGGGGGGGCGTATTGTCTCACAATGGTCTTCACTGGTGTGACGATTAAACATGGGTGTGGGGGGTCGTCTTTGTGGTATGGACGAAAACAACGTGTCAACAAGGTTCGCTTTGTGACTAAATGCAGTAGACAACGGTGCAAGCTCCTCTGCATGCCCGGTGTCTTCTGCGTTGCTATGGATATGTGTTTCTTGTACACAAGCGACAGCGCTAACAGACGAAGGCGCGATATTTGCGTTGGCAAAAATAAGTCGATTCGTCAGCTGAATATGAATGTATCTTAAACAAATTTTAAGATGAATTTCATTTTGATTCAACGCATCGTATTTTTTCTGAAGGTGCTTTTCTTCAGCACTGCCGGCAAGTGTTTGTGTTAGATGCCGTGCAATATGACGAAGGTTGACATTGTTAGTTTCGGCAAGTCCTTGGTATTCCGATACCAGTTGTTCCAGTAACTCCTGTTTATTTGATTGGGTTTCTCCGAGTAGTGTGGACAGATCCTGTTTAAAATTTATTGTTGCTGTTCTTAACGATCGAGGCAATGGGGCTAATTCATGGATGGCAAGGTCCCATAATTGCTCTTCAACACGAAACAGCATGCCATTCCAATAGGCCAAATCGCTACGTGCTAATTTTTGTAGTTTACATACATTGTCTATTTCTTCTTCCGAAATGCCGTCCAGATGTTTTTGCCGCGAAAGCAGTTCAATTTGTACCATCGCTGCCACTTGCTGTTTTTTAATTTTAACAAAGACCGAGCCTGATAATTTTTCAACACTGTAATGGGTGATCTTGGTTTGAAATTGATCCAATTGATCGAGTTGCAAAGCATTCAAACGCATCCGCTGGCTTTCTTGAAATTCAAAGAGTTTAAGTTGAGTTTCCTCAAACCTTGCATTTAATTTGTCAATGGCGCCGATCGTACTTTGTTTGCGAAGGCTAATTTTTTGATCATCATACCGCATGCTAGCTGCGTCATAACGTTCCAACCTTGCCGTTAACACATGGAGCTCCAATTTCATAGCAAACTTTAAATGCTTCAACATTTTTCTGTCATCTTTGGTTAATGAGCTAAGCCAGTCTGCAAATTCTAGATCGTTAAGTGATTTTATAAAATTTAATGTGGTCATTATTTATTCTTTTGTTTTGATTAAAGGGCGCATTATACCACACAATGGAGCAGCAGACTTATCATTCAATGGCAGAGCCTTGCATTCATCTGGCAAAATTAAATGGAGGCGTATTCATTTTCAGTCTGGAATTTTTGAGAGTTAAGAACCTATTCGAAAAATCCAGTAGTATCTGCTACTCTAAAATGAAGAGAAATCAAATGGATATGGTTATGAAAGTCACAGGAAGTCATCAAATGCCCGTTCCCATCGTTGAATCCACGACTTCCGACCAAGCGTCGCAGGAGCAATCCACCGATCCGCTCGAATTTTTTGGTTTAGTCGACAAATTGTATCAAGCCAATCTCGCAAAAGTGACCGGAGGAATAAGTCCAGCGGGATTAAGAACCGTGTATTTTTCTTGGTTGTCACAACTTTCTCAAGCACCAGGACGTTTGCTTGAATTGGGACTTTATTTGCCTTTGCATGTCAGTGAACATTTGCATAATATTCTGAATGTGCCACAACCTGCAGCGGGCAAAGACGTGCGTTTTCAAGCCGAAGCTTGGCAATTTATGCCATGGCGAGCCTGGGCTGAAGGGTTTCTTATGATGGAAGAATGGTGGCACCGTGCGACGGTGGATGTACCTGGAACCCCTAAATACACCGAGCGTGTCATGTCATTTATTGTGCGACAACGCTTGGATGCCATCTCACCGGCTAATTTTATTCCGACAAATCCTGAACTCTTGCAAGAAACGTTGCGAAGCGGGGGTAAAAACATCATTCGTGGCATGGAAATTGGTGTCAAAGATGTTTTAGAAAAATTAAGCGGTGGGCCGCGAGCCGGTACCGAGTATTTTATCCCTGGTCAACAAGTCGCGATTACCCCGGGGCGTGTTGTGTACCGTAATCACTTGATTGAATTGATCCAATACGATCCACAAACAGAAACGGTTTATAAAGAACCGATCCTTATCATTCCAGCGTGGATCATGAAATATTATATTTTGGATCTATCCCCGCACAATTCTTTGGTTAATTGGTTGGTTCAGCAAGGCCATACAGTTTTTATTATTTCCTGGTTGAATCCGGGAGTAAACGATCGAAATTTAGGCATGGATGATTATTATCGTTTAGGAGCGATGGCTGCAATTGATAAAGTTTATCAAATCACCAAAGCTAAAATCCACCTTATGGGCTATTGTTTAGGGGGTACTCTGGCTTTGATCACCGCTGCCGCCATGGCGAAAGACGATGATAAACGCTTAAAAACATTGACTTTGTTGGCCGCTCAAGGGGATTTTACCGAGGCCGGTGAATTGATGTTGTTCATCAATAAAAGCGAATTGTCTTTTCTTGAAAACATGATGTGGGATCAAGGGTATTTGGACACCAAGCAAATGGCCGGTTCTTTTCAAATGTTACGAAGCTATGATCTTATTTGGTCTAAAATATTGCAAGACTACATGCATGGCAATGAGCGCGGCATGATTGATCTCTTGGCTTGGAATGATGACGCAACCCGCATGCCTTACAAAATGCACAGCGAGTATTTGGAAAAATTATTTTTAAACAATGACTTGGCAGCCGGTCGCTTCACCATCGAGGGCAAACATGTTGCAGCGGAGAATATACACCTTCCTGCTTTCGTGGTCAGTACGGAGAAAGATCATGTGGCACCTTGGCAATCCGTTTATAAGATCCATTTGATGATCGGCAGTGATATCACCTTTGTATTGGCCAATGGTGGGCACAATGCTGGCATTGTGAGCGAACCAGGTCATAAGGGACGTAGTTATCACATGTTAACGCGTAAACGTCGTGCTTCGTTTATCGGGCCTGAAAATTGGTTAGAGGCAGCTCCCCAATACGATGGCTCGTGGTGGACGGCTTGGCATGGTTGGTTGGTTCAGCAATCCTCAGAAGCGCGTATTGCGCCACGTATGCTATCTGCAACATTGCCACCTGCGCCCGGTGACTATGTGATGCAAAAATGAGAATAACATTCAAGTAGGACGGTTCACCATGGATTATAAAGATTATTACGCAATCATGGGGCTTAAACAGGACGCCTCGCCAAGCGATATAAAAATGGCGTACCGTCGTTTGGCACGGAAATACCATCCGGACCTCAACAAAGAACCCAAAGCAGAAGAGAAATTTAAAGAATTGGGTGAAGCTTATGATGTATTAAAAGACCCTGAAAAACGGAAAACGTACGATCAATACAAGCACAATTGGGAATTTAATCAGCAAGCCCGTTCCAGCCAACAGCGGCAAACGCATAACTGGCAAGATATGGCGGGCGATTATCAATACAGTCGCGATTTTTTTGAGTCTTTGTTTGGAGGAGCTTATCGCTCGCAACAAATGAATGGTGCCGATCTGCATGGCACCATCAGCATCAGTTTGGAAGACGCTTACAAAGGCATTGTTAAATCCATTCAGTTGCCTGGTTCTTCGCAAATGGCCCCACCCGCACTCAATGTAAAAATTCCGGCGGGCATTAAATCCGGTCAGCAAATTCGTTTAGCAGGGCAGGGTGCAGAAAGTCTCACCGGAGGCACACGCGGGGATTTATATTTGACGGTGGACGTTGAAAAGCATCCCATTTATGATGTTTTAAACGATGATGTCTACGTGACATTGCCTGTCGCACCATGGGAAGTTGCGTTGGGCGCTACCGTAAAAGTACCCACATTGGGAGGAATGGTTGATCTAAAAATTCCACCCGGCTCTCAAGGGGGCCAACGCTTGCGTTTAAAACAACGAGGATTGTCTGGAGCAACCCCTGGCGATCAATACATTATTTTAAAAATTATTACTCCGCCGCCCACCAGCGAAGAAGCCAAATTATTGTATAAAAAAATGTCAGAGCAAATGCCATTTAATCCACGTGAAAAAATGGGGGTATAACCATGTCAACCAAGATCATCAGCGCGGTGTTAATGGACGAGCATTCCACGCTTACCTACATTGAAGTGTGTGAGCAATACCATATCCCAGCAGAAGTGATGCAAGAGATGTTTGAACATGGATTTTTTGGTCAATCGCACCAAGCATTAACCTCGCTTCATTTTGACAGAGCCACATTGCAACGTCTTCAATCTGCCCACCGATTGCGCCAGGATTTAAACATCAACACGCCCGGCGTTATTCTAGCCCTTGAATTGTTGGACGAATTGGAAAAAATGCGCCATGAATTGGCAATACTGCAGCGCTATATTCAGGATTGACTTAGGAGAATGGGATGGCACAAAAGCAAATGCGCGCACAGCTCAACAAGCACATGTATTGGCATTTATTGCGCAATCTGGTCATTGGTTTCATGCTGATTATTATGGCGTTGGGTATTGGCATGCTGGGTTACCATGAATTTGAACACCTGTCCTGGTTAGATGCTTATTTAAATGCTGCCATGATCTTAGGTGGTATGGGGCAAGTGAACCCACTGCACACCGAGGCCGGTAAATTGTTTGCGGGGAGCTACGCGCTATTTAGTGGGCTGGCATTTATTGCCATAGTGGCGATCATGTTATCACCGCTGGTGCATAAAATCTTTCGTAAAATTCACTTGGAAAATCCCGACGACTATGATGATAATGCTCCTGCATCAAAAAACTTAGTCGGACGTCGTTTTGAGTGAGTTGCGGAAAAATTTTCGTTTGGAAAAAATAATAGCATTTTGCATAAAAAAGCTAATGATGAACAAAAGAAATTCAGCAACTATTTTGCTGCAATAAATATTAAGCCCTAAATAAGAAAAGAACTGTAGCAATTTATAAGAAGACAGACCAATACAGCAGGCTAACGCCGCAAATTTAAGAGCTGCTAAAAAGGAATTATTCTTGGCTTTGAACGTTATGCTTTTATTCATAAAAAAATTGAACGTTGCAGAAATCAACCGCGCCATTAGCATGGCTTTGCCCATGTCTTGCGTGGCATAGAAAACACTAAAAAAAAGAGTAAAATCAACGGAAAATGATAGAAAAGCTACACTGCAAAAACGAAGGAACACATAATATATCTTCAAGGAATCAAAGACAGGGTTAAAGTGCGAGCCTTTGTTGTCATTGATGTAGATGGTTTGAATCGGCGTTTGCAAAATAGGTATAGCCAACTTTTTGGCTATAAAAAACATTTCAAATTCAAATTCATAACGACTCGCTTTGCTGTTTATCAAGGATTTAATGAGCGCGGTAGGAATGCCTCGCAATCCTGACTGTGTGTCTTTGATCTGATTTTTTGTGAATTGATTAAACAACAATCGTGTCAGGGTATTGCCCAAACGACTGCGCAGCGGCACATGGCGGTCGTTGATCGCCCTCACTCCCAGGTGCAGGTGAGAAGGGTGGTTTTCCATGATCCGACTGAGATTGATGATATCTGAAATAGCATGTTGGCCATCGGCATCCGCGGTGACAACACCCGGGCAATCGTCCTCAAAATGCGTGAGAAAATACTGCATGCCAGTTTTTAATGCGGCCCCTTTGCCCGCATTGACGGTGTGGTGCAAAACTGTGGTGTTTTTTGTGGTAAGTTGTTTAAAAATATCATCGCATTCAGGTTTTGAGCCATCGTTAATGATGATGCACTTTTGTTCAGGGCATTTTGCTTGGTGTGCTGCGATTAACTTGAACAGTTCTTCGTCAGGGTTGTAAGCTGGTATCATTAAAACAGGTGGTTGCATGAGGATTTAATTTAAGCAAAAAGAGGGTTATCATAGCAAAAATGCAGGCATTCGTTAAGTTTTATTATAAATTGAACGAATTGTCTGTTTTGCATGTTAAGCGAAGCATTAAATATCTAGCAAAAATTTTGTCATCCCCGCGAAGGCGGGGATCTATCCCTGAGCAGGTATTGAGCCAATTTAGAAATGGATTCCCGCCTTCGCGGGAAAGACAGCTTTTTATAGATATTTACTGAACTCTGCTTATGAATTGCGGCTATCCCCCATTTTTTTTGCAATTTCCTTTTGTACACGAAAACTGTGATAATACGCGCCTCAAGGGTTTGCATTGCTTGTTGCGCGAGGATCATTTAAAAATGAATGCCTTTTTTTTGTTAATTCCTATTTTAACCCTACCTGTTTTCAGTTTGTTGATGTCCTACTTCCTGCAACAAACGTTGGCTCCACTTTTTTTGACCACCACAGCCTTGATCGGTGTTTTAGAATTTTTGTTGGCCATTGCAGGGTATTTGCCGCAGGGCAATCGGCTGATTTTGGGCTTGGCTGGTATGGCATTGCTTTACCTAATATGGAAAGTAAGGCAAACCAAATTGGACACCAAAAAAATCCACACAATCCTGATTTATTTGTTGGGTGTGGGCTTTATCGCGTTGTTTGCTTGGGGGATGCGTTTTCGTAGCATTGATGATTATGCGTTTTGGGGCGTAATGAGTAAATATTTATTTACATTTAATCAACTGCCTAGCAATGATCATTACATGTTTGCCAAATTTTTAACCTTCATTCCAGGCATGGGTTATTTTCATTATTTTTACTATTTTTCACAGGGTTTTTATTCCCAATACACCGGTTACCTTGCGCAAGGCATCGTTTTACTGTCGGCATTGATGGTTTTATATGTTGCTGAACAGCCACGGATTTCACTGTTAAAAATGGCCATTGCATACGTTGTGTTGAGCATTGGTTTTGGCACTGTTTTTGCGAGAATGGAAGTGGATGCATACGTTGCAACTTATACTTTTGCCATCATGTGGATCATTGTCAATCGCTATAAACACATGCTTTTGTTGGTTTCATTCCCCATTTTATTTCTTTCTCTGATCAAAGAAATAGGTTTGCTCTTCGCCCTCATGTGCCTTGTTTCGTTGTTTTTAACCATGGAAAAAACAAAGAAAAACATGCTCTGCATCAGTGGTTTAACGGGTGCCTTGTTGGGATTAAAATCGCTGTGGTTGGCGCATTGTCATTATTACGGCTTCCATAGTTTCGCTCACGCTGTCACATTTGATGGCGTCAAATCGGCGTTGAATCCATTCAATGTGGATTTTCATGCTGCGCAATGGCTTTTTCTTAAAAGCGTGTTGTTGGAACGATTCGGACATATATTTATTCCCAACATTCTTTTGTATGCGGGTATTTTTTGGCTATGGCGACGTTTGGCATCGAACATGCAACCCACCCGTTACACCGATGCCAATCGATTACGGTGGGTGTTTGTCGGCACATTGTTTGTTTATTTGATCCTGCTTTATATATTGCAAGCCTTGGTGTTTGGTATGGGCCATGAGATTGATCATCTGCTCGATTTTCAACGTTATTACAACATGCTATTGATGCCATTTACTCTTTTTTCATTGCTCCTTCTTTTTCAAGAAAAGGGAATGGCTTATTGCGTCCACATTAAAACGCCATTGTCCATTGCAATTGTTGCGGTGGCTTTGATTTTTGTGGTCACTGGCAAAATTGAGCGAACACGCCGCTATTATATGCCTGAAGTGATTTATCCTATGGTAGCTCAAGTGCAAAACGAATTACCCAATCATGCTCGATGGACCCTTTGTTTGCAAAATCCCCCTGCACCCAGCTACAAAATTGTGATGGCTTTGAGTTATTTTTTCATGCCCAATCCAGTGTTACTTGTTTCAAACACAAGCGTGTGCAACTATGTCATGCATTGGACAACAAACAAAACAATAACCTTATCCAATCCAGCATAATTTTTCAGAATTAACCCACGGCGTCACACAAGGTCCAGGTTCTTACATTGTCTTGGCTCATGGTATGCACCCACAACAGTTGCATTTGATTTGTTTTGTTGGGTGAGGAACGACTATGCAATGCGATTGCGAAAGGGAATTTTTTGCGGGCGTTTTGCAATATATTCCACACTTGATTGACATCAGCACCATGATCCACAAGGATGAGTTGATCACCACGGAATATCACCGACACCGGCTGGTTTTTTAAAGATTGTTTCAAGGTGTATTCCAACCGTCGCCATTTTGCTTGCTGGTAATGTTGTTTTTCAATTTGCGATGGTTGTTGTTGAAATGCAACGCGGGCGTGTGGATTGGCTGGAAATGCAAACCGTTTATCGTCGGGTTTCTGCCGTAAAAAGAAATCGCACAAGGTGTCTACCAAGCTGCGGTATTGCCCTGAAATGGAGGGCGGGGTGCCAGGCAGGGTATTGATGTAAATGGCAAAGGCCAATGTGTGTGCATTGGCGGTGTATAAATACCCAGAAAGGCTCATGATGCCTGTCATTGAGCCTGTTTTGGCACGGATCAAGCCTTGTTGTGTTGGTTTTTTTAATCGACGTTGTAAGGTCCCATCTTGCCCTGCAACAGGCAAAGCGGCAATGTATTCATAAGCCAGTGGAAAACGATTGTGCAAGTATTGCAATAAATGAATCGTTTGTTCGGCCGTCACTAAATCTTGGCGTGATAAACCAGAGCCATCAATGAGTATTGCATTTTGTAAATTAATGCCCGTTTGTTGTTGCAAGAAATTTTTCACAACCGGTTGTGCTTGTTGCCAATCCAAGGGCGCGCCACCGTGCAATCGTGCTGCGGCATGCAAGTACATGCTATCGGCATATAAATTATCAGAAGGTTTTAAGGTGTCTGCCATTAATTGTGTGATGGGTTTGGACGCATGCGTCGCGATCAACAACGTGTTGGCAGGAAGTGTGCCCAACACCACTGCGCCATTAAACGCAATGTGCATGTTGGCTAATTTTATTTTTATCATGTCTTGGCTGTAACGCAATGGGTTGCGAATAGCGATGCGTTGTTGAAACGCCGATTGCCCGACCCGTACGCAACCGCGTACATTTAAATTGTTTTCACCGTCCATTTTAAAATCAATGCCACAACTGGCATTGCTGGCTGCTGTTTTGACTTGGTTGTTGATTTTTATACTGTTGAGTGGTGCATCCAGTTCCACCAAAGCGGGTTCACCCACTCGGTAAGCAGGGTTAACGGTCAGCATCACCCGATTTTCATCCAACATCACGGGGGACAGCGGTGCTCCATAACTGTACGTCAGGTCTTTTGCGACAATTCCGGGTGCGTACGCATTCACGCCATTATGGGTGCTGACCAGCACCACATTGCCTTGAATGCGAGTAATGCCCCAAGTCGAGAGTTGGGACAACAACGCATTCAAATGTTCTTCTGTGAACGAAGGGTCGCCTGGCAAATACAAATACAATGAGCCTTGCAGCGTACCTTGCGTCAAGGTGTTGGCATCGGTGCTCAACTTACTTTGAAATCGATAATCTGGGCCTAAAACCAGCAGTGCCGCTGCTTCTGAAAATAATTTCATGTTGCTGGCCGGTGTGAATGTTTTGGTGGCATTGCGTTGATAAAGTGTTTCACCGGTGTTCAAGTCAACGACTTCAATCCCCATGTTTATTTTGGGATCCACTTGATTGATAATGGTGTCCACTGATTTTTGTAGATTGGTGGCTAGCACCGCCGTACAAACAAAGCATGACAATAAACCTGGTAAAATCCGTTTCATCGATAAAACCCTTTTTGCTAAATCATTTAATTTGCTCAATCATAACGTAACCCCATTCTCTCTAGAAGGCCTGAGAGGGTATCATTGTCAAAAAATTTTATTTTTAACCATCCACTTTGGGTTGCGTCGCTGCTAATTTCAACCGGGGCACCGAGTTGTTCGGCCAATTGTGTTTGTAAGTTTAGGCGATCACAATGGGGTGGGGGAATGGTTGTATTTATTTTACTCGCTCGTACTTCCTCTTCCAAACGTCTGACCGACCATTGATGGTGCATGCAATTTTGAGCGAGCGTTGTTTGTTGTTCCGTTGGTAGGCCTACGAGCATGCGTGCATGACCTAATGTGAGCTGTTGATTTCTTAATTGCGTTTGCACAAATTCCCCCAACGTTAACAACCGTAACAAGTTGGCGACATGGCTGCGGGATTTGCCCACCAGCAAGGCAATTTCAATTTGGGTAAAATGAAACTCATGGATCAAGCGTTGGTAGCCGCTTGCCTCTTCAATGAGATTGAGCTGTTCACGTTGAATATTCTCAACCAATGCCACAGCAGCTGCTTGTTTATCGCTGTAATCACCGATTAGACAAGAAACGTCCACCCAACCTAACAGCAAACAAGCCCGCCATCTCCGTTCTCCGGCCACGATTTCGTAGTGTTTGGGAGACACTTCGCGCACAATCAATGGCTCAATAAGACCTTGATTTTTAATGGATTGTGCTAGTTCATTTAAGCTTGCTGAGTCAAAATGCGTGCGTGGTTGATAACGGCCTGGGTGCAGCCATT
>CAZGKX010000021.1:14846-28088 GCA_964525945.1 uncultured Legionellaceae bacterium
GCCATTCAATGGGCAGTGATTTTAAGTGAGTGGGCATAGGTTTGCTCATGGTAAAAGTATAAATTAAGCAATTATAAAATTATAGTTTTTTCTCTGTTTATAAATCTCCGTAGTGTGCAATATATGTACATATTGTGGGAGTTATATAATGGGTACATTATGTTAGATAAAATTGAACATGAGCATTGGTCTCAAAACTGCATAAAATTTTTTAACATGTGTTTTGCTGATCAAGACGTGATGGCCGAGGCATTTAATACGCGGGGGTCGCTGCTGGTGAATAGACAAATTGTTGACTTTACCTCAGAAACTATTGGCGAAGCTTTGAATGCGATTGACTGTGGTGATCAATCCATCTATTCCATAAAAGATCCCGATCGATATGATAATCTGTTGCGAGAAATGGGAATTGATACGTCGGATATGAGCACCGTAGACAAATTAAAATATGAAGCAGCTACCTTTTATGCTCTAAGGTATGCGGGGCACCATGAATATTTTTCAATCCGTCAACTGGAGCTGCTCGAGGTTCCGTATGACCACCCTGATTATGACAAGGCTGCTAAGGACATGGAAAATGTGATAACAATGAGCAATACCTATCAAGAAAATTTTTATCCCACATTTAAACGTCAGATAGAACGGTTGGAAGATTTAAAAATGGATGCTGAATCTGGGCTGGACGATTTCACGACCATGTTAAACGCGGTTAAATCCGGGCTAGATGATGCTAGTCTAGAGGTCGCGAAATATTGCTTAGAAACAGCCGATGCTTTAGCCGAGCGTGTTAAAGTGGGACCCGCAAAAAAATTAAGCTTGGCGTTAAGGGCTTTTGCTGGGGCACTATTCATCGCAGCAGGTTTAGGTCTAGCCGTTGGAACGATGGGCACTTTTTCGCCTTTCGGCGCCTTATTAATATATGTTGGAGCATCGATCGCTGCTACCACCGGCGTAGGTGTTGTGGCTCAGCGTAAATATCAATTTTGGAAATGTGAAATGGCACAATTGAATGTTGAGGAGAAGCTTGAAGAATTAAAAGACAGTCAAAATAAAGGTCTAGCCCAGTGAATTTAAATAAAATAAAACATTTCCGTTTCCTTAACAAACTGCACACAAGGTTATCCACAGAATTTGTGGATAATAAAAAAAGCAATAGCTTTTTTAAAAAATATTATTATTATTATTTTCAATGAGTTATAGTTTTTATGTACGAAAGAAATAAGATGGATCAAATCTGCTCTAAAAAGTTATACACAATCCACGTTGTTGGCGCGTAAGGCCATTTGATCATAAAACCTGTATCAACGTTTCGCGTTTTCTGCGAGGGATCCATGTGCAGAGTGAGAACTTGATCACGCGACAAGTTGCCGGGCCTATAAATTGAGTAAAGCCAATAATCACGCGTTATCGTTTTTTCTTAACACGCTATAAAAAAAGCCATCCATGTTGTGCTGACCGGGCAGAATTTGCCAACCATGTCCGGTGGCGATGCCCCAGGGATGACTGGCTGTGACCAGTTCGCAGTTGGGGTGTGATTTTGCAAATTGGGCAATTTGTTGTTCATTTTCCTCGGATAAGATCGAGCAAGTGCTGTAGACCATGCGCCCATTGGGTGCCAGCAAGGGCCACAGTGCTTCGAGCAATTGGCGTTGCAATTGAGCTATTAGAGTCACTTCAGCTGCTGTACGCAACAATTTTATGTCAGGATGACGGCGGATGACGCCTGTTGCCGAACAAGGGGCATCCAGCAAGATGCGGTCGAACAATTGCCCATCCCACCAGGTGTTGGGCGCTATACCGTCCCCTTGGACGATTTCAGCATGCCGATGCAAACGCGTTAAATTTTCTTGAACACGCTCTAAACGTTTTGCATCCACATCCAGTGCCACGCATCGCAATAGATTGGGCTCCATTTCAAGAATATGGCATGTTTTTCCGCCGGGTGCGCAACAGGCGTCAAGCACACGCAGACCGGGTTGCAGATCCAATAACGATGCAGCCATTTGTGCGGCACCATCTTGAACGGAAATATCCCCCGCACTGAATCCAGGCAGATCTTGGACGGCGCAGGGCTTGGTCAATGTCATGCCATTTTGGGTATGAGGTTGCTGTTGGGCCTCTATGCCTGCAACTTGTAAACGTTGCAAATAATGGCTGCGTGTTTCTTGTGCGCAATTGACACGCAACGTCATGGGTGGATGCGTATCATTGGCCGTTAAGATGTGCTGCCAATCGTTTGGCCAATCGTGTTTAATGCGTTGCACAAACCAGCTGGGGTGGCCGTCTTGAAAGGCGGGGGTGTTGGCCAGTTGTTGCAGCAATGTTGCCTGCTCTCGGCAAAAGGTCCGTAGCACAGCATTCACCAGCCCTTTGGCCCACGATTTTTTGAGCTGATCCAACAAGGCCACCGTTTCTTTCACCACAGCATAGTCTGGTGTTCGCAGATAATGCAATTGGTACAATCCCATCAGTAGACTCAGCCAAACATCCAATTCTTTCGGACGTTTTTTTAGCAAACAATCGGCAATGGCTTGCAAACGAAAATAGTGGCGGCATACGCCAAAACAAATTTCTCGGCCCAAGGGTGTTAAATCTGGATTGGCTTTTAGCAAATGCGATAAAGGCAGTTTTAACTCGACGAGTTTGATTAAAATGCGCAAGGCTTGTAAACGCTCATTTTTTTTCATGCGAATGAGCGCTTACCAAGAAGAAAAGGATGCACAATCTGTGCACGTCCTGCGTTCAGCCAATCGGCTACGGCAATGTTTTTACCTCCTGGCAATTGCATGCGCTCAATGCACCACGCGTATTGCCCCGTGGCAACAATCATGCCGTGTTTATCGAGGCTGAGTACTGTGCCAGCAGGTTGAGACGATGTTTGTTCCACAACATGAGCTTTATGAATGCGCAGCACATCATGATCTAAATGGGTATAAGCAATCGGCCAAGGGTTAAAGGCGCGAATTTTTTGATCAATAAGTACCGCGGGTTGTTGCCAATCAATTTCGGCATCTTCTTTATTGATTTTAGGTGCGTACGTGACTTGTTGCTCGTTTTGGGGCGTTGAGCAAATCAGGCCGTTGGCGTAATCATCCAGGACTTTTAACAGCGGCTTTACGGCCAATTCAGCCAGCTTGTCGTGCAAGGTTGTTGCTGTATCAGAGGCTGTGATAGGGCAGGTGACGGTATTTAGCATATCGCCGGTGTCCATGCCCACATCCATTTGCATGATGGTGACTCCGCTTTCATGATCACCATGCAAGATCGCATGCTGAATAGGGGATGCGCCGCGCCACCGCGGTAGCAAAGAAGCATGCACATTGATGCAGCCCTGCTTGGGTATATCTAAAACACGTTTGGGTAAAATCAACCCATACGCAATCACCACCATGACATCGGGAGCCAGCTGCTCCAAGGTTGCAATGGTCGCGTCATCTTTAAAATGAAGCGGTTGATGCACAGGCAATTGGTGCTGATTTGCCCATTCTTTGACCGCTGACGCTTGCAATTTTCTACCTCGGCCAGCTGGACGATCAGGTTGGGTGTAGATGGCCCGTAGTGTATGCCTGGAGTTCGCCAGGGCGTTTAAGCATGGCAAGGTGAATGCAGGTGTGCCAGCAAAAACGATGTTTAAAGCAGGTGGGGTGACTGTCATAAGCAATTATTGGCCTTTAGAAGTATTGCGAAGAAATTTATCCAAACGTTTACGGATTAAATTGCGTTTTAAAGGCGACAACAAATCCACGAACAGTTTGCCATTCAAGTGATCGATTTCATGTTGAAAACATTCACCGAGCAAACCATCACTTGTCATTTCAAAGGGTTTGCCTGAGCGATCAAGGGCTCTAACCGTGACTTTTGCAGCGCGGGTGACCGTGTCATAGGCGCCCGGAACGGATAAACAGCCCTCCTGGTATTCCAGTTGACCTTCGGAGGCAATGATTTCCGGGTTGATCAGCACCAATTGTTGGGTTTTATCGCCGATCACATCCACCACCGATAAGCGCAAATTAATCCCTATTTGGGGTGCCGCTAACCCTACACCTTTGGCGTGGTACATGGTGTCAAACATGTCATCAATGAGGCGTTGCAATTCATCGTCAAAGGTTTCCACAGGTTTTGAAACCCGTCTTAAACGCGCATCGGGTAAATAAATAATTTTACGTATCGTCATATCAATCTAGTTTAGAAAAATAAATGCATGCTATTATCTCTAATCGTTAGTCCGCAAGCAAGCACGGTGTCAGAAAGCATGTGCAAATTGCTGATTAATCGTCCAACCAACATCGAAATGGATTTTATATGGATAATTTATATTATTTACTGGCCTTAAACCGTATGGCGCAAATAGGCCCACGTACGGTCAGCAAGTTGCTGAAGCGTTGGCCAAAACTGCACGAATTATTTCAAATGCCCGAGGCTGCTTTGAAAGAAGCCGGCTTGCCGGAGCGACTCATCCATGCCTTTCAAGCGTTTAATTTTCACCAAGTAGACGAAGATTTACGTTGGCAAGAGGGCGACAATCACCATCTATTGACGTGCGATCACCCTCAATATCCTCCGCTTTTGAAAGAAATCCACGATCCTCCCATTGTCTTGTACGCCAAGGGCGATTTAACGTGTTTTGATGCCCCGACACTGGCCATTGTGGGCACACGATCACCGTCAATGAGCGGCAGCGAGACCGCTTGGCGTTTTGCAAATCAGTTGGCTGCATGTGGGGTTACCATTGTCAGTGGTTTGGCGCTAGGGATTGATGCCCAAGCCCATTGGGGCTGCCTAGAGGCAAACGGTAAAACCATTGCGGTGATGGGAACAGGAATTGATCATATTTACCCCCGTCGTCACCTGTCTCTCGCCGATAAAATTTGTCAAAATGGCATGCTGTTGAGTGAGTTTCCTCTAAAAAATCCACCAATCGCTGGACATTTTCCACGCAGAAATCGTATAATAAGTGGTTTATCATTGTCCATACTGGTTGTTGAGGCTGCAATCAAGAGCGGTTCGTTGATTACGGCCCGGTTAGGATTAGAGCAAAATCGCGATGTGCTCGCCGTTCCTGGTTCTATCCATAACCCTCAAGCACGTGGTTGCCATTATCTTTTGCAGCAAGGTGCGAAGTTAGTAACGGTTGTGAATGATGTATTCACTGAGCTGGGCATGGATAATTTTATGGCCAAGGCAGTAAAACAGAATGAGACGCTTGCAAGCGAGAATAAAAATCTAGTAAAGTGCATTGAATTCGAGGCAACAACTGTTGATCAAATCGTCGCACGAAGTGGTCTAAGCATTGAGACTGTGATTTGTAAATTAACTGAGTTGGAATTACAAGGTGTGATCAACGCGGTTCCTGGTGGCTATATGAGGTGTATATTATGAAAGATAGCTTGTTTGAAATGTTATTGAACTTGTTTGAAAAAACATTAACCCAATTAAAAGAAAAGCACTTGGCTGCGAGCGGTGATGATGGCGTGGCGCCAACCGACGCAGAGACAACCCCGCTCAACAACGAGCAATTGGATGTCGTGAAATTTGCAAATGAAACCTCCATGCGAATTTTTACACCTGATGAACAACGCCGCTTCACAAAAGCAAGTTATCAATTTCTCGTGCGCATGATGGCATGGGGTGTGATCAGTGCGGAAGATCAAGAAGTGATCATCAACCGTTTAATTTTTTCAGATTCACGTTTTGTCACGTTACAAGAAGCGAAATGGGCTATACGTAACGTCCTTTCCAATCAAATGAATTCAGAGCAAATTGCCTTTCTTGACTTAGTGTTGTATCAAAAGGAAGATGGCTTATCATTGCATTAAAAAAGGTTAACGCTTAATGACGAAGTACCTGGTTGTCGTGGAATCGCCCGCGAAATGTAAAACGATCCAAAAATACCTGGGCGACAATTATGAGGTACTCGCATCCTATGGGCATGTTCGAGATTTACCGCCTCGCAAAGGTTCAGTAAACCCTGATCAAGACTTTGCAATGACTTACAGCCCCATTGAGCGCAATGCACGCCATATCGAAGCAATTGCCAAAGCGCTTAAAAAAGCGGATGAATTTTTGCTGGCCACGGATCCAGACAGAGAAGGTGAAGCCATTTCTTGGCATGTGTTTGAGTTGATGAAATCGCGTAATTTATTGAAAGACAAACCCACGCGTCGAATTTTTTTCAACGAAATCACCAAATCTGCTGTGCACGAAGCCATTAACAATCCACGCGAAATATCCATGGACCTTGTCAATGCGCAACAAGCGCGTCGCGCTCTGGATTACTTGGTTGGATTTAATCTTTCGCCGTTGCTTTGGAAAAAAATACGCCGTGGTTTATCCGCAGGGCGTGTGCAAAGTCCCGCCCTGCGATTGATCGTTGAGCGTGAAGAAGAAATTGAACGTTTTGTTTCTCAAGAGTATTGGCGCCTACTTGCCCAATGCCAGCACGAAACCACGCCATTTGAAGCGCGCTTAACCCAGCTCAATCATGAAAAATTACAACAATTCTCTATCACCAACAGCGAGCAAGCAAACACCATTAAGAACATGCTTTTGGTGCAAGCGAAAGGTTATTTAGCGGTTGAGAACATTGAGAAAAAACAACGGAAACGCAATCCGTCCGCCCCGTTTATCACCTCGACATTGCAACAAGAAGCTGCAAGAAAATTAGGTTTTACGGCTCGAAAAACAATGATGGTTGCGCAACAACTGTATGAAGGGATTGACATTGGTTCGGGAACAATGGGTTTAATCACCTATATGCGTACCGATTCTGTTCATTTATCAGCAGAAGCTGTGACGGAAATGAGAGAGTATATTGAGGAGCGCTACGGCAAGCAAAATTGCGCGAGCAATCCCCGTGTATTTAAAACCAAATCTAAAAATGCCCAAGAAGCGCATGAGGCGATCCGTCCAACGTCCATCAAGCGTACACCAGAAATGGTGCAGCAGGCGTTGACACCGGATCAATTTAAGCTTTATAGCTTGGTTTGGAAACGCTCCTTGGCTTGTCAAATGGCTGAGGCATTGGTGGATACGGTTGCCGTGGATTTAACGTGTGGCGAAGGCAATGTGTTCCGAGCCAATGGCTCCATTATTGTTTTTCCGGGTTTTCTTACGGTGTATGAAGAAGGCAAGGACGATTCCAAAGACGATGATCAACAAGCCATGTTGCCGGCCTTGGCCGTTGGCGACAAAATTCCCGTGCAAGATATTGTGCCCAGTCAACATTTTACAGAGCCGCCACCGCGTTACTCTGAAGCATCCCTGGTCAAGGCCTTGGAAGAGTTTGAAATTGGTCGACCGTCTACGTATGCGTCTATTATCCACACATTGCAGCAACGGGAATATGTCATTGTCGATAAAAAACGCTTTTTCCCCACAGATGTTGGGCGTATTGTCAGCCGTTTTTTAACGGATTATTTTACCCGCTATGTCGATTATAAATTTACCGCGCAGCTTGAAGACACGCTGGATGCTATTGCGCGTGGCGAAAAAGAGTGGGTTCCCGTGTTGGATGCTTTTTGGCAACCGTTCATTGAAAAAGTGCATGCCATCGACGAGCAAGTGCAACGCAAAGACGTTACGACCGAAGCCCTGGATGAACAATGCCCTAAATGTGAAAAACCATTGGCCATACGTTTGGGCAAACGCGGTCGATTTATAGGTTGTACGGGTTATCCTGATTGCGATTATACGCTGGATTTAAATGCCCAAGGGGGTGAAAAAATTGAGCCGGAAGTGGTCGAAAATCGCAGTTGTCCAGAATGTTCCAACCCCTTGCATATAAAAATTGGTCGTTATGGCCGTTTTATAGGATGCAGTAATTACCCTAACTGTAAATTTATTGAGCCCTTGGAAAAGCCTGCCGATACTGGCGTTGAGTGCCCCAAATGCCATGCCGCTAAAATTTTGCAACGTAAATCCAGAAAAGGAAAAATTTTTTATTCCTGCGCAAGTTACCCCAAATGCGATTACGCGTTGTGGAACGAACCTATCGATAAACCATGCCCGCAATGTGCATGGCCGTTGTTGACGGTGAAAGAAACAAAACGTTCTGGCCGCCAAATTATATGTCCTCATGAAGGCTGTGGCTACGTTGCTAACGAATAAGATACAATGAATAGTTGACACGGGTTTCTGAGTAGTATAAAAGTATCATAGTGAATGGCTTACTTTAGTTTTACCTAATCTCAAACGTCCCGTTTATGCGGCTTGTCCGTTAAACAAGGATCCTGCTACCAGCGTGAGATACATGGCAAGTTGAAAGAAAATTTCCTGAAGTAAGTTTTATTCCTATCAGAGTTAAATTAATATGCTAAAGGAGCAACAAAAATGGCGGAGAAAGTACGTGGTACAGTAAAGTGGTTCAATGAAGGTAAAGGTTTTGGCTTCATTGAATGCAATGGCAAAGATTACTTTGTTCACTTTAGTGCCATCCAAGGCAGTGGTTTTAAAACCCTACCAGAAGGTGCAACAGTAATGTTTAAAGCAACGCAAGGGCAAAAAGGTCCTCAAGCTGAAGAAGTGGAAGTTGTTTAAACATTGTTTGCATAGCATATTACATTGATCGACGCAAAATCGTTTTTCGCCAGTATGCTGCCTTAAAGTTAATCAAGAGCAACCCCTGCAATCGCGTGGGGGTTTGTGACCAAACCTTCCAATTGCTTGCGCTTGCAGAAAATCAACAGCGCCATCGCTGCATCGAATAAGAAAAAATACAACGGGTAGATCATATTTTTATGTTGTATGAGTACGCCTGTGAATGAAATAAAACTTGCTAAAGCAAATAAAACCCAAAACGCCAAATTTTCCGAGTGAGGATTTTGCCAGGTTCGTTTGTATGTGGGTAAGCCGCTGATGAAATGAGTGAGCAATCCTGCAACCAAGGCAACAAGCTTAATGTTTATCAATAAATAACACATCAACGCAATACTCGCGCCGCCTATGGCAACAAAATCAGCACGTTTAAATTCAATATACCCATGTTTTATAGACAATATAAAAATAATGGCAGATCCCAAACCATTGGCTAAGGACAAGAAAATTCCGCTGCCAGCCCCCAAGCTTAAATAACTTAAAAAATTGGTGACGGACAAGACCAACCAAAAAAAACGGCTGATGACGCTTGGTTGCGATGAGCCAGAAAGAATAGCAATGGACCCGCAAATATAAGAGGCGATGGCTAAAAAAAAGCTGGCCCAAGCCATGAGCGATACAGTATAAGTCATGAGATTCTTATGTTCATTTTTTGTTTAAAATTATACCATGTTTTGTCGGGAAGAAAATGCAAAAAGGTTGTAAATAATGTATTCTGCACATACAATGTCCTGTTTTGACAATATGCGGAATTTTGTAATGATCACACGACGAATGTTAAAATCTAAAATTCACCGGGCTACGGTCACACAAGCAGATTTGGATTACGAGGGTAGCATCACCATTGCCCCTGAACTGCTCGAAGCGTCAGATATTTTGCCTTATGAGGCGGTGCAAGTTTGGAACGTGACTGCAGGTACGCGGTTTGAGACCTATGCCATTGAAGGCGCTGCTCATTCAACGGATATTTGTGTCAATGGCGCGGCAGCGCATTTGGTGACCCCAGGCGATATCATCATTATCGCCACGTTTGTGCAGCTGGAAGAAAGCTTATGCCGCTCTCTTACGCCTACGGTGGTGTTTGTTGATGAATGCAACCAAATTAAAGAGCTGCGCCCGGAAATTGCCACCACCAATTTTCACGCAGTCATGGCGGATTAATTTTGGATTGACTTCATGTTACACAGGCATGAAGTCAATACGATTTCATGGTGGTTTCGGTGACGTCAAAATATCCAGGATTGTTCCCCAGTTCCAGCGCCGTGTATTTCTGAGGAACGACAATATCCAAAGGCTCAACAACGTATTGATTGCATGCGCTTAACAACAACACGCATAGTACTGCGGCATTCCATTTCATGCCATTCCTCTATGGGGGGTGATGAGCTAAATTATCTGCCACTCCTGCGTGTTCGTCAATTTAAAAAAATTACGCGACGTTGCAGTCCAAATTTTCCTCATGTGAACGTTAAATTAGACTGCCTGGATGTCCGTGTGCGTTCGTCCTAAGGAAATTCAATGCACCCCTTCGACGATGAGTCTACTGACAAAAACAGGTAAGTGTCCGGGATATCATTCGAAATTCGTTACAACAACAAGAGGTATGTATGAATAACCCAAAACGGATGCGAATAGAAGGTTTTAATGTGGCAGGATGCAGTGTCATTACTGCCAATAAGGATGAAATGCTTCTCGCAACAGCCAAACTACCGGGGCTTTGGAATGATTTTTTCACCCATAATCGGGCCGAGCAGATACCTCATCGACAATCAGATTCAGCCATTATGGGGGTGTACACGGATTATGAATCGGATGAAATGGGGTATTATAAAGTCACCGCAGGGGTTCCTGTGACGGAGCTATCGCCTGGTATGGTTCAAATCCAAGCAGGGGATTACCTGGTGTTTGAAGGCACGGGTACGTTTCCAGAGGTGGTTATTGAACTTTGGCAAACAATTTGGCGTTATTTTAAAGAAAATAAGCAGATTAAACGTGCATTTACATCTGATTTTGAAGTTTATCAAAACACAACGCAATGCATGATTTATATTGGCGTATCTGCTGTAAACGGGCAGGTCATTTAACCGGCACGTTGCCTTTCAGTACTTTGTTTTTCCACCACATAATCACCGGCGTTATTAAAAACGTCGGTCCTAACCATAAAATAATTGTAGGCTGAATGGAAATGTTTGTCACCGCAAACGCGGTTAAAGCGGCAATAGTCGCGCCTAGCATCGCACCTAGATGATGCGCGATACGTTGTTTGCCGGTGCTGGAGTGTGTGTAATGGAGTTTTATATCTGAAAAACTAAACAGCAATCCAAAGGCACCAAATAGCATTAAAATGATTTTATTTTGGTGCATTTGCAGCAAGGCAGTGCCCATCATGAGGATAGACACAATCAGCATGCTCAAGCTTACTATCAAATCAAGGCGTTGCGGCCCACTGCGATTTTTTGCATAACGCCATCCCGAAAAAGCAAGGTAATAGCTAAACAAGGCGATAAGAAACAAAAAAAGATTGTTTATGAACAAAGCCAACGGTATCGCTGTGATAAACACGCCGGTCATGGCGTAAAAAAAGAGTGAGCCAAATTTGCGATGTTGCTTTGCACCTTTGGTGCTCAACATGGCCCCCAAAGCGGCCAGTATAGCGCTAAAACCGCAGGCAATATGAAAATACAATAAAAACAGGACGGAATTTGTGGAGTGATTCATGCCTGAGCTCTGCATAAAACGTTTAATCAGTATAACAGAGGAGTTGGTGTGTAAGTAAAGTGATTCTCTGTTTTAAAATATGATGGTGTTTTTCAAAAACTTGATGTACGCCAAAGTGAGCTGAGCGTGGGAAGATACGTTTAATTAATACTCAAATGCGTGTTTTGAACGGAGCTGGTGGACGGGCTGTTTCTTTTTTTGCATTGTGCTTGGGGTTTGTTGTAAAAAAAGCCCAAGCTTTGTTCTTTCGTGAGCTGCTTCGCGGATTGAGCAACCCAGGCATTTTGAGAGTGAGTGTGCACAGCCCGCCATAAAAAATCCGCAGTGAGGTGATGGAGGGGTGGGGATGTTAAGTCCCAAAGTAGCAATAAAAAACTAACCACCGGTTTCATGAGGACGATGGAATGCACCATGCCCCATTGATCGGTTGGATCATAGTAAGATATTAAATCAATTTCCTCTTGCCTTGTCAGTGCCGATTTGAGGGAAAACAACGCCAAATCATAACTGCGATGGTTTTCTCCGGAATATTCCCAATCCACAATAGACGCTTGTTGATCTTCAATATAAACACTCGAGGGCAGTAAATCATTGTGCGATGACACAAAATTGGCCCTGTCATTGTTTAATGTCAAAAAAATTTGCAATGACAAATTGCAGTAAGCCATGAGTTTATTTTTTTGATGGTGGGTTACACGATTAAACGCGTTGAGAAGTGCGGTGCCTACAGAGTATTGGTTTTTAAAATCACCAATTTGATGGTATTTTTTTATGGCCAAGGCAATGGGTTGCAACAATTGCTGGGCATTGGCTATATGGTGTTTTCTTTCTGTAAATCGATGATTTTTATCTTTTAAGTGGCAAATTTGAAATCCATTTTGAACGTCGTTTTCAAGAACATGAGTCGATAGTGAATGGTTGCTTAAACATTTTAAGTTATGATCTTCATTTTCACGAGTGAAAGGGGGCCACAACTCACCATTGATGCGAACCACATAATGATTACCGAGAATATCCTCGACTTGAAAAAATCGATTGGTTTGGCTTTCGTCAAAATAATGACGTTTGAAGGGAGCAACCATTTCTTTTAATGGAATGTTTCTCCTTTCAAAGGCAAATTCAATTTGTTCAGGCAAAGAATACATGTACAGAGCACCTTATTTTTGTTTTAAAAATATACTACAAGGCATAAATTTTTTCAAGTCACACGCTCCTTTTTTATTTTGCGTTATATGGTCTATAATTATACAATACAACTTTACCGTCGGTTGCCATGCCAATTTTACGGGATCAATTAGAATACACCAACGCTGTTAAGCCTGCGGCTTTATCCAACCATCAAGTGAGTCGAGTGACCATCAAAACTGAGCCTGGCCAGCAATGGATTTTTAAAGAAGGTTTAAGCCGTGATGGTGCAAAAAAAGAAATGCTGGCCCAAGAGTTTTTTCGATTAGTCATTCCTCATCAACCAGAAACGCGAATTGGTCAAGGCGCTGGTTTTTCTTCCACTCGCCCTGGTTATTATTTGTTATCGGCAGAAGTAGAAAACTATCAACCGTTGCCTGTCAATCAATCAAGCGGTTTCTCAGATGGCACATACAAAGGCTTAGGCCAAGCCATGGTGACCGCTCTTTTTGTGGAAGAAGTTGATTTAAAAAATGGCAACATTGGGGTGGATGCTCAAAATCGCGTGATCAAAATTGATGGGGATTGGTGTTTTGCATCGACAAGAAAATGGACGGAATCGCTGCGGATTACTCCCGATGTCATCAACAAATTGCCCGCCATTCATGGGGATTACAAGACACATAATTGGCTGGATTATTCGGCTGAAGGTGTGGCTCAGGTGAAAGCTGGATCCATCGCCGCTTTAGCATTGTCCACTGATGCTAATTTTCGTTCTGAAGTGAATGAAGGTTTGTTAAAAATTTG
>CAZGKX010000021.1:28098-36628 GCA_964525945.1 uncultured Legionellaceae bacterium
GTTGTTCTAAACCCATTCGGCAATAGATTTGATTTTGTTTATTGCCTGATGATTACATTGCGGCCTTTGTCCGGGCCTACAACGTTGATGACCCTGATAAATTCATTGCTTTGTTTAAAGAACGTCGTGATGCCATGCGTTATAGCGCGCTTCAAAACAGTTCTTTTCGCGCTTATTTGCAAACCCCAAAAGCGACCGCTGATAAAATGGCGTTGACCCAACATTTAGCCTTGTTTGAAGCTGAAAAAACGCCTATTTTGTCCAATGAGTCGCAGAAAGAACAACTGGCATTCACCATCGATCAAACAGCACAAGATTTGCTGAAATGTCCTGCCCTTTATCAAGAATGTGAGGCAGCCTTAAAAGAGCTTCAAGTGTTTACAATGTATGACAACATGGTTGACGCCAGTGTCGCTTCAAAAATAAAAGATTACAACACGCTAATACCCACATGCAATGCGGACGCTTTGTCGATTTTAGTTGACCGAATAAAAAGTGATGTAATTTTTTATCAGCAAAAATTACATCAAGAATTGCAAATGGCCGTTGCCGTTGGTATGAATTTGACCGAAAACGAGAAAACAATAGTTGCTGAGCATTCGGAAGTCTCTCAAATTGATAAAAGCGTAGCGGATGTTCAAATGCATTTGGTTGCAAAACTTCGAGCTACATGTTTGGAATTATTGGAAGAAATCAAAGATACGGGCGAATTGCCTTTCAACGACTATTTAGACACTGAAATGAATGCATTTTATGACGGGAAGCAGATGGCGATCGGGATCACCACCAATCTCAACGATTTATTCGACGAGCAGAATGCATTGATGGCGCTTAGAGATTCGCTTGCTCCACAAGAGATACAAAAGGCATTGCTACGTTTAGAATCCTATAAAGAAATTGAAGCTTATGCAGACCAGGCCTGTGAAATTGAAGAAGCATTGTACAATATACCGATTCCTTTACGGGGTACCAAAAACCAAAACGAACTGTTGCACGAGTTACCGGCATTGACGTCGAACAATTCCCCAAATGCACAAGATACAACGGAGAAATTTAAATCGATGAAGGCCCGAAATGAAGAGCAACGTGCTGAGTCTGCAAGACAGACGCCTGCGTTTAGCGATACCTATTCGGCGGAGAGTGATCCCGATAATCTAGATCGCAAAAGTATTTCCTCCCCTTATTCCGGTTAAAAACACGGTATCCTTTCAAATTGTAGGGTATTCACTTTTTGCTGTGCTTAAATCCAATCCAACTGAGTGACAATGCTCGCTCCTTCTTTAAAGGGCAGAATTTGAGGATTAAAATGCATTTGCGCATCATACCCGGGTCCCATATCCATGAAAGATTCACTTGCCAAATTAAGCTTTTCTTTGAAAAAAAACTTTGCTTTTTCAGATAAGAACACCAGACCAATGCGATGTTCTTGAGAAATAAATTGCCCACAGCGATTTTTTTCTGTGTACTGTTGGATGTAACAATGATTTCCTGCTTCGTGTGTAAATATATTTATTCCATTTTGTTCCATTTCATTTAAAAACACATTTTTTGCTTGCAAGGTCTGAAATTGAATGCACAAACCATTTTGAGTCACAACAAGCTTTGTCGATACCACCATTGATGCCTCCAAATTTATGAATCATGCATAAATGCCTGCGGCGCGCCCGGCATGAACCGCGCGCTTAAAGAGCAGAGCCGCTCAACTTATTTTTTTATAGGTGTCATGGCCAATGAAGCGAGCACCAGGCCCTTCATGAGTAATATCTTCAGCTTGATGGTTTAAGATAGAAACTGTATCAATCGCTTCTTGATTGTTAGTAAAATTACCTGTGATACTGAGCACAGATTCACACATCGGATAAGCCACGCCGAATGTAAGCGCGTTACCAATAATATATCCCGTGATAGGTTGCTTTTTACCAATGGCTTGTGGACAAGTTTTAGACGCAACAGCGGTTGTAAAATAACCATCAATCTTATTGTCTTCCGTGATGTTAAGCTCTAAAACGGAACCGCGTTGATTTTTAAACGTGAGCGTATATGTTGCTGCATCGATAGATTGACTGAGCAACGCTGAGGCGAGCAGTGGTATGTAGCAAAGCGTTTTTATATTCATGGCAAATCTCTTTAAAATGGGTTTTTGAACATAGGATATTAGCATGATATTTGTTGATCAATTAAATATAAATCCATTGTATTTTCTTTTGGTGGAGCATCCTCAATCTAGATAAAATGAGTTATTGGATCAAAATACGCTGCTATATTTAAATGAGCCTTATAATTCAGTTGGATCGGTTTTTATAAAATCATGCAATTTCCTTAACTTTTTGTTAATGACTTAATATGATTAACTTAGTCTTATCTACTGCTTCAATTTGTACTGCCCCCCCAATCGGAAAAGTGATCATGGGATCAGTGTGACCAAAATCCACATTGGCAATAATGGGCATATTTTTTAATTCTTTTTTATTTTGAATAATGGTTTTTAATATGTCCAAGCTTATATGCGAGGCTTGCTGAAAGCGCCCAATAATTAAACCTCTAACTCCTTCAAATCCCGGTTGTTGAATTAAGGATTGTAAATCTCTATCAAAGACGGCTGCTGTCTCTTGTCCTGTTAATGCGTCATCCTCTAAAAATAAAATGCTATTTTCTAAAGAAGGCATATATGTTGTGCCCTGCAGTAAATTAAATGTACATAAATTTGCACCTAGAATCGTTCCCTGTGCTTTTCCTGGCTGTATGATCCAATATCCCTCATTGGGCATAAAATGCCTATTGTTTTGATCTAAAAACCAAGCATCATCACTCCATTTGGGGCTTGCTTCTACAGTATAAGAGTCTTTATTAAATAAGCATTTTTTTAAATAATTTAAAGACCAATCTATGTTTTGTACCATGCCTAAACTTGAATAATGAGGGCCTGAATAAGTTACAAGACCTGTTTTTGCATAAATAGCGTTTTGTAAGGCGGTGATGTCTGAGTAGCCACAGAATATTTTAGGATTAGCCGCAATCAATGGATAATCAATCCCATCTAATAATTGATTCACATTGTAACCACCAATGACCGTAAAAATAGCTTTGATATTTTTATCTTGAAAAGCCTCATGTAAATCCTGGAGTCGTGACGTGAGGGAGCTGGAATGAAAAACGTCACTATCCATTACATGTTGTCCAAAACTTAATTTTAAGCCTAAATCTTCAAAGCACTGATTGGCTATTTTTCTCGTATGCTCGCTTATAATAGCCAGGCTTCTGGAGGGAGCAATCACTCGAATTTCATCGCCTTTTTTAAGTTTATCTGGAATATTCGATTGCATGAATTTCTCTTTTGTTTAGGGTTTGATAGATTCAATGCAGTCTAACATATGATTTAATCGCTGGTTTACTAAATTAAACACCATTTACAGTTGATAAAAGTCCAACTGATGTAATTTTGCATGAGTAAGGCGAAGATAATACTTTTGATGATTCAACTCATAACAATAGACTAGATGGAGTGCCGAATGATTTAAATTTAAGCAGCTAGATTCATGGATACAGAAAGATAGCCGCGATCAATATTTGTCGAAACAACAGCCCCATATTTTTCAACTTTTGGTTTAAAATAGTTTCCAATAAACATAACGCTTCTTTTAAGTATTGATTATTCGTGAATGTTTCAGGTTGTTTTTTTAACCATAGACGTAGTGCTTCAACATCTTTAAGTCATACATTAATAGCATTTTGCTTTTCTTGAGCGTCTGACCAGTCGATATCTAGCGCAGCTTTTATACTATTTTTTTGGCCAAGTAAATGTGTGCCAGCTTCTTTAATAATTTCAACGTTACTCACTTGTTTTATTTGAGCCGCACAATTATAAGTGGATTGAGGTATCTTTCAATAAAACCTAATTTTTGCTAGTGTAGAATTTAGAAAATCTCGAGAGTTAATTATGTCCGGGCATGTGTTTGTTGTATCAGAGTGGTTAGCAAAGAAAAGTCATGAGCAAGAGCTATGGCAATTAGCGAAAAATATCATGGCGTTAACCTCAAAAGAAATTGGTTGCGTAAGTGCTCATGCTACTCATCAAATAACTCACCCAGGTTCTCCAAGTAAATCAAAATATACAATTGTATTGCTTCAAGAGTATATCAATATACAAGCGTTTGATGTTCATTGTGCCAGTGATTATGTCATAAACTTTTTTAAAGTTTATGTTGAAAATAATGACTCAGCTATTGTTGAAGATTGGCGTTGCAGACTTTTTAGTCCTGATTAATTTTGGGCTTTAGATTCTCATTATAATGGTCTGCGATGTAGCATAATCGATGTCCCCTTAAATAACATAACACCTGGCTTTGTTGATAATAGTGATTTTTTTAAAAAATTACAGACGCGTTAGATGAATTTGGTGAAAAATTGGACGATTTATTACATACACCTGGGGCTAAGATCCAGCGGTTGAACCTGTCATAGCAAAATAACAGCTATTTTCTGGGTGGAATTTTATCAAGTGAACTTAGGAGTATATAAATGAATAAGCCTAAACGTATTTTCATTGTTGGCCATATGGGTACAGGCAAGTTTATATTTACCGAAGCGTTAGCTAAAAAATTAAAATGGCAACTCGTTGATGCAAATCCAAGTATTGAGCGTTATATTGGCCGGCAAACACGAGATATTCTGGGCGAACAAGGTGAAGCAGCGTTTAATCGCGCCCAAGCAGACATCATTTCTCATTGTATCGAAAATTAAAATGTTGTCGTTTTATTCGAAGACTGTGTTGTGTCAAGCGACCACGGTCGTGAATTGTTATCCTCTGAATTTGTTGTTTATTTGAAAGTATCTATTTCAACTCAACTTAGTCGTATGAAAAATGGACGGGTTTCGTCGCTTCCGGTGGATGATATGAAGCGTTTCTTAGAAAAACAACATCGTGAACGAGATGCTTTTTACGAAGAAATTGCTACCTTGATTGTTGATTCTGTTGGTAGTTCAGAGCAAGTTTCTGAAATCAATAAAATTGTTGAAGAAGACGTTAATCAGGTTATGAAGGCTCTTGAGCGGGGGTAGGGGGAGTAGAATGGCCCGATCACTCTGATCAAACTCTTCTTAGAACCGGTAAGGTCATATAAATGACAACAGAGTCGGAGTGTTTTGCGGTATGCTTTAGTTTGTGACAATGAATATTTTTAATTTTAGAACATAATAGGTTATTTATGCTTAAAATTGATTTCATAACAGCGCCAAATGAAAAATTTAGTATGGAAATGAATCGAGGTTTAATGGTCTGTCTTGAAAGTCATACTGGCGTCACTGGAGAGCCAAAAGCGCATACTATTTATGCTCAGGAGAATCAAAAAACAATAGGCGGCATTGTTGGATATTTTCACGGCGATACTCTATGGATTGACTCCATTTATATAGATAAAAGCCGAAGAAAACAGGGGCTTGGTAAAATGCTCGTTAAGCAAATAATAATGTATGCAAAAAATCGTGGGACTTCTGAGATCCAGCTTAATACTTATTTTTCTGAAGCACGTCAATTTTTTGCGACTCAAGGGTTTGAGACAGTGGTCTCTATTCCAAAATGGAAGTATGGTCTGACCTGTTACCTCATGAAAAAATTTATATGAGTTTGACTAATCAATTTAGAGTACACCAAATAGCAACCAGATCCGCTCAAATTTTTCTGATAAACAACTTATATATAAAGGAGACCAGCCGTGTCGTTGACGATAGAAAAAAGTTCTATTACCTATGAATGGGCTTCCAAATTAATTCAAGCAGCAATTGATCATGCCAGAACACTAGACACATCTATCTGTGTTGCCATTGTTGACTCAGTAGGTAATTTAATTGCTTTTGCTAAAATGGATGACTGCTGTTTAATTGGTATAGGCACTGCTCAAGGTAAAGCTTATACTGCCGCTATAAGTGGTTTGAATACACGTGACTTCTTGGTATATCTCAATGAAAATGAGGTCCCGCTTGCCAGCCTACAAGACGAAAAATTAATGCTCATTGCTGGCGGACTTCCTATTCTTTATCAAGATAAATTAATTGGTGGTATCGGTATTGGCGGTGGCACTGGAAAACAAGATGAAGAGTGCGCGCGCATGGCGTTGCAAAGCTTGGTATTGTTTGAGCAATAAAGTTCAAGCATACTTTAAAATTACAAGAGCTAAACAGATTTTTTAAAATGAGTAAAAATAAGACTACTCTTCATTTTATATGTGGGAAATTAGGCTCGGGTAAAACAACACTGGCCAAAGAGATCACGGATAGGCAAAATGCGATTTTCATTAGCGAAGATATCTGGCTAAGCCAATTATTCCCTGATGTAATTAAAACGTTTGAAGATTATTTGCTGTACTCAAAACGAGTTAGAACAGTTATCGCGGCTCATGCTATTGAATTATTGCAGCATGGTGTATCAGTGGTTTTTGATTTTTCTGGCAATAGACCGGTTGATAGAGATTGGGTGAAATCAATTTTTGAGAAAGCTCAAGTGGCGCATGTGCTACATTACATCGTTGCATCCGATGATTTATGCAGAACACAGTTTAAAAAACGCAACCTTAATTTACCCAAAGGATCAAAGATAATAACTGATCAAGAGTTTGATGTGATAACTCAATATTTTGCTCCACCGGAACAAAACGAGGAATATTGTGTTGAGTATCATTATCGAGAAAATGATGGTGAGATTTAGATGAAATCAAAAGGGCATATTTTAAAACCCCGATTTTTTTGCTCTTTAGTTCTCGCTCTTTCAAATCGAAATTTGAATTTTAAAGGAAGAAAATTTACCCTGAAAAGCCTACACAATAGCTACTTCAGAAATATCGACGGAATTATCCAGTTCTAAATCCCATGAAAGTTGAACCATCAATGCACGTTCATTGATCGATTGAATCAATTCGCTAGATACAGGTATGTTTTTAGTTTGGCCTCGGGTGGCTATTCGTTCGTGACATTATCCAGCGGGGCAGAGACACGAATGAGCTTAATCGCATAACTGGAGCGCAGACGATTTAGCACGACAAAAAAATAGGCGTGAGACTCCGTGGCCTCAAATGCAACTGAGTCCTCAGTTTGGAGGATTTCAGCTATTTTTGCTTCCTCAAAGTGGAATCCTCTTTAATCTGGTCCTCACCAAGCAATTTTGATTTTGGAATATCTTCCAGTCCGAGTTGATCAACATTCAAGAAAGGTATGCCAAAATATTTTTCAAGAACCGTACCAACGTGACTTTTCCCGCTTTCCTTTGGACCAATTAATACGAAAACCGTTTTATTTGATATCATATTTTGATTCGCTATTCCACTCGTATAGCATATCAGGGCAATGCTCTTCATTCCCTGAGCCGTCTGAAAATTCTATTATTTTAAATCCATGTCGCTCATAAAAGCGCCTTGCATTTAAATTTTCTTGGAATGTGCGCAAACGAATTGGAAGATTGAATGATTTTGCTTTAGCTATCAATAATGAACCAGCTCCATGTCCTATCTCTTTAGGTAATACATATAGCTGCTCAATCCAATTGATTTGTTGTTTTTCAGCAATTGCCATCATGCCAATGATCACATTATTTTGCTCCACTATCCAAACTTGAGTGCTTGGTATTAATATGTCATGCATCCATTGTTGAATTGCTGCCTCTGAGTGAACCAGCGGTGCAAAAGAAATATACTCTTTGCGAGATGCCAAATAAAGATTTGCAATCACGTTTGCATCCGATTGTGTTGCAATTCGCATGGAGAGTTTTTGTGTCATTATAGTCACATGGATAAAATGAGTCAGTGATGATGATACCGTATTTCATTAATGAAATGCTTCTTCAACGTAGGGATGCATTAAATCAATGGGGGGCAGTATATAGATCATTTAATTTCTGAACCTTATGTCCAGCATCATGCCCAAGAAGCTCATTTGATACCAGCATGATACAATAGCAAAATAATTAAGGGACATGAAATCTATGGATTTACAAACATTGATGACCCAAATTGATCTTGGGGAAGATAGTACTCGCCAATTCAAATCGGACATACGTAATAGCGAATCGCTAGCAGCAGAAATGGCCGCGTTTGCTAATGCAAATGGTGGAACGATCTTAATTGGTGTTGCCGATGACGGTACCACTCCAGGATTAGCAAAAGAAGATGTTTCGCGGATTAATCAATTGATTAGCAATGTAAGCAGCCAGTTGGTGCGTAGCCCACTTACGGTGCAGACTTATAATATTGCATTGGAAAATAGTCGCATAATTATCGTCTTGACTGTGCCTAAAGGAATCGATAAACCTTATTTCGATAAAAATGGGGTGATATGGCTCAAAGCTGGATCAGACAAACGACGAGTAAATTCAAAAGAGGAGCTGCGGCGTCTATTTCAAATATCAGATCAATTTCATGCCGATGAATTGCCAACAAAAGCTGGTATCGACAAATTGGATAAACTACGTTTTCGTGATTTTCTACGAGATGATCTTGCCCGATAAAATCGGACACATTGCTAAGCTACTTTTTTGATCTCAAAT
>CAZGKX010000022.1:0-36589 GCA_964525945.1 uncultured Legionellaceae bacterium
TCTCTCGACTCAAGGCTTTCGATATAAGCGTATTTTCTCTAACAAATCAAATTTTCCGGCATTGAGAAACATTTATTTTAAGTAGCTCGGAATAAGTGTCATTAAGTATTGTTTATCAGATCTGAGCATCATTTTTCGAACTAAATAATTTTATAATTAGGGTGTAATGTAAATTTGCAGCATTTTCTCTGCTTTATATATAGCCCACTTATGCATCATTTTGTATATAAAATTCATGCAATTTCTTCTGCAATAATTTTCGATCAGGTAACTGAGTTTTATATTCAGCAATAAGTGCGGGGGATGCAGTTCGACTTAAAGAATACTCCACCACCTCGTCATCTTTACTGGCACACAGTAAAATACCAATTGCAGGATTTTCATGAATTTTCTTCACATCTCGATCTAATGATTCTAAATAAAATGACAGCTTACCTAAGTATTCTGGCTCAAACCGCCCTACTTTCAATGACCAGTTAATAAAACGGGGGTTTTGTTTACTCTTGGCGATTTTTAGGTTTGATAATGCTTTTAGAGTGTTTTTCAGAGGATATGCGCAAATCGTGCAGAGCCATTTCTTCAGAAATTAATTGATTAGCCCGCTCGTTAATTTTATTTTTTCGCTCTGGTGTGAGCATTTTCATCTTATCTTTTAATGATTTGGTCACAATTTTTTCACACATGAAATTTAATTTATTTAACTTGCTAGCGCCGCTAATACATGAGCTGGATCATTACTAATTGCACGTAATAATGCCTTAGCAGGACCAGTAGACTCCCTTCGTCCTTGCTCCCAATTTCTTAATGTTCCTAAGTTCACGTCAATTAAACGGCAAAATTTTTCTTGGGTTAAACCTGTCTTTTTACGAATATCTTTTACATGAACGGCGTCAACCACAAATTCGCGCGAAGGAGCTCGTTCGCCTTCAATAATTTCATTCATTTGGGTCATGCTTTCATACAATTTTTCAAATAATTTATTATCCATGATTACCACCTTTCATTTAATTGACGTAACGCTTTTTTCTGATCCTGAGTTAAATCGTCCTGAATACCTTTTTTATAAATCAGCAAAAGTCTTATTTGTGATGCTGATGTAACATGATAATAAATGACTCTGACACCACCTCGTTTGCCTTTTCCTTGAGCAGACCATCGAACTTTTCGTAATCCACCAGTTTGGTGGATTACATCGCCAGCCAAGGGTTGATCCGCTCCTTCAAATCCTCTGTAAAAATTGGAGTCTCAATGAAAATCATTTTATATTCTTTCTAATCCAGGTCGTTCGGATACAGAACCACTAATCTTGTCTGTAAAAATTTGCTCACATCCTGATTTTTTTAGCTCATCAAGCTGTAAGTCCAAATTTTGCTCATGCGTTGATACTCTGGCATAACCTACTCTCATTTTATATCCCTGGCGTCCACAAACCCATTATTTTTCTTCGTCCAAATTAAGCAGCATTGTCTCAAGGTATTCGTTTATTTTTGCATAATCAGCTTTCGATAGCCCCCTCAAAAGCTGATTATTCAATGCGTCTGCCGCAGTTACCATATCCGTTTCCGTATTTTTTCCCTTTTCAGTGAGATAAATTAAAAAAACTCTGCGATCAGTTGGACTTTGTCTGCGTTCTACTAAACCATCGCGCTCCATGCGATCTAAGGTTCGCACCACCGTCGGTTGTTCAATGCCAATAAATTTTTGTAATTCGGTTTGTGTTTGGCCATCACGTTTAAATAAAGCCATTAGAAAATACGTATATCCATGTGTAATATCATAGGGACTTAATACTTGATTGGCTTTTTTTTCCAGCATTCGCGCAAGTTTTTTAATTAATGTTGACGTGTACATAGGGGCTCTGGTTATTTACATAGCTTGCTATATATTATTAAGACATGATAAAATATAGCATATTTTGCTTTGAGGTGAAATTAATGAAAAAACTAACGCTCTATCAAGTCGATGCATTTGCAACTTCTGTTTTTACCGGAAATCCAGCAGCTGTTTGTATTTTAGATGCGTGGTTACCCAATAAGAAAATGCAGGCCATTGCTGAAGAAAACAATCTGTCTGAAACTGCTTTTGTTGTTGCCGCAGAAGGTTCTTATGAAATTCGTTGGTTTACACCCAATACAGAAGTAGATTTATGTGGTCATGCCACTCTGGCAAGTGCATTTGTTTTATTTCACTTGATACAATCCTCCCAAGAAGAGTTCGTTTTTCAAAGTAAAAGCGGTCCATTACGCGTAAAAAAACAGGCTCATGAACTCATGATGGACTTTCCTGCCCTCCCCTATCAACGCATTCAATCCACTTTTGAAATCGAGCAAGCATTGGGCGTTATGCCCGTAGAAATTTATCAAAGTACATTTGATTTATTGTGTATTTTAGAAAAAGAAAAAGATGTCAAAATAGCAACGCCCAATTTGAATCTCATTCGTCAATGGCCCTATCGCGGCATTATTCTTTCCGCTCAAGGATCACAATCTAACGTCTATTCGCGCTGCTTTTATCCTGCATGTGATGTGTCGGAAGATCCGGTCACTGGCTCTGCTCACTGTGTCATTGCACCTTATTGGTGCGCACGATTAAATAAAAAACGTATTCAAGCCATACAAGGCCTCAAACGCCAAGGTGCTCTCACCTGTAAAATAAAAAACGACCGAGTCTTATTATCAGGGACATGTCATTTGTACTTAAAAGGTGAGATTTATATTTAATACGTTTTTTACATGTCGACCAAAAGCACTTTTAACCGAAGGCTTAACGCGAATTAATCAATTTATCCAACATTACTCGGAGTAAATAGCCATGCTTTTATTATCTGAACAGGATATCCAATCTTGTATCACCATGCATGATGCCATCAACGCGATGAAAAGTGCTTTTATACAACTATCAAATCACCAAGCCGTTTTGCCATTAAGAACTACAATTCCTATCAAAAATAAAGACGCAGTCGCATTAAGCATGCCTGCTTTTTTAGAGAAAGAAGCACAATTAGGTGTAAAACTTGTAACGGCATTTCCCCATAATAGTCAACGCAATCTTCCAACAATCCATGGGGTGATTGTTCTATTCGACGCCAACACAGGTATACCACAAGCATTCATGGATGCCCGCTATTTAACTGCATTACGTACCGGCGCGATTGCAGGACTAGCAACCGATTTGCTCGCAAAAGATGAGGCCACTTCTCTTGCAGTGATTGGTGCTGGTGCTCAAGCGCCTGCTCAAATTGAAGCGATTTCCTGTGTTCGCAACATCAAAAAAATATATCTTTGGTCACGACAACATGAGCATACGTTAACATTCGCGAAAACACTCGAACACCGCTTTGAGGTTCATGCGTGTAAAACTGTCGAAGAGAGTGTGCAATCCGCCGATATCATTTGCACTGTTACACCCAGTGAAGAACCCCTCGTGCATTTTAAAGATGTACAACCAGACGTACACATCAATGCTATGGGATCTCACGCAAAAACCATGCGCGAAATCGATAGCGACATCATGCAACGGGCCGCCATTATTGTAGATCAAATCAGCGCTGCTTTATCTGAAGCGGGTGAAATCATCCATGCGATTCAATTACACCTGATTCAACAAGAAAATCTCACTGAAATCGGTCCATTGATCAATCAGCCAGACGATGTATTGAAGCAAAAAATGACTGTTTTTAAATCAGTTGGACTTGCCATTCAGGATATTAGTATTGCCAGCTGTGTCTATCAACAGGCAATACAGAAAAAAATAGGCTTTACTTATGCGATAGGAGGCACATCATGAAACTTCATATCCAAACACCGCTTTTGCAATCACAACAATTAAAAAACCAATGGGGCAAAACCGTTTATTTTAAACTAGAAGCCTTGCAACCCACGGGCTCATTCAAAATTCGCGGAATTGGGTATTTATGCCAAAAATTAGCATTAGAAGGTGCTTCATCTTTTGTCGCTTCATCCGGAGGTAATGCAGGCATTGCGGTTGCCTATGCTGGAATGAAACTAAATAAACCAACGACCATTTTTATTCCTAAAAGTAGCAATCCCATCTACATCAATGCGATTGAGTCATTTGGCGCCACAGTCATTGTCGCCGGTGAAACAGCGGGCGATGCACAAACCTCTGCAATGGAGTTTTCAAAAACACATGCTGTGCCCTACATTCATCCCTATGATAACCCTGACATTTGGCATGGACATTCAACATTGATTGATGAAATCGCAGCACTTGGTATAAAGCCTGATGCGGTGATTGTTTCTGTCGGAGGTGGTGGATTAGCGTGCGGTGTATTAGAAGGAATGCATCGACATGGATGGTCAAACACGCCATTTTTTGCCGTTGAAACCATTGGAGCCGATGTCTTTGCTCAATCCATACGAGCAAAAGCTTCCATAAAACTTACCAAAATCACCAGCAAGGCAACCAGCTTAGGCGCAACCTACGCAGCGCCAAAACTCTTAGAATGGGCAAAAAAACATCCTATTACCAATATTGTAATGGATGATGCCCAAGCAGAGGCCGGCAGTCGCGCATTTGCCCAAGATAAACGCGTATTAGTGGAACTCGCCAGTGGTGCTTCTTTATCCATGGTTTATGAAAACAACCCTGCTCTTTTTAATTACGAGTCTATTTTGGTGATGGTCTGTGGTGGCATCAATGTTTCTCATTTTTCTATTTGAACAAAAGCATCATTTTCCAGATAATCCTTCTATGGAATACACAAGTAACAGAGGGACTTGATATGAATGGAAACATTGTTTCATCTTGGAAAAGAGATGCAGTGCTTTGCACTATAGTTAATGAACTTATAGACACTTACCGTTGCCACACCATCATTATCTACGGCTCACGTGCCAGAGGTGATTTTACATTAACCAGTGATTACGATGTTGCAGGTGCAAGTGACTCCATCTCCGAAAAACAATGGATTGCGCGATTTGATGAAAAACATCAAGTATTCCATGATATTTTCATTTTTCCGGAAACAGAATTAATAACACCAAATGAAACGCACTTACAAATGAGTGATGGCGTTGTCCTCTTAGAATCAAATCAGTTTGGTCAGCAATTACTAAAAAAATTACAAATACTTATACAACAACCACCCTCTATCACTGATAATGAAATAGCTGGCAGGAAAATGTGGTATAAAAAAATGCTTTCGCGGGCCGAAATAAGTGATATAGAAGGTAAATATCGCCAATTATGGACCATCTATACCATTCTCGAAGATTATTTTGTATTTCATAGGCAACGATACCTGGGGCCTAAAAAAGCGTTTCAGTACCTTGAGAAACACGACCCTACTGTTTTCATTTTATTCGAGAACGCGTTAGCGGATGCCAATGACATTGTGCGACTCAAAGTACTGATTCAAACCATCATTAATGATACCTCCGAAAAATAATTTCTCTTTCTGGATATTGCAGGTGACGGGGCTTGCTTTAAAATAACAAAGTATTCTACGACGTAACATATTCTCTAAAAAATTTAGCAAGTCGATTAGGCCTATCAGCATAATAGGATTTAAAAGCTTGCAAATCGACACTCATCATTAAACGATAGCAACCAAATGCACCATAAAAGAAAATTATGTAATGAAAAAAATGGATGAGCGATCATTGTCTCACCTAAATCAATGAGTGTCATTTTCTTGGTGGCGAGATCAAACAAAATATTATTACTGTTAAAATCTGGCTGCACTAATGTTTCCGGGATTTGGTATTGGGATAATAAATCACATTGTTCAGCAACTTGTGGTCTTAGATTATGCAGTATTTTCAGCTCGTTATCCGTCCTACAGTCGGCTTTTAAAAAATCTACCTGTTTGATAATGTGATCATATACTTTAGAGAATTTATCTGAGCGCCAATCTGGGACGCCTAATGCAAGAAGAGATTGTATGTGATCCTCTGTTGATTGTTGCATTGCTGTAAACTCTTTAATAGCTTGACACAATAAATCCGGCTGAAATTCCGTTTTTAGATAGGCGCGCAGATTAAGTCCTGCATCTTTCATTAGAAAACAATGAAGACAATCATGACCTTGATTTAACGTTGTTTATTTCCTGCATTCAAACACAATACTAGAGTCACCTTCATCAGGGCTGATAGATTTATCAAAAGCTTTAATCATTTTAATTTCTCTGAAACCCACTTCTTTGAGCATACCAGTTAAAACTGATGGATCATCATAAAGTCGAACATTGAATAACTCAACTTCAGTTTGTACGATCTGCCCTTTATCTACCAGCTCATATCTATCGATAGAATAACAAACACTGTCTTCGTAAGTTGTTAGCCGATTCCCCAAGATTAAATTATTATCTGGTTTATGGCATACAAGACCTCTCCAAACTCCAAGTTGGCTAGGTACTATTTTAGATGTTTCTGCTTCAAATAATAAAATCCCCTCATTATTTAAATGATCATAGAAAACCTTCAGTGATTTTTTAACAGAGTCTAAATTAATAATATGTCCAAATGAACCACTGGGAATAAAAATCAGGTTATATCTTTGTACTCTATTTAAATCCTCAACAAATCCTTGCCATACTTGTGGCTTGATATTTTGCAATTTTGCTTTGGCATGTAAAGCACTAAGCATATGTTCACTGGCATCAAATCCCATTACTTCAAAATTTTCTTGAAGTAATGGAAGTAAAAATCGACCTGAACCGCACATAGGTTCCAGAACAACCCCACCCGCATTAAGCACATATGTGCGATAAAATGTATAAGCATCCTCTGGTGGTTGTGGTCTGATTAAATCATAAAATTGTGTACACAAACTAAGATAGCTATCTAGTTTTTTTTGACTCATCGATAAATTTCCTAAGGACCTTTGTCATATTATACAAAGCAATTTTTTACCATCTGCGCGCAATTCACCTGTTGGTGACACATGTCTATATAAAGTTTGCTTGGTAATTCCAAGTTCTTCACATAAAGGGCCAATTTTAGTCTCACGTTGTCCTATTGAAACCATTGCAAGCCTGAGTTTCGCTTGGGTCATTTTGTAAGGTCGGCCTCCTTTGCGCCCACACGCTCGAGCCGAGGCCATTCCTGCAAGCGTACGCTCCTTAATCATTTCACGTTCGAATTCGGAAAGAGCTGCAAAAATACCAAAGACCAATTTACCAGCGGCCGTTGTTGTATCAATTGCTGCACCGTGGCCGGAAAGTACTTTTAATCCAATATTTCTTGCTGTTAAATCATGCACTGTGTTAACCAGATGGTGAAGATTACGTCCTAAACGATCTAATTTCCATACAATTAACGTATCTCCCTCCCGTAAAGCCTTCAAACAATTTTGTAGTCCGGAGCGCTCATCAGACTTACCTGAAGCATGATCTTGATAAATGAATTCTTCTTTCACGCCTTCTACTAATAAAGCATCACGTTGTAGATGATCCATCTGCCTTTGAAACCCGGACATAACCAATGAGCATATTTTATCCTTAACAATTGAGAAGCGCGGCTAATCCATACAAGAATTATCAATTATTTTAAACTGAACTCTTTTAATTACATAATCAGTCAACCCATTGTAAATTAATCACTCAAAATATTTTTAAGTTCATTGCATAATTTTTGCGGTTTTTTTAACTGAATGAAGTGATCTGAAGAAACTCGAATAATTTTGCTTTTGGGATTTTTATTTAGCCACTATTTTTGACTTGAATACCAGCCCTCTTTTAATGGATGATCTTTTTCCATTTCAGTAGATGAGATAATAAAGATAGGTATAAAATCTCTAATGATACCTAATTGTTTAATTGATCGTTTTGACTCGTTAAATCCTAGAAGTTGATAAAAAACCTCAGCTTCAGAACCAGTGTATTTTTTATATATGTAATTTGCTGACTGTGTTTTTGCTTCTTCTAATCCAATTAGATATTTGTGCATTAATTTATTGGAAAAATAGAACTCTTTAGGTACAGGATCAACGAGAAGTAGGCCTTTTACAAGTTTAGGATTTTTCAAAATGAAATATCCCGCATATATACTACCATAAGAATGTGCAACAAATAGGTAAGGGGGCTTAATGTTAAGTTTTTTTAGTACTATTGATAACTTGTCGCTAACCAGTTTGGCTGTAAGTGGATTATTTGGTGATAGTCGCAGCTCAGGCGAACTTCTTCCTAATCCATTGCGGTCATATAAAAATAAAGAGCCGATTTGTTTCGCACAATTGAAAAATTTATGATTGGTTTTCCATTCACTTATATCAGTTCCACTGCCATTTTCAAAAATAATGGTTCCTTTAAATTTTGCCGATGAATTTGGATAATATTCTGAGTAAATGGATACACCTGAATGTAGTTCAGTTACAGCGCCAGTCGCAAAAGTATTTAAACCAAAGAGGCAAGATAATAACAAGTAATTTTTTAATTTTGTTATTTTTATGTAATTGAGAATAACGAGCAAACAGTGGATCGATAAAAAAGTTGTTTTTCTTATTTCCAACATTAATATATTGTGAGGAATAGATGAATATGTCATTAATTATCCAGATGTTAATGGGGATTTTCGTCACTTAATTTTGAATCCAACAACTATTATGATATTGAGAGTACAGGTTAGCCAACTCTTCATTTAGAAAGCTGCTATGGATTATTTCGTAGCATCGATGTAATGGTAATAGGACTTGAAGGTAATTTCATTTCCGAAAGGATTATAAATCCATTCTTCATGTGAACTGACTTGGCAAACTCACTTGAAGTTTCAAGATAACAAGGCAATTTTGATTGTTTTGCCATGTCAAAAGTATATTTCATAAGAGCGTTAGCAAATCCCTTATTCTGATGCTCCGGTTTTGTGCCTAACATCCAACAATACCAATACAACCTTTCACCCATATTCTTTTTTCTTTCTTGAAACATCAAACTATCAAACTCCATTAATCGGTTAAAAGCCTCTTTTCCTAAAATCGAAGGAGTGCTTAACATCCCTGAACGAAGCAACCGCCAAAAAGTTAATTTTTCATCTCCCGGTTTTTTACGTAATGCAACTGCTTCTAAATTTTCTGTCTTAAACGCTTTGCCATAGAGCATGCAATACTTTACCCAAGTTCGAAAAATTGCTGAACCCCTTGTCTCATAAAATTCCTGATGGTTATAAACCCATTGCATCAATGGATCCTCCCTAAAGGCATGAAACAAAATAGCCGATGCTTCATCAATTTCACGTTTATTAATTTCACTGATTTTTATTACATTTTTATTCACGGTTCATTACTCTAAAAATTATAAGCGTCATCAACCAGATACCCATACTTAATATGTACATCGGCAGGTGGGTTTTTAAAAACGAGCCCTTCAACTGGAGGCACAATCGCTTTTCGTTGAGAATATGCGGCGATCCTTGCTCAATATACGGAGCCAAATGGATTTGTTTTAATTTTTGCTGAATCTCATCAAGCGTTATTATCCTCAGATTGCTAACCAAGAACTGTTTTTAAGGTAGTAAGGCTGATGTTCGCACCACTTAAAATAACAACTACATTTTTACCTTTAAATCGTGCAGCATGCTTTAAAATAGAAGCCACAGAAAGGGCTGCTGCTCCCTCAATTAAAAGATGATGCGTATTGATAATGGTGATTATGGCATCTTTTATTTCTTGCTCAGACACAAGGATATAGTCGTCTACATACCTATCACACAACTCTAATGTAATAGCTCTTGATTCAATTCCACCGGCTGTAGCATCAGATAAAGTGGGCAATCCATCCATCTCGATAATTTTGCGCGCCTTGATAGATTTGGCCATTACTGGCGAATTCTCTGGCAAACAACCGATGATTTGTGTTTGAGGCGAGACAGATTTAGTATAGGCGGCTATTCCAGAAATTAACCCTCCCCCACCAACAGGGACCAATATATAATCAACATCTTGCACTTGTTGCATAACTTCCAAAGCGATTGTTCCCTGTCCCGCAATAACGTGTACATCATTGTAAGGAGAAACATAAATCATATGATGTTTCTTTGCATAGTCCGACGCATACAACTCGGTTTGTATGCAATCGGTGCCGTAAAATTTCAATGACACGTCATAGTTCTGGATATTGCTCACTTTTGCCAGAGAGGCATGTTCAGGAACAAAAATGATGCCTGACATATTGAGCTGATTTAATCCGAAAGCAACAGCTGCTCCATGATTACCTGACGAGGCGGCTACAATTCCCATCTGTTTTTCCGATAACGTTAGGGATAGTAGTTTATTAAAAGCCCCCCTGGCCTTGAACGAGCCCGTATATTGTAAGTTCTCACATTTTAAATATATATTTGCATTTAATAGCTTGCTAATTGGTGAAGAAAAATACAGTGGTGTTTGACAAATATAAGGCCGAATTTTTTCTTCTGCTGTGAGTATTTCATTTTTCAAATCTAACATCTGCTATTCCATGTATTTATGACGCAGTTACAGTACAGCCGCCGAATATTGATTATATAAACCGTGAGATCATGATTAGTTCGTGATGGATAAAAGAAACAGCATCAATATCCTCTTTCAACATCCGCCTTATCACTTATTTCTTTTTTTCTGTGACTTATTTGCTCTCGTTGTCTCGCTTTATCAGGAGCGAGAACGAGTGCCTTACGGTCTTTATTCAAGCATTCCATTGTTTATGATTTCACATGTTGATGAATTACTAACCCCTGGTGTTTTAGATTTCAAATCATCCACATTGTCCAACATATACTTAGATTTACTCGCCCCCAAAGAGGCTTTGATGCATTGTGGCAGATGCGTTAAAATTGATTCTTAACGAGGAATATTAACTCTATGAAACACAAACCCCAAACATTATCGAGCTATATCTTTAACTTATCAATGCGCTACAAAACACTTGTTGTTATGTTTGCTATAGTTGGTTTGATATGGGCGATGACCAACACACTGATGCCATATGGGTTAAAACTTATCATTGATAAAGCAGTTGGGCCCGATGGTGTGGGAACTAATTTTTTTGAAATTATTCAGCCTTATATTCTTTTTTATTTACTGGTGTGGATTATTCTATGTCTAGATATGCGTTTATTAGACTGGATTAAGCTAAAACTATTCCCCAGCATGCGAGAAGATGTGATGTCCGACAATTTCGCCTATTTAAATCAACATTCTTATCACTATTTTCAAAATAACTTTGCTGGAAGCTTGATTAATAAAATAGTCGACTTACAAGGTGGTGTTGTCGATATTCTAACAATTATAGATGATTGCTATGCACAAATACTTGGCCTCATTATCGCAGCCATGACCTTACTTATAGTGCACCCACTTTTTGCATTACTTTTATTAGGTTGGGTAACCACATTTTTATTGATTGCTTTTTATTTTTTAAAACCAATTAAAAACTTATCCCTTTTATTTGCGGAGGCCCGTAGCTCGCTCGTTGGTAAGATGGTGGATAGCATTTCTAACATTATTAATATTCGTTTATTTGCCAAAAATCAGTATGAAAATGAATACATTAAAAAAACCATTACAGATACGATTCAAAAAGACCGAAATATGTTGTCCAAGATTATAAAAATGCGACTATTATTGGATTTAAGCCTTATTATTTTTCTGGGCTGTAATCTTTTCTTATTAGCAAAAATGTATAGTCAACACTTGGTCACGGTGGGTGATTTTAGTTTTATAATCTCCCTTTCTATGGGTATATTTTTCAATCTTTTTTTTCTCACAGGCCAATTCGTCAATTTTTCCGAACAGGTTGGAAAATGCAACCAGGCCTTATCTATCTTAAATGTTGCTCATGATATTATCGATCAAGAGCATGCGCATCCTCTAATCATTACAGAGGGAAAAATTGAGTTTAAAGATGTAAGTTTTCATTATAAAGAAGGCGCAAAACTGTTTAAGAACAAAAGTATTGAAATTCATCCAGGTGAAAAAATTGGGCTAGTAGGTTTTTCGGGAAGCGGTAAAAGCACTTTTGTTAATTTGATATTACGATTATTTGAAGTGGAAAAGGGCGAAATTACCATTGATAATCAAAATATCAACCGAGTGACGCAAAGTTCGTTACGTGAAAACATTGCCCTTATCCCTCAAGATATTTCATTGTTTCATCGTAGCCTAATGGATAACATTCGCTATGGACATAGCGCAGCAACAGATGAAGAAGTCATTGAAGCCTCCAAAAAAGCGCATTGCGACGAATTTATTTGTAAATTACAGGATGGCTACCAATCTTTGGTTGGAGAGCGGGGTATTAAACTATCAGGCGGTCAACGCCAACGGATAGCTATTGCCAGAGCTATTTTAAAAAACGCGCCTATTCTTATATTGGATGAAGCAACCAGCGCGCTTGATTCTGTAACAGAAAAATATATTCAAGACGCCTTGCATTATTTAATGCAAGGCAAAACTACCATTGTTATTGCCCATCGATTATCAACCTTGTCTGAAATGGACAGAATTTTAGTATTTGATAATGGCACAATTATTGAAGATGGTACTCATGAGCAATTAATTAAACTTAACGGACATTATGCCAAATTGTGGCATATGCAGGCCGGCGGCTTTTTACCTGAGTAAATATTGCACGAATCAATGGAGCGATTAGAGTGAACGTAAACATTACGTCATGTACGAAAGAAAGTCGATTTATCATTGAAAATCTCTCTCAATTTTATTTTTATGATATGCAACGATGTTCTAAACACACACATTATCCATTTAATAAGGATGGTCGGTTTGAAAAAATGCCTTATTTTGATAATTATTGGAAAGAAAAAAATGCCTATGCCTATCTCATTAAATATAATGACCTATCGATTGGATTTGCATTAATCCATAATAAGACTCTGAATGATAAAGCGAATTTTAAAATAGCGGAGTTTTTTATTTTAGCCGATTTTCGTAAGCAAGGCATAGCACGTTATTCGGTTAATCAACTTATGAAACAGCACCATGGCATTTGGGAGGTCTCGGTGTTTAAAGATAATATGATTGCCAATGCCTTTTGGAACAGTGTACTTAATAATGTAACTGTCCGCGAATATCCACTGTATCCCGATTTCTGGGTTTATGAAATGATCAACCCCTAGCTTGCTCAATCGCAAGGACAGCTATATTTTATTTTGATAATTAAATTGGCTTGTATGTGCTCGCCTTTGTAAGTTGATTTATTTCATCAATAAGGTCACTGGCATCTTGTTTGCTGGTATCAATTATTACATCGCATTGATAGTCTGTGGTTACACCTAATTTAATTTGAGTTTCATTTGCATAAAAACCAAATTTATCAGTAAGGTCATGATATGCTTCCACCAATGGACAAGATATCTGTCATATAACACAAGCATCCTTGCTATCCGTCATCGGGCTCGTTCCCCAACATACCACACTCTTTAACGACACACTTTATTACAATATTGCATATGGACGCCCAACTGCCACCGAAAATGATATTCAACAAGCGATTAAACATGCGCACCTTGATGATTTTATTCATTCACTACCAGATGGCTTAAATACACTGGTCGGTGAGCATGGATTAAAATTATCCGGTGGTGAGCGTCAACGGGTTGCTATTGCACGCGTATTATTAAAAAATCCAGCGATTATTATATTTGATGAAGCAACCTCTTCGCTTGATACCAAAACAGAACAATTAATTCAAAAAAATATTGAAGAGATTTCAAAAAATGCCACAACTTTGATTATTGCCCATCGTTTATCAACGGTCGTTCATGCTGATGAAATTATTGTACTCGATCAGGGCCGGATCGTTGAGCGAGGTACACATCAATTATTGCTTCAACAACGAGGTGCTTACGCTCATTTATGGGAAAAGCAAACACACGAAAAAAATTAAGTAGTAAGTAATGGAAAGATATAATGAGCGTTTTCGAGCATTCGTGTTGGATCGCCTTTATCTTCGATAAACCATTGGATGGACAGCATGATTCTTAAAAAAATCCATGCAATTAACCTGTTTTTGTCTAGATCTAATGCATCTGATAATAGTTGAATTCTGTAATTCAACTTAGACACTAACAACGTGGGCTCTTTTAATTCTTCATTGCTTATTAAATCACATGCTGCAGCTTCAAAAGCCATCTCACCTATAATACCTTTAGGATCAATGGCCAACCAATCGGAATGATGTTGAATAATGTTTTCAAGATGTAAATCACCATGACAGAGATATTCATCCTGTAACGTTGACAATAGCATGACACGTAGTGCTTTGGCTTTGATGATATAATTTTGAGGAATGCGCGGATCGTTCATGTCGTCGATGACGGTACACCACTCCCTCACATGTTTGAACGGCTGCTTTATCTGTGACTGCTTATTGAGCTGTTTAACAACGGTTGCATAAATATAAATGACTTCTTCAATTTTTTTAGGATGATGCTCTTTTAATAGGTAACCCGGAACTGCCTGTTCTAGCAATAATGCGTGGTATTCAGAACAATAATCGATGACTTTGATGGCGCCAGCACCTGCAAAATGCTGTAATGCGTTAAATTCATCTTCAATTACTTTTGCATCATAACTAATTTTAAGAACAACGGGATTATTATGTTGCCTCCCCAGGGCAACATAATTCCAATTCATATTATCCACGGGGTGAATTTCCGTGAGTGACCAGTGATTTTGAAGCGACTTTATTGTGTTTTCTAAGGTATTAATCCAAACTTTACCTTGTTGACCATTGGCATTGATAACATTCTTTTTTAAAGTGGCTAAGGGGCTCATCGTATCGTTCCAATATGGGTTAACAATTTTTTTGTATCATCATAGACTCACTGCTATAAAATGCAATGTTGCTAATGTGGTATGGGTTAGGACAATAAATGAATAAAAAATTTAATGACAAAATACGACAAGGTTATGACAAGATTGCTGATACTTGGTATGAGAAAAGGGAATGGTACATTGAGCAACCGTCTATTGATGAAGCGATTTCTTATTTGCAGTCAGGCGCAAAAATTCTTGATGTTGGTTGTGGATCTGGAAAACCCATTGCCAACTACCTTGTTGAAAAAAACTTTGATGTTTATGGCGTTGATATTTCGCCGAAACTTATTGACTATGCAAAGCAGATCATTCCTGAAAATAAATTGTTCGTCGGTGACATTTGTGATTTTTCAACCGATATTAAGTTTGATGCGATTATCTGTTGGTTCGCTTTATTTCACATCCATGCAGAACATCACCTCGATGTACTGAAAAAATTTCATGCATTTTTGAAACCCAAAGGGATCTTGTTAATCACCTTCGCTGATACCAGTTGTGAGCCTGGTGGTACTGATGTCAAAGTGATTGATGATCGTACGATTGAGTCAGAAATGTTTGGTGAGCGTTTTTGCCATAGTGGTCATCCTGCAAGGGTTAATTCGGAATTGGTAAAGCAAGCTGGTTATAAAATTATATCTGACAAAATTGACCAGCCAGGAAATCAGGTAATTTTAGCGATGAAATCATGAATGATATGTATGATCACAATTGACCTTCTAAAAAACAATACAGACGCCATACCAGCACTTGCGAAAATTTGGCATGAAGTTTTAGGTAAAATCTGGATGCCAGAGATTGAAATTGAAGACATTGAATCATTGTACTATGAAAAATTGAACTTGTTTATAGAACAGTTTGGTGGTGATTCTTGTACTTTAAGTGAATTTATTAATCTGAGCGACAACCACCTAGCGGTTGCATAGAACTAACGACTGCGTACCGATCTTTCCATATAGATTCAGTTTCAACACATCTGTATAATCGGTCGCAAATGAATATTTAAGCAACGCGAGAAGCTAAAAGTACTGTGTGCAGTTGACATGGATAATTATAATAGGACGTAGGTTCATGGATATTAATCAGATTAAAGTACTCGCGGCACAAGGTGAATCACAACAGATTGAGTATAAAAAATCCACTGCAAATTTGAAAGATGTATTACAAACTATCTGTGCTTTTTTAAACGGTGATGGAGGGAGTGTTTTAATTGGCGTTGAAGATAATGGCAATTTAGTTGGTCAAGAAGTTTCTGATAAAACCAAACGCGAAATTGGTATTGAAATTGCAAAAATAGCGCCTTACTCAAATTCTTCTGTTGAAATTTTTTATGTCCAATTTTCAGAGATTAAACAAATTATCGTCTTTCACGTGACAACTGATAGTACAAAGAGACCTTATACTTACAATGGACGCGCATACATCCGTGTCCAATCAGATACACTCCTAATGCCACCTGAACATTATCAGCATTTAACCTTGAGTAATACTCAATTTAAAGACCAATGGGAAGATGAACCACTCTCACATGTAACTCTGAATAATCTTGATATAGAAGAGATTATTTCTACCATAAAAGAAGGTGTGCTTAATGGACGCATCCCTGAGGGATATGAAACCAAAGATCCAGAAAAGGCGTTAAAACACCTTGGTTTACTTCAAAATAATCAAATTACTCGAGCAGCTCTCATATTATTTGGAAAATCGCCAGAAATTATATTTCCTCAGTGTATTTTACGGCTTGCTCGTTTTAGAGGAACTGATAAATCTGAATTTATTGATAATAAACAGATCCATGGAAATGTATTCAAATTAATTCGCTCGGCTTTATCCTTCGCGAATATGCACCTCCCAATTGCTAGTACATTTTCAAAGACGTCAATTAAGCGAGAGGATAAACCGCTATTTCCTATTTCTATTTTACGAGAGGCAATAACAAACGCATTGTGTCATCGGGAGTACAACTATACCGGTGGTAGCGTCAGTTTTGCAATTTATGATGATCGGATTGAAATATGGAGCTATGGCTTACTACCACCAGGATTATCGATAGATGATCTTGGTGAGTTAAATCAATCAATTCCTCGTAATCGAAGAATTGCTAATGTTCTTTATTATCATAAGTTGTTTGAGTCATGGGGGCGGGGAATTCGGTTGATTATTGATGGATGCGTTGCAGCGGGTCATCCGCTGCCTGTTTACTCTATTAATTCGGGCGGACTTCTTCTGACAATGCCAACAGCATTGACAACAGAAGCGGATATCTCTAAAAAAATGGATTGTAAAGACCTTACTGTTCGTCAACAAGAAATAATTATATTACTAAAGAAAACATCTGGTTTATCTACAACAGAATTACATAGCCAACTATCTTCACCACCTACAGAGCGATGGCTCAGAGATGAACTTAATAAATTGAAAGCTAACGGTTATATTAGTTCAATAGGAAGCACAACAACCAAAAAATGGTACGTTAAGGAATAACGAGTTAGCTTCGGAAGTCTTCGGAAGTCTTCGGAAGTCTTCGGAAGTCTGCATTTATCAATTTGCCCTGCATCCCGATAAAACCATCAAAAAATGACTGTGGTGTTTGACAAATATAAGGCCGTAACTCTATGAAACACAAACCCCAAACATTATCGAGCTATATCTTTAACTTATCAATGCGCTACAAAACACTTGTTGTTATGTTTGCTATAGTTGGTTTGATATGGGCGATGACCAACACACTGATGCCATATGGGTTAAAACTTATCATTGATAAAGCAGTTGGGCCCGATGGTGTGGGAACTAATTTTTTTGAAATTATTCAGCCTTATATTCTTTTTTATTTACTGGTGTGGATTATTCTATGTCTAGATATGCGTTTATTAGACTGGATTAAGCTAAAACTATTCCCCAGCATGCGAGAAGATGTGATGTCCGACAATTTCGCCTATTTAAATCAACATTCTTATCACTATTTTCAAAATAACTTTGCTGGAAGCTTGATTAATAAAATAGTCGACTTACAAGGTGGTGTTGTCGATATTCTAACAATTATAGATGATTGCTATGCACAAATACTTGGCCTCATTATCGCAGCCATGACCTTACTTATAGTGCACCCACTTTTTGCATTACTTTTATTAGGTTGGGTAACCACATTTTTATTGATTGCTTTTTATTTTTTAAAACCAATTAAAAACTTATCCCTTTTATTTGCGGAGGCCCGTAGCTCGCTCGTTGGTAAGATGGTGGATAGCATTTCTAACATTATTAATATTCGTTTATTTGCCAAAAATCAGTATGAAAATGAATACATTAAAAAAACCATTACAGATACGATTCAAAAAGACCGAAATATGTTGTCCAAGATTATAAAAATGCGACTATTATTGGATTTAAGCCTTATTATTTTTCTGGGCTGTAATCTTTTCTTATTAGCAAAAATGTATAGTCAACACTTGGTCACGGTGGGTGATTTTAGTTTTATAATCTCCCTTTCTATGGGTATATTTTTCAATCTTTTTTTTCTCACAGGCCAATTCGTCAATTTTTCCGAACAGGTTGGAAAATGCAACCAGGCCTTATCTATCTTAAATGTTGCTCATGATATTATCGATCAAGAGCATGCGCATCCTCTAATCATTACAGAGGGAAAAATTGAGTTTAAAGATGTAAGTTTTCATTATAAAGAAGGCGCAAAACTGTTTAAGAACAAAAGTATTGAAATTCATCCAGGTGAAAAAATTGGGCTAGTAGGTTTTTCGGGAAGCGGTAAAAGCACTTTTGTTAATTTGATATTACGATTATTTGAAGTGGAAAAGGGCGAAATTACCATTGATAATCAAAATATCAACCGAGTGACGCAAAGTTCGTTACGTGAAAACATTGCCCTTATCCCTCAAGATATTTCATTGTTTCATCGTAGCCTAATGGATAACATTCGCTATGGACATAGCGCAGCAACAGATGAAGAAGTCATTGAAGCCTCCAAAAAAGCGCATTGCGACGAATTTATTTGTAAATTACAGGATGGCTACCAATCTTTGGTTGGAGAGCGGGGTATTAAACTATCAGGCGGTCAACGCCAACGGATAGCTATTGCCAGAGCTATTTTAAAAAACGCGCCTATTCTTATATTGGATGAAGCAACCAGCGCGCTTGATTCTGTAACAGAAAAATATATTCAAGACGCCTTGCATTATTTAATGCAAGGCAAAACTACCATTGTTATTGCCCATCGATTATCAACCTTGTCTGAAATGGACAGAATTTTAGTATTTGATAATGGTACAATTATTGAAGATGGTACTCATGAGCAATTAATTAAACTTAACGGACATTATACCAAATTGTGGCATATGCAAGCAGGTTTTTTTTTGCCGGAGTAAACCAGTCGAACAGTCCTATGAAGCTAAAATTTAAGCCTTTAACAATTGATAATTGAGTGCTGCTTTATCATTGGTTTCAGAAACCATAGAGCATGGCGACGCTCTATGTGGTCAAAAAAAACTAGCGCACTATTGACCTTGACGTTACGTTAACGTTTATCGTGTGTTTGTCAGTTAGAGGAGAGCAAAATGGCATACACGATTACTCAATTGGCTAAGCTTTCAGGGGTCAGTACACGCACCCTGCGATTCTATGATGAAATTGCTTTGTTAAAGCCAGCTTACTATGGTGACAATCAATATCGTTATTATAAAGAAGAGCAGCTGCTCATGTTGCAGCAAATTTTATTTTTTCGTGAACTTGGTTTTCCTCTAAATGATATCCAACGAATTATGAGCAGTGGTGATTTCGATAAAATTGAATCATTAAAAACGCATAAATCCGTTTTGCAAGCTAATCTTGAACGAACGTCAACGCTTATCACGACAATTGATAAAACCATTTCACATTTAAGAGGAAAAATAATTATGCGTGACGCAGAAATGTATGATGGCTTCGATCCCATCAAACAACAAGAGCACGAGAAATACATGCTTGATGCGGGTGTTATCTCACAAAAACAAATCGACGCTAGTTGGCAGCGTGTTTCTCATTGGAAAAAACCAAATTGGGAGCAATTTAAAAATGCAGGTGAAACGCTTAATTTAGAGCTTGCCAATGCATTAAAACAAGGATTTAAGTCAGACTCTGATAAGGTACAAACATTAATCCAAGATCATTATAATTGGGTTAATAATTTTTGGACCCCCACTCGAGAAACGTATTTAAGTCTAGGCCAGATGTATCTTGACCACCCAGACTATCGTACGTTTTACAATCGATATCATCCTGATTTGGTTGAGTTTTTGGTGAACGCAATGGCTATTTTTGCAAAACAAAAACTATCGTAAGTTTACGAGGTAAAATTATGAAAAAGTTCATTCAAACTTTAAATGCATCGTTTAAGCTCAAGGATGGTCGATTACTAGGTTATTCAGAATCGGGAGATCCACATGGATTTCCCATATTCTATTTTCATGGCTTCCCTGGATCACGCTTACAAGCTACTGATTTTCATGAAATAGCTCACACTAAACATTGCCATCTGATTGGCATCGATCGACCAGGCATGGGTTTATCATCACCTAATAAACAGCACACACTATTATCATGGACAAATGATATAAGAGAATTTTCCGATCATTTGAAAATAGATAAATTCTCAATTATTGCTCATTCAGGAGGGCTACCTTTTGCGCTGGCTTGTGCGCATTGCATACCTGAACGGATATCTCATGTAGCACTTGTCTCAGGAATGCCACCCACAACCATGCCAGAGGCTAATATTGGCATGCCACTTGGTCTTCGTATCGTTAATTTTTTGGCTAGAAATGTGCCAGGTGTTTCCTCGCTTCTCATGCAAATGCAACGAAAAATTTTATTAAAACCAGCGTTTTTCAAAAAAGTTCTCCAACAAATACCAGAACCCGATCGCGTCATTTGTCAGGATTCGACTCAAATGAGTAAAATGATTCTGGCATTACAAGAAGCGTTTAAACAGGGCGTGGAGGGTGCCGCTTATGAGTTTAGACTCATTTTAAAAGAGTGGGGATTTAACATGGAAAACATTCATACCCCCATCAGCATTTGGCAAGGAAAATTAGACAAGCAAGTGCTTGTATCTCATGCAGAGATTTATAAACGGAAGCTACCTAATGCAACACTGCATTTGTTTGACAACGAAGCGCATGTTTCGACACTATACAATCATATGGAGGGAATCATTGATTCTGTCAGAGATGAATGGAGGGTCAACAATGAGCTGGATGTTCAGTGGATGATTGAAAAATAGAGACCGTCAATAAAATGGTAAATTAATATCTAATTGTCCACAATTGTATCATAGTGAGTTTTCTTTAAAGGATACATCATTATGGCTGTTACTCGCCAAGACATTGCTGACAAATTACGTGAGCAAGTAAAATTTAATTTTGATAGCTCATTAGATTTAGTTCGGGAGCAAAGGTCAAAAGTGATTTACGCGATGAGATTGATGGGAACTTAGAGAGTGTAATTGATGCATTTGAAAACTCACAAAACCAATCGGTGAATTGTCTTTACCGTAACCGAGATCATTTATGATTGAACAAGGTAAATTTGGATCAGTAAGTCTTGTAAAACCTCCTGATTTTAATGGTAAAAATTGACTAATATGATCTCCGACGAGTTCGCCATAAGGAATATCAACACCATACAGCGCACAATCATCACCTGGATTAATATCCTCAACAATTTGAAAAAATTCAAAATTAATTTGTTTAACTTCATTCCAATATTTTTTTTTACAAGCAACTTCCATTGTGTGACTTCCATGTCCAAATTATTCAAAATTATTATACTAAAATTTTCATTTTATTATAGCCACGAAATTTAATAATGTAACTATTTCATGAGGCATGTTGTAATTTATTTGCCTGCGACACGTTTGATACGAAACTATCGTGTTTTGCAATTAACAAATTTATTAAACATTTAAGGACTCTCTATGGAAAATACATTAGCCTTTGTTGATTCTTGTGTAAAGTTAGAATTTTCTGGCGATAAATATACACAAAAAATAATGCTGGATATTTTAACAAAACACACGCAGATGGACCTTAGTTACCTGGCATTAATCTTAAATTCTACGGTAAACCAACTAAATAATATTTATAATGGTAACGATTTTCTCGACGACGCAAAAGCCCTCGATCTAGCACATATTTTCTTAATTTTTTTGGGTCAAAATTTTTTTCGAAAATCCATATTAATTCGAACATTTTTATAACAGTATTGGCTCAAAATGAGCCAATACTGTTATAAAAATGTAAAAAAAATACAACCATTCTGGTTTTGAAAAGATGGACGTAATTTTATGAATATAATAAAAGGCGTACTCTTGTGGATTTATTTTAATTAATGCCTATTTGTTGGGCCAAGGCCCAACCTACACATCAATTTAGAATTAAAGCACTATAGCAAGAACCCCGCCATCTTTCGAAAGGTTTCATTGAGTAGCAATTTAAAAGGCTAAGCTCACGATGTGAGCCAAGCCCTTGGTGTAATTACTTAGCTTGCAGCAGCTTTACGTTCTTTCTCTTTGGCAATGACTGCTTCAGATACACTGGTTGGGCAAGGAGAGTAGTGAGAGAACTCCATCGAGAATTGACCACGACCAGAGGTCATAGTGCGTAAGGTGCTGATGTAACCAAACATTTCTGAAAGAGGAACATCGGCTTTGATGCGTACGCCAGTTACGTTGGCTTCTTGGCCTGAGATCATACCGCGACGACGGTTCAAATCACCAATAACATCACCCACATGATCTTCTGGGCTATAAACATCAACTTTCATGATGGGTTCAAGCAATTGAGGACCCGCTTTTGGCATCGATTGACGGAAAGCGCTTTTTGCCGCGATTTCAAATGCAATTGCCGAGGAGTCAACGGCATGGAAGCCACCGTCGTTCACGTCAATGACAACATCCAATACGGGAAAACCTGCCAATACGCCAGAATCCATCATTGAACGGAACCCCTTCTCAATGGCTGGGAAGAATTCTTTAGGAACGCTACCACCCACACAAGATGTGGTGAACGTAAATCCAGAGCCTGGCTCACCTGGTTGGATGATGTAATCAATCTTAGCATACTGTCCAGAACCACCTGATTGCTTTTTATGCGTATAACTGTCTTCAATTGATTTGGTGATGGTTTCACGGTAAGCAACCTGTGGTTGCCCTACGATCAATTCAACGCCATAAGTACGCTTTAGAATGTCCACTTTGATGTCAAGATGCAACTCACCCATACCGCGTAGGATGGTTTCACCTGAATCAACATCTGTTTCAACACGAAAGGTTGGATCTTCCGCAACCATCTTACCAATGGCAATGCTCATTTTTTCAGTTGAGCTTTTATCTTTGGGCGTGACCGAAATAGAGATGACGGGCTCAGGGAAAACCATTGCTTCAAGGGTGCACTCGTGTTTTGGATCACATAGCGTATGACCGGTTTGAACGTTTTTCATGCCGACGATAGCAATAATATCACCTGCTTCAGCACTGTTTAATTCTTTACGCTCATTCGCTTGCATCTCAACCATACGACCAACACGCTCAGTTTTACCCGTAAACGAGTTCAGGATGTTATCGCCTTTGTTCAATTTTCCAGAATAGATACGTACGAATGTTAGAGCACCAAAACGGTCATCCATGATCTTGAATGCCAAGGCACGGAAGGGTTCATCGGGAGAAACGATAGCGAATTCGCCGCTCGGGTTACCTTCAACATCGGTCAAAGGTTGCGGATTCACTTCATGCGGAGCAGGTAAATATTCAACAACAGCGTCCAACAAGAGCTGCATCCCTTTGTTTTTAAAGGCTGAACCACAATAAGTTGGGAAGAAAGCCAATTCGAGCGTCCCCTTACGGATGCAACGTTTAATGTCTTCTATCGATGGTTGCTCACCCTCAAGGAAGGCCATCATTAGGTCATCATCCATTTCAACTGCAGTTTCAATGAGTTGGTCGCGATACATTTCAACATCGTCAACCATATGGGCTGGCACGTCAGTGATCGTGTAATTCTCTGGCTGACCAGTTTCATCCCAAACGTAGGCTTTACGGCTTAATAAATCGACCACGCCTACAAAATTCTCTTCAACACCAATCGGCAAGGTCATGATCAATGGCTGAGCGCCCAATACATTTTTCACTTGTTCGGTGACTTTCAAGAAGTCAGCACCAATGCGATCAAGTTTGTTTACGAAAATCAAACGAGATACTTTTGAGTCATTTGCATAGCGCCAGTTGGTTTCGGATTGGGGCTCAACACCACCAGAACCGCAGAATACACCAATACCACCATCGAGCACCTTTAATGAACGGTATACTTCCACAGTGAAGTCAACGTGTCCTGGGGTATCAATGACATTGAAGCGAGTTCCTTTCCAGTGACAGCTGACTGCTGCTGATTGGATGGTAATACCGCGTTCAGCTTCTTGCACCATGAAGTCGGTGGTTGATTCGCCTTCGTGCACTTCACCGATTTTGTGGATCATGCCGGTGAGCTTAAGAATACGTTCGGTTGTGGTGGTCTTGCCAGCATCTACGTGCGCGAAGATACCAATGTTTCTGTATTGGTTTAAATCGATCATTAGGGCTCTTTAATAAGTTGAGTTAAAAATAGTGTTGCATTATACAGTATTTTACTCAAAGTGTGAGCTCCTTTAAAAGGATTTATTTTCACTTTGAAATTCGACCTAAAAAAGACGTTTGCTTGAAGCTAATATTTAGTCAGTGGACGTTGAAGGCTTTGTTGCATCCGTACGATAGACGTCGACGACATAACGCGCAATATCAATGATCGAGCCACGAACAGCTATTTCACGAATGTTGTCATAACCTTGGCGAAGCCTTCGCCATTCGCGGAAGGAGTAACGTTCTAAGGGTGTAAATGTTTTTAAGCCACGACGCGCCGCTTTTCGCAGGGTTGCACCAGAGTTAATGGGGGATAATTCGATCCGCTTCGCGTGGGCTTTAGCAAACTCAAGCGTATCTATGACGATAACCTCGCGTGTACGCTGTCGATTCAATTTGGCATGCAGATGATTTTGTAACGCTTTTGGGTTCGGCCAAAAAAATACCCGTGCATTCAACATTTGCAACCACTGTGCAGCAGTTAAATCATCATCTAAACATTTTAAGAGAGCACTTTCCGACAAAGGCCGATTATCGTTAAGGATGATTTGCCCGTATTGAGCATGTGTTAATGCTACTTCGCTACGTCGGGAACGAGTTTCAAGGTCAGCACGCACTGTTGTTTCGACTTGGAACAAATCCAAAATATGCGTGGTGGTCAAAAGCCCATGAAGCTTGGTGGTTTGCCAAGCTCCAGGTGTTGTCACATGGTATAAGGTGGGGCAACGCACTGCCAATTCTTCAGGTGACATGAACAGCCATATTTTTCATAAAACGATAGTTTAAGGGGTGATTTCTCTCTAGACAACACTAATCTTGCTCCTGACAATGTTTAAATTGAGCCGCCATTTTATCTTCTGATTTTTTCATCGCCTCTTTTAGCTGCATTTTTTGTGTCGGATTCAGCACCATAAAAATCTCGTTGGTGGTCTTTATTTTAACTTTGATCATTTGACCAATTAACGCTGATTTTTGGTCCACCAAACCATCCAGGGTGGTCAGATCCATTTTTTCTGCATCCATGTGCTGACTAATTTGCTTGTCCAATATTCCTATTTGAGGGCCTATCTCTTGCATGTCCAATTTTAGTTTTGCCATGATAGGTTTTATTTGCTCTTTCTGAGCATCGACCAATTCTAATGAATTAATCATTTGTTTTAAACCATCACCACACCCCCATTGATGCGCATAGACCGGTACGCTAAACATCAAAGAGCATGCTAGAGCCGTCATCCCTAAAAAGTTATACATGATACGTTCCTTGTTGAGTTGATTTTAATTTAATAAATCACCATGGCGGGCCTATTATTTTTGTATGGTGATGCTTTGAATGACGACGGGTGTGGTGGGCTTATTTTGTGGTCCAGTAGCCACCTCGCTTATTTTATCCGCAATGTCTTGGCCTGCGATGACTTGCCCAAAAACATTGTAGCCACCTTCCAAGTTAGGGGTCGGTGCCACGGTGATAAAAAATTGGCTGCCGTTAGTGTTAGGGCCGGCGTTGGCCATCGCCAGCACACCTGGTTTGCTATAACTGACATTGGTGTTTTCATTGTCAAAGGCATAGCCCGGTCCACCCATGCCATTGCCAAGCGGATCGCCGCCTTGAATCATAAAGCCCGGAATAACACGATGAAACGTTAAACCATTATAAAAAGGACGTTTGACCATCTCACCGGTGTTTTCATCTTTAAATTCTTTGGTGCCTGTTGCTAAACCCACAAAATTAGCCACCGTATTTGGCGCTTCTTTTGTGAATAATTCACATGTTATTTCACCTTCAGAGGTCTGGATGATCGCAGTTTCTGCATGGGTGGATAAGCTTACTGAGGTGAGTAATACACTGAGAAATAAAGGGATGGTTTTTTTCATTGAAAGCTCTCCACGGGTGATTATAAGCATTAAAAAATCATATTTCTGCAAGCGGATCTCTGTGTCCATTCAATTCTTTCGACTGCAGTATAGCATACACGATTTTGGATGTTTTTTAACAGTAATTGTTACACGGAAAAACGAGCAATGCCGAGGGCATTGACGCATGGTGTGCGGTTTTAAATCCACATTTACATCGAGATATTACAAGGCACATTGTTTTTTTTTGACACAAATCGGGGCGTCGTGTTAGGATGCCGTTACCTTAGACAGACACAGGAAATGTTATGTTCAACCCTATTCGTTCTTCAACACATCCCGATGTTAGCAAACATCATCAACAACAAAACATGCATATTGTCGCAGAAGTTCTCGGCATGACGTCCTATGGATGGCCAGAAAAAATAGAGGCTCATTCATGGTATTTTGACAAAACCGAACGAAAATTATGGGCGGCGTGCAGCAATGCAACAAATGCCCAGATGATAGCCAGTCAGATCCCACAGGATTTTTCGCGTTTTTCAGCGGGTGTGGTTCAGAAAAATGGTGGTTTTTTCATTGTTCTCGCTTACCCAGATTATGCCACTTTATATAAAGAGTTAGCCATTGAATGGACATTAAATTCAGGGATCTGTGCCGACCCAACGAAAATTTTTAAAACATTCGCCGCTCTAGACAACATCGGTATCCGAGACAGCGGACGGCAAACCTCCATCATAAACGACATGAATCAACGCGGCATCTTGCAACCCGATCTCCCTGCTGCAACAGCTAACGAGGCACCTTTTGTCGATTTTTTTGAGTTAAGAAGAAACAACGCTTTGATTCGCAAATACATTGGCGTTTATCAAAATGTGCACGTGCCGATTCCTTACCAAACAATGGATCGACAAAAAATAATTGCAGCAACGCTACGCAATGCCGCACGCAATGGCAACTGTAATGACGTAACAAGTCTATTACCAGAAATCACAAATATTAATGCAACAGGACCTATCAATGGTATGACGGCACTGCATAGTGCCGCCATTTACGCACATGACACAGGGGATGAAAGCTGTTTAGATCTTTTGGCAGGGCAACCAGGTGCAGATTTATCCATTAAAGATAAAGCAGGGAAAACCGTCGCGATGTATCGTCATGAGGATGAGCAATCTCAAGCCACACGCACACATAGAAATTGATCGTTTGTTTTGTTAGATAACTCAGATGTGTTGGCCATTCGCCCTAGAAGCTACGTCCAGTGGCTTGTCCGGGAGCTCGCTGGATGCCGTGGATAAACCACGGCACGTGGGGCCTTTTAATGGAGTTGCCATTTAAAGAATAAGTTCCCGTAACACACTGGTTGCATAAGCACCGGGAGTTAATTGAAAACGTAGACATAAACAATTTCCCTGCCACTGCCAAGAAAAATCGTCCACTTGCAGTCTATTCGCTCGGTAAGCACGCTCTAAACCTTGTTCGAGGCGTTCACACCACAATTCGAAACCTTGCAATGCTTGTTGTTGCACATTGAGGGCCTCCATTGCAATAAGTTCTTTGCCACGTCCCCATAGAACAGACGTAGGAGAAAGATCTTGTTCACTCACTCGCTTGGGAATCGTTTCGTCGAATGCATGGTAAGGAAAAATACTTTTCGATCCAGCCAGTTGCATCACGTCACCCACCAAAGCTTTGTTCCAATTTTCATGGGCTACGCGCGCGGATAAAATGCGATTAAACAAAAAAGACCGCGCCGCAGAAAAATACATGCCTTTGAGAAAACGATCTTTAACGCGTTTTCCTTGCAACAGCATTTCTTCTGCTTTGCTAAGGTTTTGACCTTGATGACCAAAACGTTGTTGGCCAAAGTAATTGGGTACTCCATTTTTCTTAATGTGGTGCAGCCGCCTTTCCACATCATCGGGGGACGAAATTTCTCGCACCATTAAAGTAAATTGATTGCATTGTAAAGCACCAATTTTTAATTTTTTAAGATGGCGTTGGCTTTTTAAAACACGCCAGCCGGGACCTTGCAATTCATCGGCCTGGGCAATGTCTTCGCCTGGGCAATGCACCGACACCCACTGCGTGGTTAAAGCGTGTCGGTCTTTTAACCCTGCATATGAAATTTGCTTGCTGGGCTTGTTCAATAAACGTGCTAGTGCTTTCACCAATTCTTCAGTGTTTAAGCCACTTTTTTCAATGTGGAGAAAAAGATGCTCGCCCTCACCCGTTAATTCGAAGCCCAAGTGCTCCTCAACTTTAAAATCATCTGGAGACGCTTTGAATAGCCCAGACGCCAAAGGTTGAGAATAAGCAAAAGCGAAATTATTTAAATCATACATCGGCGTGTTATTCTATTGTTTGAACATGAAAAGGATAGTATCTCACCTCTAACAATTTGAATAGAAATTTTCTACGCATCGATTGCTGAGCGCTTGTGACAAAAAGAGCTTTACACCTCCCTTCCAAAGGCAGGGCAAGAATTTATAGCTGCATGTCCATCACTGGATTAAGCTTGCAACTGTTTCTGATATTAATCAAAACATACACATCCCTGGGAGCCAATCTAAACAACAAAAAGGATGGCATAGGATCATATTGATCTTTTTTTTACTATGAACTACGCTTAATGAAGAGATAAGCGGTTTGAATGGATTTACATTTGGGGGACAAACATGAAAAATTACATGCTCATATTATCAAGCCTTGCTTTGGCCAGCTCGTTGTTAGTAGGCACTGCCTATGCAGAACAAGTAGCGGGTGGTGGTGCAGGAGGAATAGTCATCGTGAATGAAAATGCTGCCCAAACGCCAACCGGTGGCGGAATTAAAGACTGTGTGCAATCTGGCAGTTGCGCGAAGACAGATGAACAAAAAAGACAGTAACAAGATTGCAGTTTTTTAGATACCGTTGAGAAAGGCCTTTCATTTGAAAAGGCCTTCGAATACCCCACGCGTCCTGACAACTCGAAGCAAGCTAAAAACATCTGATATAGACACCGGGAAAGTAACAAATTGCGTCAATGATTTAATGCAGGCTCAACAATCGCATATTAATGCATGGAAAATTTGCCCCTTCTTCACAGCACATTTGTGCGCTCGACGCATGAATTATGGACTTTTGCTCCCATTGTTTAAATTTGATCTATAATTAATTCATTAGATTAAAATACAGGCGCCCATCATGACCACAAAAAATGAGGAAGAGGATGAATTATACAACCCGATGCATGGGACCTATACTCCTCCGATATTGCCAGACAGCATGCCAAGAGAGCGAGTCATTGCTCAAAATAGCCCTGCTCAAAAGCCAGGCAGCTCCACCCCCACTGTCGTAGAATTAAGTGACTTAAAAAACAATTATACTCTAACGCGTCAAGAGGCAGAGCAAATTCTAATTCAAGATCCTGGCACCGGTAAACCCATTTATCTTTTTAATTATTATTTGCAACAAATAAAAGCTGAAGGAGTGCAACGACGGTCTGACTCGATGTATGGTAATAACAAAGACGTACAAAGCGATATAGAACGGCTTTACCAAAAAATGGAAAACACCGCCCCTGAAGATGACATCAAAAAATTAATCAGAGAGCATTTAAACACACGAGATCTGAACAGTAGCGCTACATTTACTCAACAAGAATTTTGGAAAAGCGTCCGCTCTGCCCTGAATGAAAAATTGCAATTCCAACCCAAGGAAACCCTAAGAGCCACAACTTATGACGTTGATGAACAAAAAAGACAAAAATCCCAACTAAAAAACAACACCTTTCTAGGAAAGATTAGTGGGCAAATGGGTTTACGCCAATCGGATGATATCATCGACTACCGAAGCGATAAGGCCCGTGCCAATCCTTTTTTCGACGATATCGCAGAGGGCCATACCAAATTAGAAATGGACATCGAGGCTCGCTCAACATCCATTAAAAATAGATTAGGAGAAATAACCGGGCGAACAACGCCACTCACTGACGTGTCTGACTCTGACGAAGAAAACACTTCCTTAAAAAACAGTTGAATGCTAAAACGCTCTCGATTGAGTATCACATCCTTCACCACCGGAATTTATGTATTTAAATTCCATTCATTGTTTCATTTTAAAACTAATTAATGTTACCATGCACTTCGTATCCACACTGGTAAAATGCTGCCATGCAGAGCCCCCAAGAACATGAGATAACTACACACAACCAAGGATTGCCTTTTTCTTCCTTGCCGTTTCGCCAAGTATTATTGAACAACTTATTGTCCTTAAATTATGAATACATGACGTCTATTCAGGCCCAAAGCCTGCCCGTGTTGCTGAAAAAAGTCGATGTCATTGCTCAAGCACAGACAGGAAGTGGGAAAACGGTTGCTTTTGGATTGACCCTTTTAAACCACTTACACATTGATCACTTGGCAGGTCAAGCACTGGTGCTATGTCCAACACGGGAATTGGCGGAACAAGTCAGCCAAGTTATACGCCGCCTCGCCCGTCTTTTACCGAATGTTAGAATTTTAAATTTTTCCGGTGGCTCCCCCATGAAACCGCAACTGGATTCTTTAAAACACGGAGCACATGTGATCGTAGGTACACCAGGACGCATCTTAAAACACTTGGAAAAAGAAACATTATCCTTATCCAATTTACGCACCTTGGTTTTAGACGAAGCAGATAAAATGTTGGACATGGGCTTTTTGGAAGATTTGCAAAAAATCGCTGCTTTTTGCCCATCGAATCGCCAAACTTTATTGTTTTCCGCAACGTTTCCAGCGCAAATTAAACAATTGGCCACAGATTTTATGCGAGATGCTGTACACATCAAAACAACAGATGCATCCAGCCCGGTGGATATCGACCAACAATTTTTTGAAGTTAAAAACAAGAACGATAAATATTCATTGCTAAAAAAATTGCTTTGCCTGTATCAACCAACCTCCACTTTAATTTTTTGCAACACCAAAGAAAAAACCAAAGAATTATCAACCCTGCTCCGGCAAGATGGGTTTAATGCCGTGCTGCTCAATGGCGATATGGACCAAACGGCGCGAGATCAAGCCGTGATTCAATTTGGCAATCAAAGCTGTTCCATTTTAGTTGCTACTGACGTTGCTGCACGTGGCTTAGACATCAAAGAATTGCCTGCGGTCATCAATTACGAACTTGCTTTCGATCATGAAGTCCATATTCATAGAGTAGGCCGTACCGGGCGGGCGGGCTGTAAAGGGCTTGCCTTGACGTTAACCAGCCCTGCGGATGCAGAACGTCTCTGCGTGATAGAGCAGATCATGGGTAAACCGTTGTATTGGCAAGATATCAATACGTTGCCGGCGCAATCCACAATGACACAGCATCCAGCCATGGTTACCTTGCGTCTTGCCGCCGGACGCAAAGACAAAATTCGCCCCGGCGATATATTAGGTGCTTTAACAAAAGATGCCGGTTTGCCCGGGAATGCGATTGGAAAAATTGATATTACAGCATCGCATGCTTTTGTTGCGATAGAACAAAGTCAAATTGGTAAAGCCTATGCCCATTTTCAAACAGGAAAATTAAAAGGCCGAAAAGTGGGCGTGCAGCGCCTTCAATAACAATTAAACTAAGGTTAAACATGAGTCAAACAGGAACAGTTAAACGCTTTAATAAAATCAAAGGTTATGGTTTCCTCACAGCCGATACAACGGACCAGGAAGTCTTTGTGCATTTTTCTGAAGTGCAAATGGCAGGGTATAAAGATCTCAATGTTGGTGCTCGCATTTCTTACACCCTAAATCAGGGTGAAAAGGGAGCTTTTGCTACACAAGTTCAAATCATTGAATAATCGTACACCAAACAAAGCCGCGACCGTAAGGAAGTGGAACCCTTTTGGCAAAAACTATTCCATTTCCTGTGGTGCTGCGCGCATCTCTGCATCTTGAAAAATTTTCGCTTCTTTACGGTCGCAGCCATCTGGTCCATATTTAATACAATCTGGTCTATACTTAATTATGTGTCTTAAACTATTCTATGGAATAAAGACCCTGTTTAAGGAGATTGTCATGAAAAATATTACTTCAATTAAAGAGCGCTTTTTAACCGAAGTTTTTGATGATAAAAAAACGGCTCAAAAAGCGTATGAAGATGCCATTGAATCTGGATTTACACCCTCGGAAATTAATGTTTTGTTGTCCGATAACGCACGCAAAACATTTTATGAAAAAACGGAAGGTGACAAATCGATGGAAGGTTTAGCCATTGGTGGTGCTTTAGGAGGCGCAATTGTTGGAACGCTCGCCGCCATTATTGCCGTGGGAATGACGTTCACTATTCCAGGCCTGGGGCTTATCATTTCAGGACCTCTGGCCGCAGGGTTGGTGGGTGTAGGAGCCGGGAGTCTTTCTGGGGGTTTAATGGGGGCGTTGATCGGCTGGGGAATACCAGAAGACAAAGCGCTTTATTACGAAAAAAGAATCAAATCTGGAGGGATTGTGCTGGGTGTTAAAGGTACGGCTAAACGCTTAGCGGCTTTAAAAACGAAATGGCGAAAATACCACAACCATGATCACGAAAGAGCAGCTTAATCCAGCTTGTTTAGAACCGAAGAAAAACTCACCTTGTTCACAGAACAAGGTGAGTGAATAAAAATAAAATGCTATGCATTGCTCTTAAAAAGAGCAGTCAATCCGTATTCATCTTCGTCATCCATTTCCTCAGCAATCGTCAGGCTTGGATTATTGGCATTGACCCCTGTAGTAAACATCAACGGCGACCCTGCTCCTCGGTTAAGCGCAGGAGATGATTGCAACGATGCCACGGCAAGATGATGTTGACGCACTGCATCTCTTATTGGAAGAGATGCGTTGAAAATAGTGTCTATTTCAGCATCCGACAACGACATGGCTTCGCCTAAATCCGGTCCATTATAGGATTGCAGCCAAGTGTATTGAAAATCAGCCACGGTAATAGCAGCCACTGCTTTTTCGACGCTTGGCGGTAAATTTTTTGCTAAATCAACCGCTTTTGCTAGGGATAAGCGCTGTGTCCAAAGCAAAGCCAACAATAGACCTGTTTTTTCCAATTGGTCTGCGGTTAAATCTTTTATATTTTCCAAAGTCATTTGGTTGATGTATAAAAGTGGCAAACATAACATTATTTTACGTTCTACCAACGGCTCAAATGCGCTCATCATGGCCAAACTTTCATCAACCGACACACCATAAACCGACATCCGAGGGATATCTTTGAGCAAGTGATTGAATTCAGATTCAGTCAAGTCATTCACTTCGGCTTCAACGATTTTATCTGCATTGACCAAAGCACTCAGGGCTCGCATTCTTTGTTGCAGAAGACGATCATTTTTTTCGATCAAGTCCAACAGCTCAGTTGTTGAGACGAAGCGAAAAGAAGGCGACGAAATTTGTTCCGCTTTTATTTTCAACAGCTCTTTAATACTCAAATCCAAGGGGCGTTGCATAGCGACCAGAAGTGTACCTCTACCTCTTGGAGGGGAAAAAACATTGACATCCTCGTCACTAAAAGCAGCCAGGAGAGCTCTACTCTCCCCGAAATTGGCCGCGGCTATGGCTTCATCATTGCTCAATAACCCCATCAAACGCAATCCAAATAACTTAGTGAGTTCCTTGAATACCGTTGGAGTAAAAGCCTTTGCTTGTTGCACTGTTAATTTTTTTGATAAAATCAATAATGCAACAGGTCCCATGAGCTGCTCGAGAGAGATTTGTTCTTCAAGTTTTTTCCAATCGAAATAGCTTGTGTTTAAATAAAGCAAGATTGGCATAAGAGCGACAACCAGGTCTTTTTCGTGATCCTTCATCGCCTCCAGCTCTGTTGAGGTAAGAAGACCAGCAGCCACAAGCGGGGCTAATTTCGTTGCAAATCGCGCAGCTGCTTCTCGCTCACGAGCACGGTGGTCTTGAGAATAACCTCCAAAAGCTGATGAAGAAGAATGATGGCTGGAGGATTGTTGGTTTTGCAATGGGTACAAAACATCACTGATTGACATGTGAGCAGCATAGTTGGTCGTCAAAAAATGTGCGCTAAACCCCATCTGCGGCATATTACGTGCGTTGTCTTTCAGGAATTTCACATCCTCGGCGGTTATGCTATTGAATGCTCGCTGTAATTTTCTATCGAACACCTGCGTTGCTGCTTGTTGTGGGGTCATTCGGTCATGGTATATCAGCAAAGTTAAACGGCTCACCAGTCGCGAATCCTCACGCAATAATTTTTTGGTGTCATCAAACGATATTTTCTTCAGCATCAACAAGAACGCACAATTCATAACATCCAGATCGACGTCTTTCCATTCTTCAAATGTTGCTTTAAAGACAATCCCTTCATCAACAGTGAGTTGGAGGTGTTGCAAAAGAGGGAGCAAATGACCTATTTCCTCAATCATTGGATCTTCAAAACTCAATGCCGACTCAAGGCTGAGTTGCTCCTTTTTAATGAGCGGTGCTAAACGTTTGAGTCGGGAGATTTCGGGCAAATTATCCAACAGGTCCGGATCAAACAAAGGTTGTTTATTTTCTCGACGTGCTTCCATGGCATATGTAAATGCTTCAACAACCGATAACCCTGCTTCGTGCACCAACATTTGTTCATCGGGCGTTAATAAATACAGCATATCATCCTCACGCGTCATAAAAGCCGGAGGCTCAATCACATCGGATTGCACATCAATCATGTCATAATCTTCGTCGAGCGAAGCATCGTTGAGCAGAGCATCAGCAGGTATTTTTTGATTTGCGGTGGCCTCAAATACCTCATCTAAAGTGCGTTGACCGGCATAAACTTCCGCACGCTCAGCGGCCGATAACCTGCGATATTTGTCCTGGTCAGATAATTCATTGCTAGGCAGAGTGCCGCGTTTTTTCATATTCGTTTCCTTGCATTAATAAATGAATGAATGATGCGTGCAACATGAACGCAAATATTAGGAGCAAAAAGTATATCATGAGGCTAAAATGTGATCAATGTGTTTTCATAGAAGATTGCTTGCTCAATGGAAGGATGACGCCTGATTATCCAGAAAATAACCAGGCTATTCATTGGATTATTTAATGGCTTTTGCAATCTCGACGACGACAGGAACAACTTCTTTGCCAACGGCCACAGCCACTTTGCCCACTTGTACACCGAGCTTAGCAATTTGGCCACCCAGGACGGCTAAATCCTTGCCGACCTTGGCTAAATCAGCGGCCATTTCCCCAGCATTTTCGGGCACAATATCTTTCACATGGCCACTGAGATTACTGGCAAGTTGGCCCGCGCCATGCGCAAGCTTGGTTGCCTCACTCGCCATTGAAGCCAAATTCCCAGTCATTTTCTGCAAACCATCGACCTGCGCGACATGTCCTGCCACTTTTTTCGCGCTTTCAATGCCGTCTTTGAAAAAGCCAGTGACATTGGGCGCATGAGGAAGCTTTGGTGGTGGAATCTTAAAACTATAACCCATTTTTTTTCCAGCAATGCTCGCATGATCACCTACAGACAACCCACTGCCATCTAATTTAACGTGACTGTGGCTTTCGATACCCACACCACCCACTTTAACGGATTGTGAATGCGAAGAGCTGATCCCCCCAGCACCTAAGCTAAAATCTTTGTTTTCCGAAGACCGTAGCCCAAAAAAATTTTCACGATGACGTTGTTGAGTTGATATACCATCTTTGCCCATTGATTCGGAATAGCTATCCGAAGAGCCTAAAACCCCACCCACATTGCTGTTGCTGGAAGTCTCAACACTATAGCCATCTTTCCCGAAATGCCCTGACGATGATACAGAGGCATCAAACGGCCCCACGTGCACCCCCACATTGCTGTCCGCATTTAAATGACCATCCTTTGCATCAATGTTACCATGCATATCGACTGTTTTTTCTTTAGGCATTGTAATTCTCCAAAAAATGACATATATGTACAAATATAGGTCAATAATTGAAGGAAGTAAAATTCAGTGCGTTTTTGCAAAAAAAGGGTATAAAGGATCTGCTACTCACCCTTAACACAGGTCTTTGGGTGCGAACCTAATATTTTTTCAGCGCAATGCCGGGCAACGTCATTGATTTCAGATTGCAAAACACGTTGCGTTTTCATCATTTCTTCGTGGAGTTGTGCCAGGGAGCGTTGTGTTTGCTGTTGCATGTCTGCATGGGCTTGGTTTTTAGCAGCACGGGTGATCAGGAACGCGGTGTGATTGGCCTCGTCGATGATTTGTGAAGCTTGCCGTTTGGCTTGTTTTATTTCTTCTTTCACTTGCAGGCGAGCCGCAGCCAATTGCTCACGACCCTGCTCCGCAGCATGTAATCCCGCCGCTATTTTATGCTG
>CAZGKX010000023.1:0-4039 GCA_964525945.1 uncultured Legionellaceae bacterium
TTTGTGGATGGGCAAGGAAATTGGGGTTCGCCCGATGAACCCAAATCGTTCGCAGCAATGCGTTACACAGAAGCACGCTTATCCGCGTATGCAGAGTTGCTACTGTCTGAGTTGCAACAAGGAACGGTGGACTGGGTCGATAATTTTGATGCCACATTGCATGAGCCATCTTTATTACCTGCACGTTTACCGAATGTGTTGCTGAATGGCGCGATGGGCATTGCGGTGGGTATGTCTTCCGACATATTGCCGCATAATTTAACAGAAGTTGCCAACGCCTGTATTCATTTGCTGGATCATCCAGAGGCCACGTTGCAGACGATCTGCCAATACGTGCAGGCGCCTGATTTTCCAACACCCGCAGAAATTATTACTCCACAAGCTGCTATTCATAGCATGTATGAAACAGGCAATGGTTCCATTAAAATGCGGGCCATTTATTGTGTGGAAAAACACACCGTTGTCATCACGGCCCTGCCGTACCAAGTGTCGGGCGCCAAAGTGATTGAGCAAATTGCCGCTCAAATGCAGCAAAAAAAGCTGCCTATGGTTGAAGATTTACGAGATGAGTCAGACCACGAACACCCCACTCGCTTGGTCATTATCCCGCGCTCGAACCGGATTGATGTTGATGCTCTCATGTTGCATTTGTTTGCAACGACCGATTTGGAGCGCAATTATCGCGTCAATTTTAATATGATTGGTTTAGATGGCAAACCACGCGTTAAAAATTTACTGCAAATTTTAAATGAATGGTTGATTTTTCGCACAAGCACGGTAAAACGACGTTTGCAATACCGTCTTGATAAAGTGTTGGAACGTCTGCATGTGTTAGAAGGGTTGCTGATTGCTTATTTAAATATTGATGAAGTGATTGCCATTATTCGTGAAGCAGAACATCCCAAACAAGCGCTCATGACAAGATTTTTACTCAGTGATCGCCAGGCAGATGCTATTCTTGATATGAAATTGCGCCACCTTGCCAAGCTAGAAGAATATAAATTACGGGCCGAGCTTGATGAGTTAAGTGCTGAGCGTGACAAACTGCAGCAAATTCTAGGTAGCGAACGCCGTTTGAAAAATTTAATCAAGGCAGAAATCGTTGCTGATCGCGACACGTTTGGTGATGCCCGACGTTCACCCGTCATTACGCGCCAAGACTCGCAGGCTTTAAAAGAAGAGGACATTCTCCCCAATGAGCCGATTACCGTGGTGCTTTCGCAACGAGGATGGATTCGCGCTGCGAAAGGATTGGATGTGAATGGTCGTGAATTAAGCTATAAAGCGGGTGACGAATTTAAAGCCCAAACCAATGCTCGCAGCAACCAGCAAATTGTTTTTTTTGACAGCGAGGGCAAAGTGTACACCTTGCCTGGTCATGCTTTGCCTTCGGCCAGAGGTCAAGGTGAGCCTCTTACCGGTAAATTAAATCCAGCCGATGGCCAGTCGTTTGTAACCTTGGTTGCTGGTGAGCCAGAGGATTGGGTGTTGCTATCGAATGATGCTGGTTACGGATTTTTAACAAAGTTGAGTGAGTTGTATGTTAAAAATCGTAACGGCAAATCGTGTTTTAAATTACCTCAAAACAGCCAAATTTTGCCACCTAAATTGGTGGTTGATAAAGCCTCCCAAAAAGTAGCATGTGTCACGAACATTGGACGTTTGCTTATTTTTTCAGCCCAAGATCTTCCCGAGTTAGTGCGTGGTAAAGGCAATAAACTCATCAATATTCCGAGCGCTAAAGCGCAATTGCGTGAAGAGTATATTATTGATATTCAAGTGATTTCACCGCAGGATGCGTTGATTGTCCATGCCGGGAAACGCCATTTTACATTAAAGACGTCGGATCTTGAGCATTACCAAGGGGAGCGTGGTCGACGCGGCCATAATTTACCGCGCGGATTGCAAAATGTAACCATGCTTGCCATTGTTGCAGCGGGCCAAGCATAAGGCATCTATTCTAATTTGCTCGCGCAGCTCAAAATTGTTAATATTTGCGCAGCACGCTTAACACAGGTTTAATGGAAATGACAAAAACCACACTTTGCACCATTCAATTATTAAATAAATCGTACACCATCAAATGCCCTGAAGAAGAAGTACCCAATTTAGAATTGGCCGCTAAAAAATTAAACCAGCACATGGTGGATAAAAAAAACACCTTTAAAGGCTTGGACAATTTTCAAGGGTTGTTATTAGCGGCTTTGCACATCAGCCATGAGTTGATCGTTTGTGAGCAACAACAAGCTCAACAACGCTTGCAATTGGCCGAGTTCATTCATTCTTTTGAAGGTCAATTGAATAAAGAATAATGGCATTTTATTGCAACGGTAAAGAAACTAAACTGCTCCGCTTCTTTACGGTCGCGGCTCGATGTGGTGGGCAAATAAGTGCAGTGCCCACCTATAGAAGATTGTTCAGATCTAAATATACCTGTGTGCGGGCTTATCGTTGTCCATGGAGCTCTCATCGTTCGTGAGACTATCATGGTCCGTGGGGCTATCTTCGTCACCAGCGTCTGTAAAAAAATTCATCTTACTACCGCGTGAGGGTGGGGGCGGTTGCACGGATACAGCCGAAGTTACCATCTCGGCAAAATCTTTTAGCATTTCTGCAGTTTTAGCGAGCTGTTGTGCTGTTTCTGCAAAGTGATCTTGTGCAACCCTGGCATCCAATTCAGAAAAAAATTGTTGCGCTTTAAGTTGGTCTTTTAAGAGCTTTTCTTGTTTACGTCCCATGAGTATCCTCTATTAATACGGCAAGTTTGTTGTTCAATATTAACGCATGTTGTTTTATATGTCAATATTTGATCATTTCTTGGCATGTTATGCACGGTATTAAAAGCGCCCATCACGACAGCGAGGGCATTTTCTTTATCTCGGCTTTGGCTTAACTCTTTAAATCAGTTATGATTAAGATTTATTTTGATTAGGCGTCTATGGCAAACCATACCTTGCAACACCAACTTCCTGATTATCAAGAATTACTAGAATCCACAGCCATTCTCGAATTACCTATCTCCATCAGCGAATTGCATGGGGTCATGTGCGGTTATCTTGCTGCTGGCGCAAGCCGTGATGGTGAAAATTACGTACGAGCCTTGTTAACTCATCGCACCGATTTGGACACACGAAGTGTGGCCATGGCATTGTTTAATTTGTACACCATCAGTCAGCAACAAATAGCGCATCTTGGTTTTGAATTTCAATTGCTACTGCCCGATGAACAAACGTCTTTATTTGTAAGGGCTCAAGCATTTAGTGAGTGGTGTGAAGGATTTACACAAGGCGTTACCATGGCGGGTATCAATTATGAACACCTCAAAGATGAAGATGCACAAGAAGCGATCCAACACATGACCGAATTCGCACACTTGGACTACCAAACCCTGCAAGTGGGTGAAGAAGACGAACGTGCTTTGATGGAGGTTTGTGAATATGCGCGTATGGCAGTTTTGCATATTCACAGCGACTTGTTGTCGAATAAATTTGAAAAAGGTGATTCTGACATCGCTCATTAAAAGGATAATTGCATGACCGGTCCAAATGAATACCAAATGAGACGCCAAGCATTAGCGGCGTGTTTGTCGTCAAACAGTATCGCGCTTATTCCTGCAGCTTCTGAGTTAATTAGAAATGGCGATAGCCATTATCGATTTCGGCAAGACAGCGATTTTTATTACTTGACAGGTTTTACTGAACCGGATGCTTTGCTGTTGATTACGTCTGAGGCCGAAAGCTATTTGTTCAACAGGCCGCGTGATCCGCAAAGCGAGCAATGGACGGGTAAACGTTTAGGCCAAGAGGATGCCAGTAAGGTATTGGGTGTAAATGCCGCCTATTCCGTGGCGACGGTTGATACGCGGCTTCGAGAGTTTTTAGCAGGTAAAGAGGCGGTTTATTATACCTTGGGTCATCGTCCTCACTGGGATGCGCGTCTCATACAAGCTTGGCAAGCGGTCAAAGGGCAAGTAAGACGGGGTGTTGCCGCTCCCAGTGCTTTTATCGATATTGGCCCCTTATTAAGTGAATTAAGGCTG
>CAZGKX010000023.1:4049-13811 GCA_964525945.1 uncultured Legionellaceae bacterium
TAAGGCTGTTTAAACGTCCTCATGAAATTCATTTGATGCGTGAAGCCGCACGTATCACCGTCGCTGCACATAAGCGTGCCATGCGCGCATGTCGGCACGTTGGCAATGAATATGAGTTAGAAGCCGAACTTGTATACGAATTCAGCAAACAAGGTTGTCGAAGTGTGGCTTACGATTCCATTGTTGCCGGCGGTGAAAATGCTTGTGTTTTGCATTATACCGACAATAACAAACCGTTAATCCCAGGAGAATTGGTGTTGATCGATGCCGGTGCGGAATACCAATATTATGCGGCCGACGTAACACGTACTTTTCCGATCAATGGCCAATTCAGTGCTGAGCAGCGATTGATCTACGAACTGGTATTGCAGGCGCAAAAAGCAGGAATTGCTTGTGTTAAACCGGGCACCGCATGGCATGATATCCAATTGACCATCGTTCGGATTTTAACGGCAGGCTTGGTAGAGTTTGGGCTGTTAACCGGCGAGGTAGACAGTCTCATTGAACAAGCCGCGTACGCGCCTTTTTACATGCACAATTCAGGGCATTGGCTCGGTCTTGATGTGCATGATTGTGGTTTGTATAAAACAGCCGGGCAATGGCGGCCGTTGGAAGCCGGTATGGCGTTGACGGTGGAACCAGGGTTGTATATCGGCGCCAACATGGCTGGTGTTGATCCAAAATGGTGGAACATTGGTGTGCGCATTGAAGATGACATTTTGGTGACGGCAGCAGGGCATGAAAATTTGACCGGGGCGTTACCGGTGGATATTCACGATCTTGAGGCAATGCTTCGTGATTGAACGTGACGTCGATATTCTGGTGGTGGGTGGCGGGTTAACCGGTGCGATTATGTTGCTGGCGCTTGCTCAATTGGGGGTTAATGCGTTATTAATTGATGCGCACCCGCTCGCTGAGCGCACGCAAGCGGATTTTGATGCGCGTAGTTTAGCTTTATCGCCGGCCAGCGTCCAAATTTTAAAAATGTTAGCGATTTGGCCGTTGCTCCAAGCCCATGCCACCGCCATTGAAACAATCCATGTTTCGGAACAAAACCAATGGGGGCGCACTTTGCTAAACAGCAAGGAGGACGAACCGTTGGGGTATGTGGTTGAAATGCAAGATATTCAACGCGTGCTCGCACATCTGCTGGATTCAGCCTCGATGATGGCCCATGCAAAATTGGTGGCCTTTGATCCGCAGCATAATATAGCCACTGTCCAACAGTTTGATCAACAATTCAGCGTGCGTGCCCAAGTGGTGGTTGCTGCAGATGGAGCCGATTCAGCAGTTCGTCAATTTTGCAAGTTGCCCGTAAAAATTAAAGATTATGCGCAATCCGCACTGGTTGCCAATATTGGTTTGCTGCGCCCTCATCAGCACATTGCCTATGAGCGATTTACACCCTCAGGTCCTATGGCTTTATTGCCCATGAGTCAGCAACGCACGGCAATGGTTTGGTCACTTGCACCACAAGATGCAGATCAACTCATGGCCGTTGCGGAGGATGAATTTTTAGCGCGGGTCCAACGCACCATTGGTTATCGATTGGGGCGTTTATCCAAAGTCGGCAAGCGGGTACTGTATCCGTTACGACAAGTCATTATGAAACAAACGGTCCTGCATTCGATCGTATTTATTGGCAACGCTGCCCACACGTTGCATCCTGTCGCAGGTCAAGGTTTTAATTTAGGCCTGCGTGATGTGGCGATGTTGGCGCAATGCATTGTTGAAAAAGGATTAACGGCTGACATGTTGCAGCACTATCAACAGGTACGGCAGTACGATCACACAACCATGGCATGGTTAACGGATGGTTTGGTGGAATTGTTTACCAAGGAACTGCCTGGTTTCGGTTTAGCAAGAGGTACTGCACTTGCCTTGCTCGACAATGCGCCTTTCCTCAAAACTGCATTGATGCGCTATGCGCGTGGCTACGCCGGCGAACCTTCCGATCTCGCTTGCGGCATACCTTTACCTTCAAGAGTGTTTGCTCATGAATAATATGTTTGATGTGCTGGTGATTGGCGGGGGGGTTGTTGGCCTGACGGCAGCTTTGGCCATGCACCAACAGGGGTTTTCTGTTGCTCTGCTTGATGCTGGCGCTTTGACCCAGCAAGAAGCAACACTGAGTAAACGGGTATACGCCATCAACCAAGCGTCGCAACGGTTATTGGAATCCTTAGCGGTTTGGCAAACCATCCCCTTGCATGCCATGGCGCTTTATCGGCATATGCATGTGTGGGATGCTGCCAATGGGGCGTGTATTGATTTTGATGCTCGACTCATGGAAAGTGATCGCTTAGGCGTGATTGTCGAAGAAGCCGTGTTAAGAAAAGCATTGTTACATGCCATCACTAACCAGCCTAGCATTGCCGTTGTGCCGCATTGCACCATTGATACCATCATTCAACAACCAGGTTTTATCCAATTGCAAAATCCAGCGAGTGTTTGGCAAACCAAACTTTTGATTGCGGCCGATGGGGCCTTTTCCGCGACCCGTGAAGGCTTAGGTGTGGCTGTCACCAGCTGGCCTTATCATCAACAAGCCATTGTGACCACGGTTCAAACCGAGCATCCGCACCAAAACACCGCTTATCAAGTGTTTCACAAGGACGGTCCTTTGGCGTTTTTACCGTTGCCTGACCCAAATCAATGTTCCATTGTGTGGTCAACCGCGCCGCGTCACGCAAAAAGGCTTATGGCATTGTCGGATGGTGATTTTTCACAACAATTGACCCGTGCTTTTATGGAAAAGTTAGGGCAGGTGCAAGTGATTGACAAACGCCACCAATTTGCATTGCATATGCGCCATGCAAAAGCCTATAGTGGTGCCAACTGGTTGTTGATGGGCGATGCGGCGCACACGATTCACCCCTTAGCAGGTCTAGGTTTAAATGTTGGATTGGCAGATGTTATGGCATGGCTGAACCTGTTGCAACCGGAAAAAAACCATCAATGGTCAATGCGCACCTTGCGCGCTTACCAACGCCAACGAAAATCCGCGGTGTGGCAAATCATCGCGTTAATGGAGGGTTTAAAAGCTTTGTTTGCCAATCCATTGCCACCATTGGCGTTGTTACGAGGGATAGGGCTGAATGGCTGCAACCGTTTGCCATTTTTAAAACGTTTGTTTATTGCCCATTCCTCAGAGTTATAGGACCAACGTCCCACTTCAATCCTTATTTAAGGCCCCCCTGGACGAGTTTTTAGGGCATGCAGTTTGTTGATGTTTAACTTAATTTCTGCCAACAAAGGTATTTTTTGAGGGGGAGCTTGAAAAAATTGTGGCAGATAAGATAAATGAGAAATTTTATTCACGCCATGATTGGCCAATTCTTCGGTCAGATGATCATGAAAGGCTTTTATGGTTTGCGATAACATGGATAAACGTTCCTGCGGTGTGGTCTTTTCGGCCTGTTCTATGCTGCTTGTTTGACGTTGCAAATCAGCAGCAACCTCTGTGTTCAGCAATGCGTATTGAGTGATATCGCTGTTAAATTCATGCAACATGCATTCCAAAATATAAGGAACAATGGTGCGTTCAAGGGTGCGTATTTTTTCATCGTCTTGCCTTGGTGTTTCAGTAACGTCTTGCATATAAGCTTGTGCTTGGGCCATGGGGGTAACTGCAATATGCAATATTTCCTGCAATTGTGCTTGCCATTGTCCCAACTGTTTTTCATTGTTGGCGATATTTTTAATGTACGTTCGGACAGCTACATTACTAATTTTATAATCATTTTGTGAGGCGGCAAGCAAATGAGTGATGGGTGCTCCTTTAGCAACCAAATATTCAACCACCGTGAGGTACCCAGTTAACCCTGCAAGTAGAAGTGGATCTGCGAGAGGATTTTTATTTTTTTTAAATATACCCTTGTTTTTTTCCACAATTATTTTAACGATATCTATTTTCCCCATTGCCGCAGCCAATGCCAATGGGGTCTGGGAATTGGGGTTGGGCTCCGTAAGGACCGCTCCGTTTGCAATCAACAAAGTAACCAGGTCAGCATTGCCGGTGCGCACCGCATCAAAAATAGCAGTTTCGCCGTGTGAGTTTTTTTGATGTATAGATACACCGTGTTTAATCAAATATTGCACAAACTCGATCTGCTCATACATTATGGCATATGACAAAGGTGTGTCCCCAGTTTGGGTCTTTTGGTTAAGATTTGCACCATGGGCTCTTAAACGAATGATACTTTCTATATCGCCTATCTCTGCGGCTGTATGAACAGGGGCGAGTTTACGTGTGGTTTTTCCCAAAAAACTGTCGTGTTCATCGCATGTAGCTTGGTTGACCCGAGCACCCTTTTTAAAAAGGCTGTCGAGAATATCACGTTTCTTTTTTCGAACGGCTAGATGAGCGAGGGTATCGTTATTGTCTTGCCCTAATTCGACGCAGGTGAGTTGACGAATTGCAAAGGAAGGTTGTTGGATCATTTTAAGTGCAATGGCGTCGTGGTCTTGTGCGATCAAATGGTACAACACCTGTTGCGGGGCGGTGGCGGTGCGCAGATCGAATTCGAACAATATTTCCTCAAAAGAACGGTCTAATTTTTCTGCCAATGATTGCACAATGTGCCCCAGTCCTTGCTCTAAAATAGTCCAAAGGAGAGGTTGTCCGTTGTGGGGTTCTTGCAATGCATTTTTTATAGCATCGCGTGGCAACGCCAATAAAAATTGAAAGTGACCGGCGTTATAGGCCGCATTCCGTTCTTCGGGTGTTCGGTGGATGTGGTTGGCTTCGATTGTATCCATGCTCTGTTCGAGGGGTGAATAAGTTTTAAAATGCAAAGGAGATTCTGGAATGTAATAAACAATGGGTACGGTGTATGTTTCATCCACCTCGCCTTGCTCAACAAGACGTTTTTTTAAAAGGCGTGCATATTCTTGTGCTTGCAATCGGCTGCTTAATGTGTCGGATGCAATAAAAATTTTACTCCTGTTTTGATTGCCCCATCGCAAACGGACCAGAACCTCATTGTATTGGTCTTTTTTCTTTTTTATTTCAACGATAAAGTCTGCCAAATTTTCTTTGGAAAACAACGTGTAGGGTTGTTTGCTCTCGTGATAGTCTGCGGCTGCTTCCAAAGTGTTAAAATCATAAGGTCGATTGACCGTTCCGCCATCGTAAATGTAATTACGATCGGTAAATAACACATCGGTTTCGTCAAAAAGAGCCCCAACCAATATCGACTCGCGGCTGGTATCAAAACCAAACACCCTACAGGCATGATCCGGTGTCGCAAGTGAGGCGGATTGGGCTTTTGAAAATCCTTGTTTTTGTTGTTCAGTGTATTGTGGGGTTTTCAGCGGTGCGGTAGGGTGTTTGTTCGAGGCCTTGTCGTTTGGTCTTTGAAACACGCCCTGTCCTGTGACGGTGAACGCCTTTTTTGTCCCGCTGCGTAAAGGTTTACGAGCACCGCTGGTGATGGTTTCTATAAAATTACGGTAAAAGCAATTTTGATCCGCGCGTAACGATTTAATGACCACATTCGTTGTGGGCGGTTCTTGAGCGGCGTTAGCGCGCAGATCGGTCCGCCATGCTTGCCATTGCTCAATCGTTATTTGCATACATGCTGTATTTTGTGGAGGCGATGAATCCACGTTTTCTGAGTACAAATCAGGAAATCTATGTTTTATTTGATCAAAAACGTGTTTTGCTTCCTCAGGATTAGCAAAATACTGCGTGTCTAAAAAAATATTTTTGAAATTGGATGTCATGAATATTCTACCCGCAAAAAAGTTATTGTCTATACCGCTTTGCTTTTAAATTGACTTGTAGGTTGGGCCTTGGCCCAACAATTTAAGCCATGCCTACCTTGCGTTGGGCCAAGGCCCAACCTACAAAGAAGCGTCAATTAAAAATAAATCCTCTATAGTATAGACCAATCCGTCAGATCAGGTTTGAACTACGATGAATTGTATTATTTTCTTGAAAAAAACACGTTTATGTCTAATATTAACTCTAAGAGGCTAACAAAAAGGCCTAATGGAGAATGTTATGGAAAAGTGTATGAAAATAAACATGGTGGGTTTAGCCGGAATATTTGCAGGAACTCTATTTATAGCAGGCTCATTGGTTAGCCACTCAGCGAAAGCAGCCACTGTGGTCGTATCGCCCAATCCTTTTGTGCCCAATGTGGTGGTCACGCAGCCCAATTACCGTGGTTATGGTTATCGAACGGGTTGGTACTACGGCCGGCCTGGTTATTATAATAACGGCAGGTATTATGGCAATCGTTATGGCACAACATACCGCAATGGTTATCGCGGTGGCACGGTCTACCATCACGGTACGACGTACCATAACAATGGTAATGTTTACCATCGTGGTGGCACGGCTTATCGACGTTAATCTGTCTTTTCTGTAAAGGCGCTTAACAGCGCCTTTTTTAGTGATCCAACGACGTCCTTATGGTAATCTCCCTACGCAGTTTATTTTTTATGGAGATTACTGGCATGAAATTAACAGCTTGGGTTCTGTTGGCCTGTTTTTCAAGCAGCGTGGCTATTGCCGATGATTTGCAACTGGCAGGTACGGTGACTCAAAATTTACCGGCTCCAACATCATCACAACATGCATTTTCAGTGCAGTCTGAACAACCTCAACCAATTACTTTATTGAACATACAATTGTCCGATAACGCGCAGCGTATTTTAAAATTACGTGCTGACAAAGCAATGCATCCCGCTCAAACTCTGGCGTCTCCGAGAATTTCCCGCCATCCATCTCAAGTGCAACGTGGCATGGCCAACGTTCCGGTGTTGAATCAAGGGGCTCATGGCGCTTGTGTTACTTTTGCTGTCACTGCGGCCATGGATGCAGCTTTGGAAAAAGGCGATTACATCAGTCAATTGTGCCAATTGCAATTAGGGCGTTATTTGGAAAACAATGCCTACATTCCAAGTGGTTGGAATGGTTCATTGGCAGAAATGGTTATTCATCAAACCCAACTGTTTGGCATTGTGAGCAAAGATCAACAAGCATTAAACGGTTGCGGTGACGTGTTTGTTTACCCTTTGGCTGAGGCAGAACCACAAACTGATATGACGCCGAGTCAATACCACCTCATCAGCGAACAACCCAACAATGTCATGTGGTCACCTGTGCTGGACATGTTTCATGTGGCGTTGGATAAAACCGATATGGCCAATGTGCTGAACACCGTTAAAGATGCTTTGAGCAAAGGCGATCGCTTGACCTTTGGTGTTTTATTGCCTGCCGTGGAAAAAGGCGTTGCAGGAGCCGTTGGCAGCCATCACGCCTTATTAGACACTTGGGTCTTAACGCCTGAAATTGCCGCTGAATTGAATGATGCACAGGAATTACCGGGGCATGAGATGGTGATCACAGGCTACGATGACAATGCCATGGCTATTGATTTGCAGGGGCATGTGCACAAAGGTTTGTTAACCCTGCGCAACTCTTGGAGTAAATTTGCAGGTGATAAAGGTGATTTTTACATGACGTATGCTTACTTTAAAACATTGGCCATTGAAGTGCATCAAATTGGCGTGATACCCACACCAGAGCCCGCCGCATAATACATGGTCTCAACACGACACGGTGTGTGGGGGCAATGCCCCTGGCACCCAACGCATGTTTTGTTACTCCATGCTGTAATTCCTGACTTACCGGGCAAACGTGTGTTGACTAAAAGCCACCCTGGCAGCAATGGACTCTTTGCCTTGTAGAAGCGCGTGTTGTGCTTCGATGGCTTTGTAACGCTGCAAGACACCTTCGCGATTGGCGATTTGAATATTTAAACCGGGTCGGGCATTCAGCTCTAGCATCAAAGGCCCTTGGGTTTTGTCCAGCACGATGTCCACGCCTAAATAACCTAAACCTGTTAATTCGTAACAACTTGCTGCAATTTCTAAAATTTTATCCCAAAAAGGCACTTGAATATTGACGATGGGGTTTAAGGTGTCAGGATGGTAATCAATGGCATCATTGTGAAAAACGCCCCCTAATGTCATGCCTGTGGCTAAATTGACGCCAACTCCGATGGCACCTTGATGCAAGTTGGCTTTCCCCCCCGATAAACGGGTTGGCAAGCGCACCATTGCCATGGCTGGATAGCCCAGAAGACTAATGATCCGAATATCCGGTACGCCCTCATGGCTCACCTCTGCAAACACGGGATCCACAATCACGCGCCGTTCAATGATCGCGTAATCCGCATGGCCGCCGAGACTATAGGCGCCCGATAACAAACAAGAAAGGTGGTAGCTTAACTCTTGGCTGGTTAATAATTTCCCATTGATTTGGCGATAACGACCAAACACGCGATCGGTGATGACCAAGATACCATCACCACCGGCCCCGCACGCGGGTTTGATCACAAAATCAGTATAGGGCTGCAGCAATTGATCAATTTTTTTGATTTGATGTTCTGTTTCAATTAATTCATACATGGCAGGGACTGCAATGGCAGATTGTAAGGCCAGGCGTTTGGTTTTTAATTTATCATCCACCAAAGGATAGAGCTTGCGACGATTATAGCGTAAAACATAATCACTGTTACGACGATTGATGCTTAAAATCCCTCCTCTGCGTAACTGATGATACCTTTTCCACATGATTTATTTTACTCCTGCCAAGGCATTGAAGCGTGCAAGTTCAAATAATCGATAACCACGGTATTGCCCAAACCAAAGGATCACTGCCAACAAGGCTAAAAGCAGCTCCGGGAACGCAAACATCAAGTATTGTAAGGGTGCATAATTCATGGCTCCGAACGCGATAACAGCAGCCACCAAACTGCCTATCCCGGACTTAATGGCACTGGCGGCACCACGCTCATCCCAGGTAATGCACATCCGTTCAATGGTCATGGTCAGAATGACCATGGGGAACAGAGCAACCGATAAACCCGATTCAAGGTCTAGATTTTGACTGATCACACTGATAAATATCATCAATAGAATGACAACCGTTAATATAGCAGCCAGCCTGGGCACCAACAGTAAACGCAATTGATCAAGGTAAAAACGGGCAATAAGACCAAACGATACAATCAACGTGAACAGTACGATGCCCCAAATGACATGTGTTTCTCGAAACGCCAATGCGATGAGCACCGGCATAAAGGTGCCAAAGGTGCTTAAACCAATAAAATTACGCAGCAACAAGATGATGAACGCGCCCACCGGGACCGTTAACAAAATTTTATAGGTCTCTTGCACGTGAACGGGCAGTTGCAACAATGAAAAGCGTAATAACTGCGATTCAGTTTGCAAGCCATGCGCTTTTGCCACACTCAGTGCATTGATTGGGGTGGGGGAAATGGTTAGAAAGAATTGAGGTTTTTTGCCGCCCAACACATCAAACATGGGTTCATTGCCGTATTGCCAAACGAGAAAATCTTTAGGTAGCCCTGTGGCACCGGTACGCGGGTTGATAAACGTCCATTCTTTATCGTTGTAAACACCGAGTAACAGTTTAAAATCGGCTTTGTTTTGTTGTTTTAAATAAATGCCTTGAACAGGTATGGCATTTATTTTCGCCTGATTTAAAACCAGGATCGTGGCGTTGATGATATTGGCATCATCAAAATCATTGCCAACCAAAAGTTTGGCATTGCCATCTTTTTTATTCAGCTCTTTGATGGTGCTTTGTGCGAAGGTTTGAATGTCGGCGGAGGATTGCCGAGCTTGCCCAATGATGGTGTCTACCGCCGATTTTTTATTTTCTTCCAGGGTTTGGACTTTAAAACGCGGGGGTTTGGCCAACAGCAATTCATCGTTGTCTGT
>CAZGKX010000023.1:13829-25012 GCA_964525945.1 uncultured Legionellaceae bacterium
AATATGGCACGGTAATACAATGATTGTGGTTTGCCGGTGCTGCGGCGTAAGGACCAAACTGCCCGGCGATTGTCGCCCTGGAGACTGGTGGTTACCCCATAATTTTGAGCCACGAAATATTCATCCAAGATGGCGAAATGCGGCGGCATGTAAGGGATAGTAAAACTCGCCTTGACAGGAACATTGCGATCCGCCACAAAACGAAAATTGGCTTCAACAACCCAGCTGTTGATTGTTTCTGTGTCTGTGAGAGGCACATCAAGCACCAGGTGTCGATAAAAAAACACACCTATGCCCACTAAAAACAAGGTGATGATCAAGCCATAGAGATGTCTTTTATTTGAGTTCATTATTTATCCCGCTTTGTTTTGCAATGTATATTTGCGTTGAGGATCGATAATGCCGTTAAAGGCAATGATTGCTTCTCTGCCCAGTAACAATGGATAGATGAAACGTTTGCGGTTCGTTAAATTAACGCGAACGACTTGTTCCTGGTTGGCGAGTTTTATACGCATTAACACCACCGGGCGATTGATGGATTTTCTGAGCAAAGGGTTGATATCGGAGGCTTCGCCTTCGCGTACTTTAATTCGAACCTTGCCAACGTATTCGCATTGAAAAGCAATATCGCCTTCTTTGCTGGGCACAATAAATTGCAAATAAGGTTTACCTTCAACCGAAACTTCCTTGATGTGCGTCGCATTCAAGGATGCAGATTTAGCGCCCGTATCGAGCTTTGCCGATAACGTCAGTTCTTTATCAACCAACGTTGCTTTTTCAATAAAGCCATAAATTATTTTTTCATTATCTGCCATAGCGTATCCCGCTAAAGATGAACAAAACAAGAAAAGGAGTGCAACGAACCGCATTAAATTAAATCTCCAACTGATAGGTGTTATGAAATGTTGCTGATCGTAGCAGATTTGTGTCTTTAGGCACAGAGGCATTGTTTTAAATTTCTATTATTTTTAAAATTTTATGATATAATTCACGATGGCCGGTGCATTTTTGAGTTTCTTCAGATCAACTTGAATTTTTCCTTGCCATTTCATGGCTTGGCAGTTACAATGTGCACCATCTTAGCCGCTGCCTGTGAAAAGCATGACGACCGAGCAAAAGAGTGGTGTTGCCCCAAGTTTTCTTGACGAGCTCGCCAATCGGTGGGGCCTTCAAGGTCGCCAGTATGCAAAACAATTAGACGAAGACAATGCCGTCTACACTTGGTATGCAACGCTCGACGCCTTTAATCTTGCCTACAGTATCCCTAAATACGCCTTCGAAATTTTCTTAATCAGCCAAAATGATTCTACATCGCCTGTCCATGCTGTGCATGAGTGGCTCAGCTCCCCCGCCGGTATAGCCATCATGCTGATGGAAACTGCTGCTCTGGTTAGTTTTTCCGTATTAGGAACTGCTTGCAAAGAAGATGATGAAAATTGGTTTAATCGCTGTGCTGTTTTTCTATGGCCCTACATCCGTGATTTATTAAAAGCCTCAAAATGGGCCTATAAAGGTTGGCGCAGCACCCTTGCTGCGGCCAGTCTATTGCTGGGTGAGGATTTGCGTTATCTGCTGTTGCCCGTTGGATTGGCATTAGCGGCCTTGTCTGTTCTAAATCGTTTTTGGAGCCGCGGCATGAAAAATGCGCGCAAAGACATGATGAAGAACAATGCCAATTTGTACCAAGAAGTGAGTACAAAAGGGTGCGCTTTCCATCTCTTAAATCAGCGACCACCAACAGCCGATTGTGATTACGATTTACTGGTTCTTGATGAGGGTATGGATTTTCCCAATGATTTAAAAAAAGCAACCCTTGTCCAACGAGGGGATGAATATTGGATCGGTTGGGATGATGGAGCATCTTATCAATATGCGGCTTTGAGCCAGGACATTATTGAATCGATGAACCTTCCTTTTGGTGTCGAAGATGAACTACCTTATAACAAAAGCTTTGCCGCACTGTATCAAGATATTGAAAACACTGATTACGTCCCTCCTGTTAACAAAACGTATATAAACTCCTACATCTTTTTACAAGGCTATACCCTAGCGTTTAACAAACCTATCAATGGCTTGGCACCCAATAAACTTTATGTGTATGAGAACAGCGGTCGCATTTATTATGCGGTGATCAACCACGCCGGTGCCATCGAAGAAACCGAAATTAAACAAAGCGAATGTGAGGTCTTTGCTGAGCTGCTTGAGGATTTGCAAGATGACCAAAATTCAGATCGTAACTCATTGCAAATACGTTATGCAGAGGCTATTTATAAGCAGACCTCCGCAAAAGGTTATGGGCCCAAAGAAAAGCAGCCGTTGCATTATGTTAACGAAGATGGGCAATTGGACGTTGTTAACGTTCACAACCCCGTACAATTCGAGTCAGCGCTGAAAGATCTTTATCAACAAAATTTTACCCATGCATTGCAACGAAAACTCACCAAACTCAAATTAGAAAAAGGAACATGGAACAGAGAGGAGGTGGTCAATGCAGAACTTCATTTCTTAGCGACCTTGCCGTCTGCCGGTGATCTGTCCTATGCCAATTCTTTTGTTTATATGCAAGGCAAAAAACAACAAAAAACACAAATTTTTTACATTGATCCGCTTGGTCAGCCGCACGCCGTTCGCCAAGATCGATGCGAACGGTTTGAACAGTATTTGCACTCTGTTAGGAATAATAAAAATCTCTTGTCCCCAACCCAAGATCAAGTTCAACAGCTGCTTGAACAACACGGAGGGATAAGCCCCTCTAAATTGGGACTTAATTCATCGCAGTGGGCAACGTATAGCTTGGGAGTGGAAGCAAAAATTGCGCGCCAGTCCGCTTTATTAAAGGCAGAGTGTTATGCTTCCACGTTCTACGGCGGTGTTGTGGATGGCATGTACACGTGCATGGGTATCTTAGGATTGGCTCTTTTTACCCCCCAATTTTTCTTTGCATTGGCCATTTTTTCAGCGGCGATGACTGCCGTTTTCATTGTTGCTCGCCTGCATGAAGAGTACGGTTTCCAGCTAAAATTAGAAAGCTCTGCGACGAAAGTTAAATTAATTTTACTTGAGAAAAAATTAGATATTTTATTGACCGAATTGGGCGATCTATCGCTTGTGATTGCAACGTCTGAGGACGACGATGATCCTGACCAAAGAGCCACTGACGCTGAGCGTGAGCAGTTTTTCACGACACAAGATAAATTGGTCAATGATCTTGGCGCAACCATGAACGCCTTTGATGAATGCCGGGAGCTGTTAAAGAAGCAGATGGCGTTAACATTTTGGACGGCGGGTCTGGAAGGCTTGCGCAATGGTTTAGCCGCCTACAGTGCGGTGACCAGTCTGATGTACATGGTTGCCACTATCTGTCTTATTTGTGCCGCCCCATGCCCGCCAATGTTTGTCATAGGTTGTGCGGTTGCTGGGGTGGCATGTTTAATCGGGTTTACTGCCCAGGCATTGTTTCTGCACAGCGCGCAAGCCCACAAAACCACACAACAAGATCCTCTGGCTTACAAACGTCTCTACGACTTCATCACTAATCTCAAAGATAAAAAGCAAAAAGCGTATACCGTTTGTTCATCTGAAAAAATTGATGGGTTGAAAGCGGATCTTTGGGGAGCATCCATTCCTTCTCAAGATTCCCTTTCTTGGGTGGATTTCTGGGAAATGTTCCGAGCGCTTTTATCGGGCTGGGGGAAGGGCTTCAAGTTTTTGGAGTGGTTTACTGGGAGTGCTGTGCAAGACCCGCAAGAAACCCCTGTTTTATTTGTGGTGTCTTGTCTATGCTCTGTGGGATTTGCTATCGTGCTCTTCTTAAGGGCGTTGGCCCGAGGTTTTGGGCGCGCCGCGGTGGATGAGGTGGTTGATACCAACAGCGCTAGCCCACCCATTGAGCTTGAACAAGACAACGTAAGTGCCCCAACCCCAGAGGAGCAACATCCACCGTCAAAAAGCTCGCCTCCCGAGCGTAAAAAGACTGCAAGCTATCACCCTGGTTTACACAAACCCAGTTCAGACAAAGCAAAAGAATCCCGTAAAACAGATCTCGCTCGCCACAAATCCATTTCTTTTTTTGGTTCAGCCCACGTCCATAATAAGCCGTCTTTGGGATTGAATCACTCTGAATCATCACCTTCTTTTGAATCGGTCGATACCTCCGCGGGCTCACAAGGTTACAGACCAGTACCAACGCTCACCCGTGGTTTATCAGGAACCAACTAGCTTGGTTATTCTGATGTTTGTTGTCGCGTATGGTAAAGCTCGGGGTTGAGGGCGGGATCATTGTACATTTTAAATTGGTGATAAACTTTAAAGGTACGTGTTTTGGCCAGGGTTTCAGTCAGTAATGCTAGCAAACAACGGTGTAATTGTTGCTGTTGCAATTCAATCACGCTTAATTTATTACGGCATGTTTGGAGATGTTGTTCATTCACGTCGGTGCGATGCGTTTGCAATGCCATGTGGTAAGCTTTCAGGGCTAAAATGGACAAACGATCAATCATCATGCCCGGTGTTTCCGAATGCACGGGACAGTTTGCACTATTGGCGGGTTGCAATTTCACAAATAACCATTCGTCCATTGCTTCCATTCGGTTATTGCGTTGTTGATTGTGCTGATCGATTTCCCGTTTTGCTTGATAAACGTGTTCATACCCCATATCATCCCGACGAGCACGATCTTCTGCATGCCAGAGCTGATAATTAAAGGCATGATTTTCTTCAACAATTTTTAAAAAATCTTCATGTTGCAAATAAACACCATTGCTTTTCCATTGTGTGATGCAGTTGCGGTGCAATACGGCTATTTCAGGTAAATAATTGAGTATGTTCATTCTGCTCTGTGTAATGTTGTACCGTTGAAGAGAAAAAGTATACCACAACTATGCTCTGCGCAACTGAGTTTTTGGTATTCAGAGGGGCAACGCATATAGATATGTTTCTCATACCTTGTTCATGGTAAGCTATCCAAAACAAACACAAGGCTGTGGTATGCGATTATTGTTGGCGTTTATTGTTATTTGTTCCAGTTTGACTGCAAATGCTGAGGAAATATTCCCAGCGGGCTGCACGCCTTTTGTGGTGAACGGTGAACAGATCAATTTACCGGCGTCTACATCGACTGTGGTTATGATTCATAATTTATCCGAAACTGATCTTTGGATGACGCACCCGGTCACGAATGCCGGCGCAAGCGCGGGTTGGAGCAGTCAGTTACAAGCAGGCAATTGGTCTGCACTCGCTTTAAATGGTAAAGCGTTTTCCCTCAGTTGCATTGAATCCAAGCCGGGGCATGAGCAACAAATTCAGTGCAATGCCGTGGTCGCTGTTTGTCAATGGACCAATGCCAAATTGCCGGCAAATACTTCGGGCACATTCTGGGCTGGTGAAAATATGGCGTTGTCACCATTAACAGCCTATATTGAACGTCGCGGATTTGTATTGTCCGCGCCAACACAGGCGCAATAAAACCTTACTTGGTGAAACATGAGCAAAAAACACAAAGACCCCCATTATAAACGAGAAAGTGAAAAATACCCTGAGCCCATTCCAAGTCGTGAATACATCATGCAGATTTTGCAAGATTATGGACGGCCCATGACGCGTAATCAACTGATCACGGCGTTGGACGTTGAGGCAGAAAGCAAACAAGAAGCGTTGGGTTTTCGAATTAAAGCCATGTTACGTGATGGGCAGCTCATGCAAGATCGACGCGGTCGTTTTTGCTTGTTTGAGCGAATTAATTTACAACGGGGCACTGTCCAAGCTCATCCAGATGGCTATGGGTTTTTTATCCCAGATGATGGCGGCGATGACATGATCCTGTCTGCCAAAGAAATGCGCGCTGTGATGCATGGGGATGCGGTTCTTGTGTATCAGTCTGGTGTGGATCGACGAGGACGTGCGGAAGGCAAAGTTCACGAAGTGATTGAACATGTCAACAAGACCATCGTCGGACGGTTTTTTTCCGAGCATGGTGTTGGTTTTGTTGTGCCGGACAGCAAACGATTAACACAAGACATTACGATTGCGTTGGAGTTGAGTTTAGGTGCAAAAAATGGCCAAATTGTTTTGGTGGAAGTGTTAACGTATCCCAGCAAACGCATGCAGGCTGTTGGTAAAATTATCCATGTTTTGGGCGAACATATGGCGCCTGGGATGGAAATTGAAGTGGCTATTCTGGCGCACGGCATTCCATCGGCATGGCCAGAGGATGTGAGCATGGCCGTGGCCAAAATTCCTCAGCACGTCGATGAAAGTGAGTTGCATAACCGCACTGATTTGCGCGAACTACCCTTTGTCACCATCGATGGTGAAGATGCCAGGGATTTTGATGATGCGGTGTATTGTTATGAAAAGCCCAAAGGGGGGTTCCAACTGTATGTGGCGATTGCCGATGTGAGTCATTATGTACAAGTTGGTTCATCTCTGGACAAAGAAGCGGCTCGTCGTGGTAATTCGGTTTATTTTCCAGGTAAAGTGGTACCGATGTTGCCCGAAGCATTGTCCAATGGTATTTGTTCTTTGAATCCTCATGTGGATAGGCTTTGTATGGTCGCGGAGATGGCGATTACAGCGGACGGCAAGATCAGTCGATCCCGATTTTACCGCGCAGTGATCCATTCCAAAGCGCGTTTAACCTACAACCAAGTCGGTCAATGGTTGGAAAATAACGAAACCGATGACAAGCATCAGGATATTCTACCTTTATTACATTCATTGCATGGGCTTTATGGCATTCTTCTTAAAACACGTAAAGCACGTGGAGCAATGGATTTTGACACCACAGAAACCAAAATCGAGTTTGATGAAAACAGGAAAATTCAAAAAATAATTCCTGTTATTCGCAATGATGCTCATCGATTGATTGAAGAATGCATGTTAGCGGCCAATGTTGCTACCGCTCGTTTTCTGGAAAAAGCTAAAATAGCCACCTTGTATCGCGTGCATGCGCCTCCCGAAGAAGATAAAATTATTGCTCTTCGGAAATTTTTAGGCGAATTGGGCATGCAATTGGGGGGGGGTAAAAAACCTACACCGAAAGATTTCCAAAAAACGATTGCCGCCATTGGCGATAGGCCGGAAAAGCATTTGATTGAAATGGTGATGTTGCGCTCTCTAAAACAAGCCCAATACATTGAAGCAAACGACGGCCATTTTGGCTTGGCTTATTCAGCTTACACCCATTTTACGTCTCCAATTCGTCGCTACCCGGATTTATTGATCCATCGGGCGGTGGGTTTTTTAATGGACCATACTGAGGCCAATAAATTCGGTTATTCCGAAGATGATATGAACCGACTGGGTAAACATTGCTCTGCAACGGAACGCCGTGCCGACGAGGCAACGCGTGAAGTGATTGCTTGGCTAAAATGTGAGTACATGCAGGATAAGTTGGGGCAAGTTTTTGCTGGAAAAATCTCTGCCGTGACCGGTTTTGGTATTTTTGTTGAGCTCAATGATATTTATGTCGAAGGTCTTATTCATGTTACATCGTTAAAAAATGATTATTATGCGTTTGATTCGGTGAAACACCGTTTAACGGGCGAACGCACCGGACGAGTCTATCGATTGGGCGATAAAATGACGGTGTTGGTGGCTCGTGTTGACTTGGACGAACGTAAAATAGATTTCGAGCCTGTTGAACAAGAAGAGGCGCGTGATGAGTGAACATTATGTCTATGGTGTGCATGCAGTAACCGCGTTATTAAAAAACAGTTACCGCTCTACAAAACGCTTGATTGTGAATGAAGAGCGGGTGGACAACCGCATGCAGGCATTATTGGACATGGCCATGCAAGCACATGTGTTGGTCGAACGTTTGCCCGCCTCCAAAATGACCCAACGGTTTGCTGACTTTAACCACCAAGGCGTGGTGGCGATCGCCGGCAAACTGCCAGAATACACGGAGCGCGATTTAGAGGAACTGGTTGATTTGAGCCAAAAACCAGCGCTGATCTTGATTTTAGATGGCGTGACTGACCCGCATAATTTAGGCGCTTGTTTGCGCTGTGCGGATGGGGCCGGTGTCGATTTTGTGATCATTCCTAAAGATAAAAATGCCACCATCACGCCTGTGGTCAGTAAAGTGGCTTGCGGTGCAGCAGAATCTGTACCGTTGGTGCGTGTAACCAATTTGGCGCGCGCCATGGAAATGATTAAAACCCTAGGGGTGTGGATTTACGGGGCAGCAGGGGAAGCTGAGCACTCCATTTATCAGCTGGACTGCAAAACACCCATGGCGCTGGTCATGGGTGCGGAAGGCAATGGGATGCGGCGTTTAACCCGCGATCTATGTGACGGTTTATTTGCATTGCCGATGTTGGGCTCCGTCAGCAGTTTAAACGTTTCTGTAGCCACCGGTGTGTCTTTGTATGAAGTGGTGCGGCAAAGAGGGTTTAAATCTTAGCGGGCTCAATGACCTGCCAATTTTCATCAATGCCTTCCAAACTACCGGCACTTTCGTCCCAGTTTTGCTCAATATCCGCCATATCCGCAGCATGGGTGTTAAGCAGTCGTCTTATTTGTCTAAAGCACCTGGAGGGACTGGTTTTTTCAACCCGAATGTTATCCAGCGACTTTATCATTTCTTCCGCGTTGCAATCTTCCCACGCGATCCCTGATTGGAGCTCTTCGGTTTCCGCATCAGCGTGATGGATCAAAATAACTTGTTCTTCATTGTGATTCATGGCCATTTGTTCCATGACGCTCAAACCCCCTGACCGTATAATCAATACATTGCTACGCGTCATGACTTCGGCGATAAACGGATCATCTTGTTTGTCCAACAGCACAATGCGCCCAGCATTTTCTGGGTAGCAAGGTAGTTCACGAATTTTTTTAGCGATGTCTTCGTTACCTCCACCAAAAATAAAAATTTTGTCCATGCCATTTTGCAACAATCCAGGGATATATTGCCCGGGATCATCTCCGCCTTGACTGCCTAACATAATGGTGGCAATTTTCTCATGGGGGTGAACGGCGTGGGTCGACTGATCTTTTAAATGCAGTGTTACTTCTTTATCAAAATTCTGGCTGTTATCATTGGCCGGATCGTAAAAGCCAGGTCTAATCATTGGATTGTCTTTGGGTTCAAGATCATATAACCCATTGAAGGCTTGGCCTTGTGGAAAATAATGATCGATGATGTCTTTATTCATGCCGACGGCATAAAGGTTCATTTGTTGTTGATAGGCTGGCTTCAAACCGGTGAGTGCATTAAAAAAATGGGTGGCGCCTTTTGTGGGTAGGTCGGTCACGTATTGGTGAATTTTTATATTTTTATGTTTAAGTTCGTTGTATTTTTTGACCGCTTTGCACAATGCTTTTAAGCCAATAACTTGAGTGCTGATAATTTCCGTGTAAGGCCTGCCCTGATTGTCTGCGTCCAGCAATAATTTCAAGTAATGATTATAAACAGTGTCTGAAAAAGCACGATCATTATGAGCTTGTAACGCCACCAGTTTGGTCAATTCATTTTTTTTATCTTCGCGTTGCAATGTATTCCAGATGGCTGCGTTTTCATAACCCGTCGGATAGACATCGAGCAACATGTCAATGTAATACCGCGGCGTGTCACTTTTGAGTTGGTTGATCGCTCGCCTTAATTTCACATGGTCGGGTAAAACGGGTAAATTTAATGCTTCGATAATGGATTGAATGGATTCAAAATTATTGATTTGAGAGGCTGTAAAAATGGATAAACCCATCAACGTGCTGACTTTTTGCTCGTAGGGTACAGGTTGGTATTTATCCAGTTGTGCTTTGTCAAACAAGGAGGTAAGAGCATTCGCCGCGGCAATGTGGCCGCCACCGCCACTTGACGAAATCAGCATCGGACGAGAGATCTCTCCCTCCACAACAGCTTGATCATGTTTGTGTTTATGAATCAGTTTTACTTCAAAAAATTCGTCCTCAAAGTCTTCTTCATCCACAATTGATCGTATTTCTTCTTGCTGGATCATTTTACCTCCGTGGTATGGAAGAGAATGTAGCTGCTTTTGTTAAATTATCGTACTCAACTATTTAGACACAAATTCCTGGATCGTCATCACCAAACGTTTGATCAGTTCCTCGGTTTCTTGGTCGCTGAGAATGAGTGGTGGTAACAATCGAATAACCGATTCGGCTGTGACATTTAATAACAAGCCATGCTGCAGCGCGATTGCTTTTATGTCCTGGGCAGGTCTATCCAATTCCACACCAAGCATATAGCCTTTGCCCCGGATACCACGCACATTGGGGTGCTCTCCCAAGGCGCTGAGTAGTTTTTCTTTCAAAAACCCACCGTTTTTATGTACACGTTCGCACAATTTATCCCGTTCAATCACTTCCAACACGGTCAGCGCCGTTGCACACGCCAGTGGATTGCCGCCAAACGTTGAACCTTGATTGCCTGGTTTGAATAAATCGGAAGCGCGTTGGTTCATGAGGCAGGCACTGATGGGAACCCCATTGGCCAGCCCTTTGGCTGTGGTTAAAATGTCAGGTTTTACTTCGAGATCCATGTAAGCAAACAATGTCCCTGTACGACCATTGCCCGTTTGGACCTCATCAAAAATGAGCAACCAATCATGTTCTTTGCACACGGCCGCTAAACCGCGTAAATAGGCTTTGTCTGCAAGACGAATTCCACCTTCCCCTTGAATGGGCTCCAACATGATTGCCACCACGTCATTGCGGTTGCTGGCGATGGTGCGAATGGCTTCGATATCATTAAAGGGCGCTCGAATAAAACCGGGAACAAACGGTTCAAAACCGGCTTGAACTTTGCGCGATCCCGAAGCGGTTAATGTGGCCATGGTTCTGCCATGAAAGGCACCTTCCATGACGATCACGGAAGGTGTTTCTATGCCTTTTTTGTGGCCAAATAGTCTGGATAATTTGATGGCCGCTTCATTGGCCTCTGCGCCGGAGTTTGCAAAAAAAATCTGTTGCATGCCGGTTAATGTTGTTAGCTTTGAAGCGAGCAACTCTTGTTCTTTGATTAAAAATCCATTGGAAATGTGCAGTAATTTGGCAGCTTGCTGCTGGATGGTCTTTGTGACATCGGGATGGGCGTGCCCCAAACCACAAACGCCTATACCACTAAAGGCATCCAGATAGGCTTTACCTTGTTCATCGAATAACCAAGCTCCTTGGCCATGGGTAAACGACATTGGCAACGGGTTATAGCAGGTAATGAATGA
>CAZGKX010000023.1:25022-30111 GCA_964525945.1 uncultured Legionellaceae bacterium
AAATCCCAATTGACCAATGCCCAGAACGCATTCAAATAATCGGGTCGAGCATTGCGATAATCAATGTAATAAGCATGTTCCCAAACATCGCATGTCAATAAAGCGGTTAAACCTTCGGTCATGGGTGTTGCGGCATTGCTTGTGCTGATGAGTTTTAAATGGCCTTGGCTGTCTTGAACAAGCCATGCCCAACCGGAACCAAATGTGGTGATGGCCGTTTGAGTGAATTGTTCTTTGAAGGCCGCAAATGATCCGAACGCCTTGATAATGGCATCGCCTACCTGACCTTTGGGCTCACCGCCACCGTTGGGTGATAAGCAATGCCAGTAGAAGGTATGGTTCCATACTTGAGCCGCGTTGTTAAAAATACCGCCGGATGATTTTTTTACAATGTCTTCCAAGGACATGGCTGCATAATCTGTGTCTGCTACTAGCTTGTTTAAATTGGTGACGTAGGTTTGATGGTGTTTACCATAATGGTATTCAAGCGTTTCTTGCGATATATGAGGTGCTAAAGCATCCTTTGCATAGGGTAATGGGGGTAAAGTAAACGGCATGAACGATCTCCTTAAGTATTGAACCATCCAGTGTAGCAGGATGCATAACATTTTCAATTCTAACCGGAGAAGCAAGGCCAGCCCAGTTGCAATTTGGTCTGAATTTCGCCATAATGAGGGTTTGTGATAATGATTAAAGGTGCGTTGTGGAAACTATTGAAAAAATTAAGAAACAAATTGAAGACAATGCTATTTTATTGTACATGAAAGGCAGCCCTAAAAAGCCACAATGTGGTTTTTCTGCGCGTGCGGTGCAATGCATTGATGCCTGCGGTGTCGATTTTGCCTACGTTGATGTCTTGGCAAATCCTGATATTCGACAATCATTGCCGCAATACGCTGATTGGCCTACTTTTCCTCAGTTATATGTGAAAGGTGTATTGGTCGGTGGTTCCGACATTATTGCTGAAATGTACGAGCAAGGTGAGTTAGAGCACTTGCTGCGGGAAGCTGCTACGGTATAAACTTATTAAGACGATATTTAATGGAGATAGCAATGAGTGTCTTAGTTGGGCGTAAAGCGCCAGATTTTACCGTTCCTGCCGTACTTGGTAATGGTGAAATCGTTGATAAATTTAATTTGCATGACAGCATCCGGGATAAGTTTGGTTTGATTTTTTTCTACCCGTTGGATTTCACCTTTGTTTGTCCTTCTGAATTACTGGCTTTAAACCATCGCATGGACGAATTTACACAACGCGGTGTTGAAGTTATTGCAGTTTCAATTGATTCTCATTTTACCCACAATGCTTACCGTAACACGGCAGTGCAAAATGGTGGTATTGGTCCCGTCAAATACACCATGGCCGCTGACATGACGCATGCGATTTGCCAGGCATATGGCGTAGAGCATCCTGTTGCTGGTGTGGCCTTCCGTGGTGCTTTTGTGATCGATGCAAAAGGCATGGTTCGCTCACAAATCGTCAATGATTTACCGATTGGCCGCAACATTGATGAATTAGTGCGCATCATTGATGCCGTGCAATTTTTTGAAGAAAGCGGGGAAGTTTGCCCTGCTGGCTGGCAAAAAGGACAAGCAGGTATGAAAGCATCGCCTAAAGGGGTTGCAGAATACCTGGCCGAACACTCTGATTCTTTGTAAGCAACATTAAACCGAGCCACGATTTTACGGTCGCGGCTCGGTAATTCACTGGCAATCCTGCCAATGGTTAACCATCAAACAAAACAATTCTGCCGTTTTTTCAGCGTCGTATATTGCTGAATGCGCTTCCTTTGCATCAAATGGAATTTTCGCGGCGCTCATTGCTTTTGCTAAGACCGTTTGTCCATACATAAAGCCTGCCAAAGTTGCCGTATCAAAACAAGTGAAATCATGGAATGGTGATTTAACACCGGTTCGCTCCACAGCGGCTTTTACAAACAATAAATCAAACCACGCATTATGCCCCACTAAAACAGCGCGTTGGCAATTATGTTGTTTTAAAGCCTGTTTGATGGGTAGAAACAAACGCTCCAATGCCAATTTCTCATCAATCGCGAAGCGTAGCGGTTGGAATGGATCAATTTGATTAAACGCCAGTGATTTTGGATCAAGAACAGCGTGTTCAAACGGTAAAATATGTTCAAAAAAACGAGTTTTTGGAAAAAAATACCCGGCTTCATCCACATCCAGCAACACCACGCACATTTCCAACAAGGCATTGTTTTGTGGATCAACGCCTGCTGTTTCTACATCGACAACAACCGGTAAAAATCCGCGGAATCTGTCTTTGATCGATTTAGTTGGGGGCATGTACACTCCACTCCAGAACGCTGCCGGCAGCCAAGGGGATGACCTTGTCATCACCGAGAGGTAATGACGAAGGGATCATTTGTGGTTTTTTAATGAGCTCTATGGTTTGTTCTGTTAGCGGCAACTGGTAAAAATTGGCGCCATAACCACTCATAAAATCATTCAACCTGTTTAATTGTCCAAAGCCATCAAACAATTGTGCGTACATCGCCAAGGCATATGGGGCGGAATAAATCCCTGCGCATCCACACGCGCTTTCTTTTTGCGATTGTGGATGGGGGGCGCTGTCTGTTCCAGCAAAAAATTTACCATTGCCACTCATTGCCGCCTGCTGCAAGGCCTTTTGATCCAACTCGTGCTTTAAAATGGGTAAACAATAATAATGAGGTTTGATGCCACCGGCGAGCAATTGGTTGCGGTTAAACATCAAATGATGGGGTGTTATCGTTGCCGCCAGCGTGTGGGGAGCATTCATTACAAAATCAACTGCAGCTCGGGTGGAGATGTGCTCAAGGACGATACGCAGTTGAGGGAAATTTTGAATCAGTGGGCGTAAATGCTCCTCAATGAATAAGGTTTCGCGTTCAAAAATATCCCCGTGTGTGACTTCTCCATGGATTTGCAGCACCAGGTTATTGTTTTGCATGGCTTCAAACAATGGATAGAGTGCTTTAATGGATTGGGCGCCTTGTGCGGAGTTTGTGGTTGCGCCGGCAGGGTAAAGTTTTGCACCAAGAATATAAGGATACTGCGTTGCTTGCAGTAATTCCTCTGGTGTCACCGTTTCATTTAAATAAAACGATAAATAAGGGGTAAAATTAGCGGAGTCATTCACCTGTCTTAATATGCGCTGGTGATAATTTACAAGGCTGCTTAATGTTGTTAACGGTGGTTGTAAATTGGGCATGATCAACGCCCGAGCAAAATGCTTGGCGGTGGCTGGAACAGTGTCTTGCAAGAGGAGATGATCCCGTAAATGAACATGCCAATCGTCTGGACGGCGTAAGGTTAGGGTTGACACAAATAAAGTACCTAAAAGATGTTAAAAAAACACAAGAATAGCATGTTTTTGGTTCAATTTTGCTATGTAAAATATGAATATTTCGACGTCAAAGGTTTTTTTTCTGAAAGACTTGACAGAATTAAAATATCTAATAATTATATGCTTGTTCATCCATGTGCATCATGAGTAAGCATAAGTCTGTGTTAAATTAGTGTTGTTGTGATTTTACAGCATTATGGTTGACACTGAGGAATTGAGGCTAGATAATCGTTTCAAGTACGTTTTCGGACTTAGAGCGATGATGCGTACGAGAGTCAAATGCTGAATTGTAGCTTTAAGAAAAACGGAAATTTAATAATAAAAAGTGGAGAGATATATGTTAAATCTGAAAAAAACAGCAGTAGCTGTTCTTGCTCTTGGAAGCAGTGCAGCATTCGCTGGTTCCATGGGACCTGTATGCAGTGCTGTTAACGTTACTGTTCCTTGCGAAGCAACAGCTTGGGAATTCGGTGGTAAAGCGTTGTATTTAGAGCCTAGCTTAAGCAGTGGTTTTGCGTCTCAACGAACAATTTCGCCTGCTGGCGTTCCTTCGCATGCTCATGGCATAAACCCACAATACAACTGGGGTTTTATGATTGAAGGCGCATACCACTTCAATACAGGCAATGACATTAACCTGAACTGGTATCATTTAAGCAAATCAAACAGCCATACTCGTCCAGGTGGCGCGTTAACTCCAATCAGCGTTGGCCCCTTAGGTCTTATTGAAATTGAACATGGTCCTTCTTCATTGAGCATTGATCCCCATTGGGATGCTGTTAACTTAGAATTTGGTCAGCATGTTGATTTTGGTGAAAACAAAAGCATTCGTTTCCATGGTGGTGCGCAATACGCTCGTATAACAAACACGTCTACACATGCTGCTATTGACGGTATCGAAGCGGTTACTCCTTTTGGAACATTAGCAGGTGTTTACGAGCACTCTGGTTCATTCAACCCATCATACAATGGCTTTGGTCCTCGTTTAGGCGCAGATATGGCTTACGATTGGGGCAATGGCTTAGGTATCTACGCGAATGGCGCAGCTGCACTTTTAGCAGGAAGCAGCAAGTACAATTCAAGCTATGCTGATTCTCTAGGCAATGCTATCGCAGTGAGTGGTTCTAAAACATCAATCGTTCCTGAGTTAGAAGCCAAATTAGGTGCAACTTATACTTATGCTATGGCACAAGGCGATTTGACGTTGGATGCTGGTTGGATGTGGGTTAACTACTTCAACGTTCATCAAAATCACCAAATTGGTGCAGATGGCGCAGACAGCGACTTCGGTTTACAAGGTCCTTTCATTGGTTTGAAATGGCTAGGAAACGTTGCTTAATACACGTTTGTAATCCCTTAAAAAACCCATCGCTGCGATGGGTTTTTTTATAAATTTCAAAAATACTCAGTAACTGTCTTTGTTTTAATTTTCTGTGAATTTTCCTCTCATAAAATTGTGAAATATGATCATCTAAAGTATGGTCAGTTTAATCCATGCGCTGTATAATCCGCCAAAAAAGTAAAAAATATAGCCAGGAGGTTGGTTGCATGAAACATATCGCTCTCATTCTGTTCACAGCGAGCTTGTTAAACTCATCATTTGTTTTCGCTAGTGACGCTGAGTTGCAAAAAGAAATGCAACATTTACAAGAACAATCCCGAGCCTTGCAAGCACAACTTAACCGTTTGCAAGCACAATTGGCCAAGCAGCAACAAGCACCTGCTCAAACAGCTCCA
>CAZGKX010000023.1:30121-33022 GCA_964525945.1 uncultured Legionellaceae bacterium
AAAACCAAAGAAAGTGACCAAACGAGCAAAACCCATTGCAGGGAGGGGGCAAGCTCAAAACACACCGAAAAGATTGCATCCCCAGTTAACACCTTTTCATACCAGTTCTGTAAGCATCAATGCCCCAGATGCTGATCCTGAATCACTGGAATTTTACCCAACGGCGTTGGTTGCTGATAACCATGTCGTGACGTATATTGCAGGTACTCCCGTGGTGACGTCCCCTTATTTAGGCAGTCGCCCTGCATTTGATGGTTCCGATTATATTGTCAATATTTCCAGTATTAACCGCGATATTCGCTTGATGCAACAGCGTCGCAGTTTGTACCGCGCTTATGAAAAAATTGGTTATCCTGTTCCTAAAATGCCAATCATTGCGTTAAGTGGTAAAGCTGAACCTATAGGTATCTTGGGCCAACCCTACATGGGAGAATCGCGTGGCGATTGGACGTTGGGTTCAAATGAGTTGGACGTAGCCGCTTTGCTCAATGATAAAGTTGAAGCGTATATGTCATTGGCTTATGATGCCGCACCCCCTTCCGTAGGTGGGCAACGTGTGGCAAATTCGGCGTTGGCGTTGAACATGGGGTTTGTCAATATTGGTGACCTCGATGAATCACCTTATTATGTGACAGCAGGGCAATTGTTCGCACCGTTTGGACGTTATTCAACATCGATGGTCAGTGCCACTTTGCCCATGCGTTTGACGCGCACAAAATCCCGTCCTGTTATTTTTGGCTATAAATCTCAAAAAGAAAGTGGGCTTTTTGCCGCGGTTTACGGTTTTAGGAGTGATACCACAGAAGGCAATTCGGCTGTCGGTGGTGTAAATGCAGGTTATATTTTAGATGTTCTTGATGGTACCGGTGAAATCGGTGCCAGTTATATCAGTTCGATCAATGATTCAGGCGGCATGCAATTTTCAGGCTCTACCCCCGGGTTAAATGTGGGGAATTTTGGTGGATTTGCTTCACCCACCAACGGTTCTGAAGATGTGCATAAAGTTCCTGCTGTCGGTGTTCATGCCAGCATAAGCTATGATCGTTATAATTTAACAGCTGAATGGGTGGGTGCTGCCAGCCGTTTTCATGCCGAAGATTTAAGTTTCAATGGCAAGGGAGCTCTTCCGCAAGCGGTGCAGGTTGAAGGCGGTGTAACATTTATGGCGTTTAGTCGACCATCGTCGTTTGCTTTGGGTTACCAATGGTCTCAAGATACATTGGCATTAAACCTTCCACAACATCGTATCAGCGGTGTGTTTAATATTTCTATCTGGAAAGACACTGTAGAAAGTTTAGAATACCGTCATGACATTGATTTTAATAGAAATCAATACGCCAATGGCATCGCTCCCGTCGGTTTCACCAACGCTAATACCGTAGGAACAGGTGGTGCCGCTGATACCTTATTGGCGCAAATTGGCGTTTATTTCTAAAGAAGTCGTTTTTCGGGTGGCTATGCTTTATGATAAGAGCGTGTATTCAATAAGGGTTTATTATGTCAATCAAAGCAGATCGATGGATAGAACAAATGGCCTTGGAACATGGCATGATTTCGCCATTTGAGCCACGCCAAGTTCGAGAAAATGACACGGGAAAAATCATTTCGTATGGTGTTTCCAGTTATGGTTACGATGTACGGTGCTCGAATGAATTCAAGATTTTTACCAACATCAACTCAGCAATTGTTGATCCAAAATCTTTTGATGCAAATAGTTTTGTCGACGTTCAGTCGGATGTTTGTATTATCCCACCTAATTCGTTTGCCTTGGCGCGTACCGTAGAATACTTTCGCATTCCTCGCAATGTCTTGACCATTTGCTTGGGCAAATCCACTTACGCACGTTGCGGTATTATTGTTAATGTGACGCCTTTGGAGCCCGAATGGGAAGGTCATGTCACGTTAGAGTTCTCTAACACAACCACGCTACCTGCTAAAATTTATGCCAATGAAGGGGTTGCCCAAATGATATTTTTAGAGGGAACCGAGGTGTGTTCGGTGTCATACCGTGATCGAGGCGGTAAATACCAAGGCCAACAAGGCGTTACTTTACCCCGTACTTGAGTTTGGGTTTGTTTTCCGGTTAATCATCGTCCTGGATGGGATGATGAACACGGGACGCATCGATGCGTTCACGTAGCTCTTTGCCGGGCTTAAAATGAGGGCTGTATTTAGCGGCCGTCACGACTTTTTCACCTGTTTTAGGGTTATGAGCGTTGCGTGGCGGCCGATAATGCAATGAAAAACTGCCAAAGCCTCGGATTTCAATACGCCCTTTATCAATCAACGTGGTGCTCATTAACTCGATAATGTGGTTGATGCTGTCAGCGACTTGTTTTTCAGGCAAGTGCATCATTTTTGCAGAAAGATTGTCAATGAGTTCAGATTTAATCATACCCACCTCGGTTAACTGCTTATTATTTAGATATCAAGCATTTATCTTACGTAAAAGTATAGAACTTGGAAAGTAAATAATCCATTGGTTTTAAAATATTACTTCTACAAGACTTGATTGGTATGAATATAAGCTTGAACGCGGCCCCAGCTCATGTCTACCCAAGTGCTTTTAACCACGGAAAATGCTGGTGCTTGGAGTTTTTTGCTGGTGGTGATAACTGTGGTTGGTGTAGGCAACTGTGCAAGACATTCATTTAACGCTAGCCATGTCGGTCCGAAATACGCCGTGGCATTGATAAAAATAAGGGTTGCATCCTTAAAATTGGCGTGAAGAAAATTACCGTTAATAAATTGCAACGAGGGCGGTGGACAATGATATGCTGCGTCGCGGCTGTATGAATTTAAACGATCGTTGACTTGCAATGCTGCATTGTGGAGCGTGGGGAATAATTCTATACCACAACTTTTTTTCACCCCAAACACCAGGGCACAGGCCACCACTGC
>CAZGKX010000023.1:33032-34343 GCA_964525945.1 uncultured Legionellaceae bacterium
CTTTGCCAGTGCCACTGCCTAAGTCATAGAAAATGGTGTCGTTGTTAGGGTTTGCTAAAGAAAGCAAGGCTACAAATGAAATAAAGTCGATTTCACCATACACATACTCCATTGCATCATTGTTTGAACGTGCTTGTTTAGAGAGGGTAAAACCATTTACATCGGCATAAAGTGCTTGAAATGTTGCATGGTGTTGATGAATCTTTAGTTTTTTATGCCATTGTTTTATAGACCATTGGTGTTGCCAAATTCGTCCCTGACACAGGAGTAAAATAACCAAAACAGCTATAATCAGGAGGGACATGGGCTTCCTAATGCTTATCAAATGAGAGATGTGAGTGATCTGCCGTTATGTTAATGATCTTACGCTAAAAATAATGTACTTTATAAATCCCCACAGACTGTAATTTTTACAGTATACTGTAAATAGTATTAAAAAAAATAGTAATTGGAGTATTTATGGCTTCACCAAGCCAACATTTCTTTCGACAAGTGGAAAAGAAAAATACCACTGCTTCTTTGGCTATCATTGATGCGGGCGGTTGCGGTTTTAAAAGCCTGGCCGAATGGGTGTTGCTCCGTTTCGATGATTTTATGATTCACCCCCGGGTTAAGACCCAGCTGATCAATCTCGTCTTGAAGGCACATGTTCGTTATTTTCCTGAATATGCGCCTACCAACACGGCACTTCTCACCCCACTGCAATGCCTTCGTGAATTAAAAGAAAAAATGCCTAAGCTCGCTGATGATTTGGCCTACACGCTGCGACAAATGGCTTTGGATGAAATTTGTGAAAATCGTAATCTTTACAGAGCGTATTTGCCGGTGGATAGGGTGAGCGATGCTAGGGAATCATTGCTGCCTACCTTCGATAACAATGCCGCTGCGGCATTGGCAAAAGTGTTAAGCATAACCATTGATATTCAGGATATGAGCCCCGAGCAGGTGATTTATTTACAAACCTGCTATAAATTCTGTCTAATTGCATATCCTCTCCGCGTTTTAAAACCTATATTTTTTCTCTACCCCGAAAAATTCTTCGTTCTCCCTTGCCTTAAATTTCAATGTCCCGTTTTTGAGGAGCTCATCTTTTGTATCGAACTGATATTCCAATCCCAACTCGCTCTGCGGCTTGACAGGCTGATATTGCGTCTCATCCTGGGCAACAGGCGTTTTAAAACCCACCCTCAACCCCCCGCCCACTTCCTTGCCAAGTTCAAGCTCGCCCTTTTCCATTATCCTGCTCAGGTCCCACCCTTCCCATACGACGGTCTTGTTATCGGTACTTATAGCTATATTCTCCATAAACCT
>CAZGKX010000024.1:0-2514 GCA_964525945.1 uncultured Legionellaceae bacterium
AGTAGGTCATTGCCAGGGTTTTATTGCTAAAGCGGCCTCGGGCCGCTTTTTTTTTGCGTTCTAAAATCATACACTGCGCATGCTCAAGGTTCCAATTTTATTGGAATAGCCAATTGAATTTTTGTTTTGCCTAACAGGAAATATTGTTTTATGTTGGTCCAACGTATTTTAAATTTTATTGAGGAACTTAAAGCAGCCAATGATTTGACAGAATTTGATGCAAATTTTTTAAATCGAATGCAAAAAAACCCCGTGATTACAGAGTTTGATCCTGACGACGAATTTCATTTTCATCAGCTTAAATGGGACATCATTTTTTTAAACCGCTGGAAAAGCATTGCCGATATCGATATATACCACGATTACACCATCGCGGAATACAGTGAGAGCAATCAATGTTGGATCAAGCTTGCGTATGATTTGTCACAGATAACAGACAAAGATTATTTACAAATCCTTATGCCAGGCATTCAACACGCCAAAGATCCCATTCTTTTGCAACGTCTTGCTGATCATCATGCGGATTGCATTGTTCGCATTGTATCTAAACTGCCTAATCTTACGGATGAGCAATACATTAATTCTTATTTATTTATTGAAGGGAAAAATTCTTTAATCTATATACGAAGAAACTTGCCCCCAGAAATCATTACCATAGCAGCAGATAAATTTGAGACTTTTCAAACAGGGTTGCTGAAATTAATGAATGGCAGCAAAAACGAATATGTTTCTGGTCATTTATTTAATGCATTGCTGGTCGCGAATGGTTGTTACCCACGTTTTGATCTACGCATTTTTTATGTATCCGATACCTTGAAAGCGGATGTTGCACCCCAATTGATGGCAGTGCGCGGCTTGTTTGTACGCCTGGAGGTAGGTTGCTCGCTTTCAACATTTAGTGATTTTAAGCAAACAGTACCGCGTCCCCTGACTTTACGCGAACTTTCACGAATCATTGCTAAAGAGGGTGATCTGCCCTTTAGTTACGCCCGCGCAATGTACAAGACTATATGGGAAGCACTTAAAGCGATAGAAGTTGAAAATTGGCCTCTGCGTGGTAAATTACCTTCGCATTTATTGCCTCCTTTGCTGGCGTTAATCGATTTGTATTTTAGTGAAAAAGCAGCGCATGTGGACTTAAATTTAAATTTTAAACCTCAATTGTTGCTGTGGGGCGATTTACTCAATAAATGTGCGATCGATGATGTGAACAATTTATACGGTCAAGTCGTCAAGGTTAACGGCGCAGATTATTATTTAATCGAAATATTGCACGGTTGCATATTCAATTTAAATAAGGATGAGCTGGATGATATGATCATTGGTCTTGCCCGTTGGTTGTCCGAGTTTGATGCGACATTGATGTGCACAGCAACGGAGCTAAATACCGTCTATAAAGAGTTAAAAGTAGGCCCTGCTTTTTTCCATACCAATACACTCCGAAAAAAACTGATTGACTTAAAGAAAAGCGATAATTATAAAGATGAAGCGATTGAGTTGTTGCTTATCACCTTAAACAGCACTGATTTTATCGATGCAACTATTATTGAAACATTGAAAGGTATTTATTACCGACATTGGGTAGAGATAGAGCACACAGGGGATAATTATGATTATTTATCCGATGAAGAAAAGAAAACAAATCCGTGGATTCGGTTAGCGCAGTTATTATTTAGCGCAGGCTATTTAGATACCAGCTATATCTTATTTTTAATGCCAACGATAAAGCCCGAATCTTTAACCAACTTACTTAAAGTAAGGGGTAAACAGGATTCAATTTATTACGAGTTTGGCAATAAACCTTACGAAAATTTCCGTTCTTACTTGGATCGCAGTGTTTTACCACATGGCAATGAAGAGGCGGAATGCCCCAGGCATTTATTGCCGGATCTGGTTAAATTAGTTGAGCAATACTTTAAATTAAAACGAAATGCAGATGCTGGTGGGCAACCGAGTGAGCTTAAACAATTTCGGAAGGATTTTTTAGCATGGTCAAGACATCTGAGTGATTGCTCTCTTGATGATGTGAGTTGTTTATACACTCAAAAAATACATTTACCTGACAAAACTGTGTATTTAAATGATATTTTTTTGTCTTTTTTACAGGACCATCAATGTAAATTTGATGACCAAATGGTGGCAATAGCCGAGTGGCTATGCACGTATGATGCTTCTTTTATTGCTGATGCCATTGAATTGGACGCATTGTATTCCGACCAAGAAATGGGTAATTTTCTCAACATCAACACCGTGCGAAATGCATTGCCGCTATTAGGAAAAGACCAATCTGTTACTATTAAGACATTTATTGCAAAACTTGATGCGTTGCTCAATGAGAAAACTGAAATTGATGAAGACGTCATACACGCGCTTGCCCAGCTCTATGACGCGCGATGGTTGGAAATTCGTTATTCTAAAAACAATTATTTATGCAAACAAACAGGCGTAAATGCCCATTGGATACGTTTGGCTCAGCTTTTGAGTGGGGCCAAGAAGATATCGGACAATTATTAC
>CAZGKX010000024.1:2524-8039 GCA_964525945.1 uncultured Legionellaceae bacterium
AAGTCGAACTTCAAAATAAATAAAAACCTTTTCTGTACAACTAATTTAGATGTTATAGAACTTGAGTGAAATCTCTAGTAACATTACAGTCAACATTTTATTTTAGAAGATACAGATGACGCGTGTCCCGATATAGATAGGCTCATTTTAGTTGATAATTGCTTGGGAAAATTTAAAGCCGTTGGCACGTTCTTTAAGCCAGGTTCGCAAGGGCGACTTTCTGATACGGAAATGGAGCGTTTATGTGATTCTAAATTTTATAAGTACAGAGACATTGTGAGGTGGGCAGAGCAAGATGAGCCTATTGAGTCGTTTATTATTTTAGCCCTTAAGGATTTGGTGGAATCCATGGATCCCGTCGGGTTAATCCAGATACAATACCAAAATGATGCCAAAATTGACATTATTGAAAAGAAATTCCGTGCATTTCACAACAATATTTATTTAAAGCTCTCCAATGCTGCACGCCAGCGGCTTAATGAGCAGCGGATTATTTTGAACGACATCAACAGTAGCTTTAAAGAAACCTACTTTGGTGCGTTTCAACTGTTAATGGATGAAACGGAGCAAATTGATCGAAAAGGGGGAACACAATGCTCGGCGTCAGCTTTGCATCGTTTTGCATGCTTGATCATGGATTATGCACCATACCTGCATTTTGGCCCTGTCATTGAAGGGGGAAAAAAATCCCATATTGATGAGATGCGCGCCGCCTCTCGACACAAATCCTTTCGAGATGCAGAACAAATTAAAGAACAAGCTTTGGTTTTATTTTTTTCTTTATTAACCACCAAATTTCAAATTTTTTTTGAAAGCTCAGAAACCATTGCTTACGAAGATTATGAAAATACAATCCCTCGCATTGTTAAACCGGTGTTTGACGCATTCTTGCCACTTTTCACGTCCGATAATTTTACCGATGCAATAGAGATTTATGTAACGGCCATGGACGAATTAATAAAGCCTGCTGCTCTTGATGCCAGTTTTATTACCACGCTTTGCCGTTCAAAAGTGACTAAAAATTGGTTGCAGTCCGTTGTGGATGGAGAAGTTTTTAAATCAACAAAGCTCTACACGCCAGAGAGTTTATTCGAGGTTTTAATGGCGGTTTCTCGAAAAAAAACCTCTAAAGGCACGAGTATTCAAAACTGCCTTGATCAATTTATGAGTATGTGTGTAAACAGTGATTCTCCGCATGTTATAAAACTTAATCTTAACCTACGTTTTACACAGTTGTTGAATACGTTTGATAAACATACGCAAACTGAAATATTGAACAAATTGAACGCGGCCAATAAGCATCAATCCCCTGTTAATTTGAATCAACAATGTTTGAAATATGTCTTATTCCGCCTGAATTTACTTGATCCAGTCGTTCCAAAATCCAAGATGAATTTTTTCCCAAAAACATTGTCGCAGGATCTTAAAGACGCCACCAACGTTGCTGATACGGTGGAAAAACTCATTGGTGTGGTAAAAGCAAAGCCTCGAGGCGATACACGTAACAAAATGTTAAGTTACTTGCACGAGATAAAATGCCCTGGATTAGAAACAGACGCTGTAAATAGGCATTCTAGCCTCCACGTTTGATCTACCCTACAAATGCAACGGAGACAGATGCTTCCATTGATCATTTGTTTTTGAGATCCATACAATCGGTATATTACACAAAAGACATGCACTTGGAACAATGCACTTTGGGTCTGCACACAAAATAAAGATCTTTTGTTATCAAGACGTTGCTGTTGCGATCTTGATTTCCTTTTTGTTCCAATTTAAACACGTCGATGAAAGAATGCCAGCAATCAAACCCCAAAATGCAGCACCAATACCGAGCAATGAAACACCCGAGGCGCAAACAAGCAGTGTTATTATGGCGGGTTCTCGATGCGTTTCTTCTTCCAAAGCCGTTTTTAAACTTGAACTTATGGTGCTCAGCAAAGCCAAACCAGCAAGAGCCATCACCAGCTCTTTGGGAAAAGAAAAGAAGATAGCGACCACCGTTGCCCCGAATGCTCCGATGATGAGCCAACAAAGGCCCGCAAAAATAGTGGATTTGTACCGATTTGCAGTGTTGTTGTCCGCTTCTTTGCCGGTGCACATCGAGGCCGGCATCGCCGCAAAACCTATGGAGAAACAACCAAACGGGGCGAGTATCAGCATGGTTAAACCCGACCAGCTCACCAATTTGGAAATAGGTGGGGTATAACCTGAGCTGTGCAACACAGCAATACCGGGAATGTTTTGCGAGGTCGTGTTCACAATAAACAGAGGGATACCCACACTGATCAATGTTGACAGGGTAAAAACAGGCGATGTAAAAATGGGCATTGGCAAACTGAGTTTTATATGATCCAAATAAAACAAACCTTCCCAATTGGCTGTAAAGACGCCGACCAGCAACACAATAAGAATAATATAGCGGGGGTAAAAGCGTTTTCCTATCAAGTATGCCATGAGCATGGCACAAACCAACGTGACTTGGCTTTGCATGGCCACGAACACATTCATTCCAAAATGCAAAAGAATGCCAGCAAGCATGGCCGATGTCAGTGAGCGGGGAATACGGTTCATTATGGTTTCAAATAAACCCGTTGTACCCGCGAGGATGGTTAAAAAAGCGGAAAAAATAAAAGCACCAATGGCTTCTGGCATTGACACACCGGCTAGGCTGGTGACGAGTAACGCGGCACCGGGTGTGGACCAACCGATTAAAATAGGCATGCGGTAATAGCGGGAAAAACCGATGCAGGTCACGGCAATGCTCAAACCCAAGGCAAAAAGCCAAGAGCTGATTTCCGCAGGTGAGGCCCCAGCAGTGGTTGCGGCTTGAAAAACAATGGCTGCAGAGCCCGTAAAGCCAATTAAAACTGCCACAAAACCGGCCGTCATGTTGGCAAAAGAAAAATATTTAAGCATGAGTCACCCTTTGGAAGCGATTATTTTGCAAATTGTGTACTGATTTTAACATAATTTTCATAACGTTTGTGGGATACCAAATTTTTTTTAATGGCTTCTTGCAATGCGCAACCGGGCGTATGGTGGTGATTGCAATTGCGGAATTTGCATTGGTTTGTATAGGGCTGAAATTCACGAAATCCTTTCAGGATATCGTGCGCTGGCATATGCCATAAGCCAAACTCCCGAACACCGGGTGAGTCAATGAGAGCGCCACCGGTGGGCAAATGGTACAACTGAGAATTGGTGGTGGTGTGACAGCCTAATTCTGAATTGAGCGAGATATCCGCTGTTTGTATTTGTGCGGATTGTTCGGGAATAAGGCGAGCAATCAAAGATGATTTTCCCACCCCTGATTGGCCGACAAAAACACTGGTTTGATGATCGCATGCTTTTTGCAATGCCTTCATTTCTCCATCAAGATGATTGGTGAATAGAAGCTGATAACCTAACTGCTGATAATGGTTTAATTCTTTTTTCAAGGGTTCACAACTTATATCGGTTTTATTCAGCACAATGCAGGGTTCTATGCCAAGGCACTCTGCGATGACCAAGTAACTGTCCAAGAGGGTCCAAGATATTTCCGGTTTCACTGCTGTGACAATGATCAACTGGCTAATATTGGCAGCCACGGGCCTTAATTTCCCGTGTTTGTCTGGGCGACCGAGCACGCTGGTTCGGGGGTAATGACGGAGCACTACGCCTTGCTCAGGGCCAATCATGGTCCAAATGACACGATCTCCTGCCACCAGGGTTTCCATGTTTTGCCGAATGGCACATCGTACGCGCGCACCCGTTTCAGTTTCAATCAAGGAACGTCGGCCGTGGCTTGTGATCACCAACCCCACAAAAAGGAGGGTTTCATCAATACCGGGGTCGATTTGATATTGTTGTTGCCTGTTTTGTATGCGTGTGGATTGTTGCTTGGATAAGCGTCGTTTGCTCATGTTGATTTTTACCAACTATAATGACATGCTAAAAACAAATTATGAGGCTAATTAACAATTAATGAAAGCATACTTGGTGGGTGGCGCTGTCCGTGATCAATTATTGGGGTATCCCGTTAAAGAACGCGATTGGGTCGTCATTGGCGCAACCCCGAAAATGTTGCTGGATCAAAAATACCAACAAGTTGGCCGCGATTTCCCCGTTTTTTTACACCCTGAAACCCAAGAAGAATATGCTTTAGCACGAACAGAACGCAAATCGGCGCCTGGCTATTATGGCTTTTCATGTGATTTTAACCCTCATGTGACGTTAGAAGAAGATTTAGCGCGGCGTGATCTCACCATCAATGCCATTGCCATGGATGCACAAGGACAGATCATTGATCCTTACCAAGGCCAATCTGATCTCCGCCATAAAATTTTACGGCATGTTTCACCTGCCTTCATTGAAGATCCTGTGCGCGTGTTACGGGTTGCACGATTTATGGCGCGTTACCATCATTTGGGCTTTAAGGTTGCAAATGAAACCCGGGCCTTGATGTATGCCATGGTGCGGCAAGGCGAATTGTCTCATTTAGTGCCTGAACGCGTGGCGCAAGAATTGTTCAGCAGTTTGCAAGAAAAAAACCCAGACATGTTTATTGCAACGTTGCGTTCTTGTGACGCTTTGCGCATCATCTTTCCCGAACTTGATCGTTTGTATGGCTCGCCTAACCCTAAAACATACCATCCAGAAGTGGATTCGGGTGTGCATACCATGTTAGCGCTTCAAGAAGCCGTTCGCTTATCGAACGATACGCTGGTTCGTTTTGGCACCCTGGTCCATGATCTTGGCAAAGCATGCACTCCCATGGCGGCATGGCCTACGCAACGAGGGCACGAAGAATTGGGTGTGCCCGTCATCGAAACATTGTGCCAACGTTTGCGTATTCCCACGAATTACCGTAAATTTGCAATCACAGTGTCTCGTTACCATTTAAACATTCACCGTTTGGACGAGTTACGACCAGAAACGATCCTTCGGGTGATGGAACAAACAGACGCTTTTCGTCGACCGGAGCTTTTTGATAAATTATTAACCGTTTGTGAGGCAGACGCGCGTGGTCGACCGTTGGAAACGGCTTATCCACAGGCAAACAAGTGGCGTCATTTATTGGCTGAATCCAGTAAAATATCGGCCAAATTATTGATCGAGCAAGGTTTCATCACACGTCAAACCTCGGGTGATGTTATTAAATCCACATTGCAGCAACACCGTATTGCATGTGTAAAAACTATTTTGGGAAAACATGAAACATAATCAAAATTTAATTTGGATCGACTTAGAAATGACCGGGCTTAGCCCGGAACAAGATCGTATCATTGAAATAGCAACCATTGTTACCGATGCCCATTTAAATGTTTTAGCGGAAGGACCGTCTTTGGCGATTCATCAAAATGATGCGTTGCTGGCAGGAATGGATGAATGGAATACCCGGCAGCACAATCATTCTGGACTCGTCACGCGAGTGAAAGAAAGCGCAATAACGGAACAGCTAGTGAGGGGAGTATGCAATCGGCTCATCGGCGATCGCATACTGAACACGCATATAAAACAACAGAGAATTCCT